>CACXYH010000037.1 GCA_902771785.1 uncultured Prevotellaceae bacterium
TGGTACTGCAATGCAATGCGGGAGAGTAGGAGGCCGCCGTCTTTTATCAGAAGACAAAAGCGAGGAGCCCTGTTTCAGACATGAAGCAGGGCTCTTTTTATTAGGTTGAAAGTTACTTTTATAATTGAATAGAGTTTTAATACTATAGATGTATTATGGCAGAGCATAATGATTTCGGTCATTGGGGAGAAGAACTGGCTGCTTCTTTCTTACGCGATAAAGGCTATGTGATTCTAGAACGGGATTGGAGATCGGGTCACCGCGACTTGGATATTATTGCGATGGATGGAGATGTGCTTGTGTTCGTCGAAGTAAAGACCCGCAGGAACCGTGATTTCATGGATCCTGAGGCTGCATTGGATTACAGGAAACTGAATAGCTTGCGGCTATCGGCAAATCATTATATAAAGAGTCACCATTTAGATAATACCTATCGTTTTGATGTTGTAACGATAGTTGGCTCGTTGTTTTCAAATCCAGAGATTAATCATATTAAGGACTTTGCCGTGCTTTAATGTATACGCAAACGATATGATAGTAATCAAAAAAGAGGGAATGTCATCGACATTCCCTCTTGCTTTCTTGAGCCTCTTGTCGGATTCGAACCAACGACCCCGAGATTACAAATCACGTGCTCTGGCCAACTGAGCTAAAGAGGCGGGTGGGCAAGCGGTCTGCATCGCGCCGCTACAACCAAGTACCTTTGCTACGTTCCCGTCCTGGAGGATTCCTCAGGAGCTGGCCGTACAGGACTTGCCCATATCTTTTCTAAAAGCGGGTGCAAAGGTAACAAAAATAGTTCATAGTACATAGTACTAAATTCATTATTTTTCCGTTTTTAACTTATTTTTGTAGCAAGAGATGTCTAATATGGCGGAAAATGAGTAATTTTGCAACTTGTAACAGATAACTATCGAGGATGACTGCGCCAGAATACATACAACTGAAGGCCTACGCCCGAATCGACGGAGCATTGCTGTCGGTGTTGTTGGTCTTGTTTTTTGCCAGCTATATAGGTGGCTTTACTTCTCCAATATATGGCTTGTTCTCCATGGGAATTGCTGTTGTGATTCCTTTCTTTGTAGCTCGAAGACTTCGCAAGTTTCGTGACGAGGACTTGGAGGGGATAATTTCCTTTCTGCGTGCATGGGCTTATGTGATACTGGTATTTTTTTATGCCGGTATACTATTTGCAATAGCCCAGTGCATTTATTTTGCCTATTTTGACAATGGCTATATGCTGCAGTCGCTTACCGAGGCAATGAACACTCCAGAGGCAACGGCAATGATTGCGCAATATAACATGGGCGATGCGATGAATGAGAGCCTGCATTTGATGCAGTCTATGCGTCCGATAGACATAGCGCTTAACTCGCTGACCTTTCTTATAACCATCGGTATCGTGCTTGGGATGCCTATTGCTGCTTTCATGCAGCGTAAGCATATAGAAGTGAAAAATGAACAATGAAATTAGTGTAATATGGATATATCAGTAGTAATACCCCTTTATAATGAGGAAGAATCAATAGCTGAGCTGCATTCGTGGATAGCACGTGTTATGGAGCAGAACCATTTCAGCTACGAAGTGATTTTCATCAGCGATGGTAGTACCGACCGTTCCTGGCCTATCATAGAAGAGCTTTCGCAGCAGTCGGAGCATGTTCGCGGTATTAAGTTCCGCCGTAACTATGGCAAGAGTCCGGCCCTTTATTGTGGATTTGCCGAAGCCCAAGGCGATGTGGTGATTACCATGGATGCCGACCTGCAGGACTCGCCCGACGAAATACCTGAGCTCTATCGTATGATAAAGGAGGATGGCTACGATTTGGTGTCTGGCTATAAGCAGAAGCGCTACGATCCGCTTTCAAAGACGCTTCCCACTAAGCTCTTTAATGCGACGGCGCGCAAAGTGAGTGGCATCAAGAACCTGCACGATTTCAATTGCGGTCTGAAAGCCTATCGCCGCGATGTTGTGAAGAATATAGAGGTTTATGGCGAGATGCATCGCTATATTCCTTACCTTGCCAAGAATGCGGGCTTCGAGAAGATAGGTGAGAAGGTTGTTCACCATCAGGCCCGCAAGTATGGCGAATCGAAGTTCATGGGATGGAACCGTTTCGTGAATGGCTATCTCGACCTGATAACGCTTTGGTTCCTTTCCACCTTTGGCAAGAAGCCTATGCACGTCTTTGGCTTTCTCGGTTCGGTGATGTTCTTCATTGGGTTTGTGGCAGCCTTTGTTATCGGTGCAGACAAGCTCTGGTGTCTGGCCAATCATATTCCCCAGCGTTTAGTGACCGACTCTCCGTTCTTCTACATTTCACTCACCATGATGATGATTGGCACCCAGCTGTTTCTTGCAGGCTTCCTTGGTGACCTCATCAGTCGTTCGTCGACCAATCGTAACGACTATCAGGTTGAGAAGAAAATCTAAACACCCCGGATGTTGATGGAGAAGACGCGTCATACAACAGCGCTCATGCAGACCAGGTGGCTGATGCTTGCCTGGATAGTTGGGCTTTTCGCACTCAATGTGTCCTGCTCATCGGTTGATTGCCCTATTCAGACCAAGGTTTATACTATCTATAGCGTCTATGGAGCAGAGGGTGCCGATACTTTGGTGGACACCTTGAGCGTCTGGACCAAGCGTAAGGACGGAACCGACACCTTGGTGATGAACCAAGGGCAGGGGCTGACGACGTTCACGCTGCCTATAAGCTACAACCTTCCTGTAGACACTTTCGTGTTTCTGGTGACCGACCAGAACAACTACGTAACCATCGACACCGTTTGGATAGAGAAAGAAAACTATTCTCACTTTGAGTCGGTAGACTGTGCTCCGTCTTTCTTTCATGAGATTACAGCCGTACGCCACACCCATCGTGGCATTGACTCCATTATAATAAATCATTCCAGTGTAGACTATGACCCATCGACCGAGCATTTCCACATTTATTTCACGGAGCGTTAGCTTAGTGTTGCTATGGCTGTGCACCGGTGTAGGCAGCCTGCACGCCCAGGGGTTCCTGAAGTATGTGAACGACAGCGTACCTCTGTTTCGTGGCTTTGCGGTTTCGTTCGACCTCGTGGGCGCTGCCCAGACGATGCTTGGCGACTATGGTCAGTATGAAGGTGCCCTTCGGCTGAATCTTCACGACCAGTATTTCCCCATTGTAGAGCTGGGCATAGGCCGTGCCAGTCATGAAGACGATGCCGTGACCACTATCACCTACAAGACGTCGGCGCCCTATTTCCGACTGGGCTGCGATGTCAATATTGCCCGAAACAAGCATTCCGGCAATCGCATTTATGCAGGACTGCGCTATGCATTCACCTCTTATAAGGTCGACATCTTGAGTAAACCCTCGCCTGACCCTGTTTGGCAGTGGGACGCCGGATACGACGTCGTGGGACAGCGGTGCTCCCAGCACTGGGCCGAGGTGGTCTTTGGCCTCGACTCCAAGGTTACCGGTCCCTTGCATCTTGGCTGGAGCGTGCGTTATAAGCGGCGTCTGGCTCATCGCGAAGGACACCTTTCCAAGACGTGGTACGTGCCAGGCTTTGGCATCAGCGATGGCACCAGCTTAGGAGCCACCTTCAATGTTATGATAGACATCTGAGACGTTTGAACCTAAAACTATTCTATTGACTATGGACAAGACAAGAAAGAAGAAACTGTTGTGGCAGGTGCCTTTCCTGCTGTTGCTCATTGCCGGAACTGTGTTCGTCATCCGTCAGCAGCACGCCATGCCTTACCAGCATCATCAGGGATTTGTTTTCGGCACAGGTTATAATGTGTCCTATCAGGCTGACGAGAACCTTCAGCCGGCAATCGAGGCAGAACTGGCGAAGGTCGATGGCGAGTTCTCGATGTTCAACGATAGTTCTACCGTCAGCCGTATGAACCGCGGCGAGCATCCCCAGCCCAGCCCCATGTTTACTGAGGTCTACGAACTGGCACAGACCGTCAGCAAGGAGACCGATGGCGCCTTCGACATAACCGTTGCTCCGCTCGTCAATGCGTGGGGCTTCGGCTTCAAGCACGAGCAGCTGCCTACGAGAAAGCAGGTGGACAGCCTGCTCCTCATTCGCAATCAGTTTGACTTCGCCGCAATTGCCAAGGGATACGGCTGCGACGTCATTGCCCGTCTTATGCAGCAGCGTGGCATACAGAACTATATGATAGAGATTGGAGGCGAGGTCATTACCAAAGGCATCAGCCCCAGCCGCCTGCCGTGGCGCATTGGCGTAGTAAAGCCTACCGAAGACTCTTTGGGTACCGGTGGCGAGCTGCTGGCCACGCTCAACCTGTCGGACTGCTCTATGGCCACCAGCGGCAACTATCGCAACTTCTATTATAAGGACGGCAAGAAGTATGCCCATACCATCGACCCTCACACGGGCTATCCCGTGCAGCACAGCCTGTTGTCGGCTACGGTGTTAGCCCCCAACTGTGCCACTGCCGATGCCTATGCCACCTCGTTCATGGTCATGGGACTCGACAAGGCACGCGAGTTGTTGTCGCGCCACACCGAGCTGATGGCCTATTTCATCTATACCGACGAGCAAGGCCAGCTTGCTGTCTGGTATTCGCCTGCGCTCAAAGACAAAATCCAGGAATAGCCTTACATAGCACACAATGTCATGGACTACGAACTGAGGCTCTATGACCAGCTTCTGCAGTTCCCGTTGTTTCAGGGACTGAGCCGCGCCGATCTTCAGCAGATGGCGGGCAACACCAAGTTCGGCTTCATGAAGGCCTCGGCCCGTAAGGTTGTCGTCCGCCCGGGCGATGCCTGCCAGCAGCTTTTTTTCCTTGTGAGCGGCAAGTTGCAGGTTACCACAGCCAGCGACGACTACTCTTATTCTGTCGACGAGCACCTGTTGGCTCCCTACATGTTTCAGCCCGAAGTGCTCTTCGGACTCTCGCAGCGCTTCACCCACACCTTCCAGACCACTTCCGAATGCCACTTCATTACGCTTTCGAAAGACGAGGTGATGCGTCTGCTCGACGACTTTCTCATTGTTCGCCTCAATCTGCTCGGCATCCTCTCCACCCGTCATCAGCGTCTGTCTCATCGTCCGTGGCGTCGGGCTCCGCAGTCGCTCGAGGAGCGTGTAGTGCACTTTTTCATCGACCGTTGCGTCTATCCTGCCGGCTCCAAGGTCTTTCATATCCTGATGCGTCAGCTTGCCGCTGAGGTGGGCGACAGCCGTCTTGACGTGTCGCGTGTGCTCAACACCCTTCAGTCTCGCGGGTAGCATGGACTAATCCATTGGAAAAGCATAGGTTTCCGATGCGAAAAGCGGCACTTTACGCCCCGTAAAGTGCCGCTTTTCTTGTCGTAAAGTGCCGCTTTTCGAATGACAATTCGATATTTCAAGCGATAGAGTGGGGTTTAAGATTATCTGAGAACAGCCTTTTATCGGTGGCTCGCATGTGCGTTGTTGATTGCGGAATACGTGTCAACACTCCAGAATTACGTCATGGTGTAACACGTTCATTGACTACCAATGTGGATTTCTTTAATGTTATATCGATGATATTTCACCATGAAATAAACCAAATTCTTACTCCTAATTGTAGAATTTTTTAGGATATCAGGTGTTATTTGAGGAAAAATGAGTATTTTTGCACTTGCTAACTCACGCCGAGCCACAATGAAATACGGTGGAGCGGCTATCGGGAGGGAGCACTACATTTAGGAAATGCGTAGCTGACGCTTTGTTTTTGGCTATTCGAAACAACCACAATCGAATTGGTTGTCGAAAACATTGCAGAGGTTGGTGCTACGGGTAGGTATATACCGTCCTGTTGGCGTGCAGAGGACTAACTACGTCCTCAAGTACGCTTTTACGGGCGTTCAATGTATATCAATGGCGTGTGTATCACTCTGTCTGTTTACAACCAAGGCTGTGGAAGGCCTCGAATAGCGAACAGGCAGAAGCCAGATACCCCGCTTTTTCTTTTGTGGTCAACGCATCATCAATTTAACCAGTCCGATTCTGGGTGTTTTGCGGACAATAAAAAAAACGTATGCCAGTATCGAGAATCGCTTTTGTTGACATAGCTAAAACAATATGTATATTCCTTATGGTTGTAGGACATTGTACAGACAATCATTTACTTATAACTTACATATACTCATTTCATATGCCTGCATTATTCATCATTTCAGGCTATTTGTTCAAACCGCATTCATGGTATAAAACAGTCTTGTCATTTGCTATACCTGTCATATTCTTTTCTCTTGTGAATTTGTCAGTTCAATTGCTTCTAAGAGACCTAACCTTGGCCTCAATAGCAACTCCACAGTTTTTTCTCAGATTCTTACATTACAGATATGGATTGGGAGATGGTTTTTTTATAGGAGATTGGTTTTTATGGGCTTTATTAGGACTACGATTCCTATTTGGTGACATAAAGCCGCTAAAGGTGACTAGAAAGTACTACATTGCAATTGCATCAGTTTGCGTTCTCTATATGACCTTCGAAAGACATCTTGTCAGCATCGATTCTATTTTCCGTGGTTATCTGATAGGAAGAATGGTCCCAAGTCTCATTTTTTTCTGTACAGGTTTTTATCTTCTTGATAGGAATTGGAATCCCAAAAGTGTTTCCAAGCAGTATATATTCCCTCTGGTGCTATTATTCTTCTTACTGCCTTTGTTCAATGGCGGCAGTGGTATAGTCGCCAATGATTATGGGCGTTCTTATCTGCTATTTGTGATAAATGCGATATTGTCATCAGTATTGCTTTTCATACTATCTTCAAAGATTCCAGCCACACAATTCTCCGAAACCATATCGAAAGGAACATTGGTTGTATTAGGGACTCACATTCCAATTCTACATGTACTCGACTATCTGCTTCCTGACATAATCTCATTTTTGTTTCCATTTGTCACTATAATTATCTGTTACTATATTATTGGTTTTTGTGATAAGCATTGCCCAATTCTTCTAGGTAAATGGAGAAACATTACATTCAGGAAGGAGTGAGGTCTCGTAAATGTTATAAGGCGATACGGATGGCTGTCGTTCAATAGCCCAACATTGCCTCTGGCGTTATCCCCAAGGTGGCATCGCTTTTTGAGATATTTCCAGGCGTTGGATAACTACTGCAATTACTATGGAATAGAATTTAAGCTATTATTCTGAGAATTTAAGCTTAAGTATTTTGGATAGCCTTTACTTGTGCGTCGGCATCCAGATAAAAAAACAAA
The DNA here is from genome assembly GCA_902771785.1 of uncultured Prevotellaceae bacterium. Taxonomy (GTDB): domain Bacteria; phylum Bacteroidota; class Bacteroidia; order Bacteroidales; family Bacteroidaceae; genus Prevotella. Next base: position 7,228 of record CACXYH010000037.1, read on the forward strand.
TCAGTTTGTTTTGTACTGCGCCCAATTTTCAGTACCTTTGCAGCCAGAAATGAAAATACGGGATTTACAGATGCTTAGTCGGCAAAGGTGATTTTCCTCGAGGGGCTCGTGGGGTCTGCCGCCCCGATGCTCTTCGGAAGTCTTTGCGAAGCAGGCGCGGCGAAAAACAAGGCTAAGGCTCCTTTCTTGTTTATATTGCAGGATGCCGAAGAGGCAGGCTATTTCTATCATGATCTGACGCAGATTATGGGCGATGAGCAGGTGTTGTTCTTTCCGTCGTCCTATCGCAGGGCCATCAAGTATGCCCAGAAAGATGCTGCCAGCGAAATTCTGCGAACGGAGGTGCTTTCGCGCGTGGCCGACAATGGGGCGTCTCTCTACATCGTGACCTATCCTGAGGCTATCGCCGAGATGGTCGTGTCGCGAAAGAAGCTCGACGAACGTACGCTTACCCTGCAGAAAGGGCAGGAGATAGCGGTAGACGACATTGCCGACACGTTGCGCGATTTCGGCTTCCGCGAAGTCGACTACGTCTACGAGCCAGGTCAGTTCGCCCAGCGTGGCAGCATTCTCGATGTCTATAGCTACAGTTGTGAGTACCCGTTCCGCCTCGACTTCTTTGGCGATGAGATTGACTCTATACGAACGTTCGAGGTAGAAAACCAGCTGTCGAAAGAGCAGCGTGAGCGCATAGAGATAGTGCCTGAGCTGGCCGAGGCTGGCGAGCGGGTGTCGTTCATGAGCTTCCTGCCGTCAGACACCATGCTGGTGATGAAGGACCTGACGTTCATACGCGAGGCCATAGAGCGTGCCTACAGCGAAGGCTTCTCGAAGCAGGCCGTGATGGAACGCATGGAGGAGGCCACCGAGCTGGAGCAGCAGGAAATAGAGCGCCAGCTGCGCAGCGAGAGTCAGCTTTCGACGGGAGCGCAGTTCCTGAGCGAGGCTATCGAGTTCAGCCGCATAGAGCTCAGAAGCTCGACCGGCGGCGGGCAGCATGCTGCGAAGTCGCTCGGTGCCTCTGCTTCTATGCAGATTTCTTTTTCTACCAGCGCCCAGCCGCTTTTCCACAAGAACTTTGAGCTTCTGTCGAAAACGCTCGAGGACTATCGGCTCCAGGGCTACACCTTATATATATTAGCCGACAGCAAGAAGCAGACCGAGCGCCTGGAGGAAATCCTGAAGGAAGACTTTGTGCCTGTAGACCGCACGTTGCACGAGGGCTTCGTCGATAACGATGCGCGGCTGTGCTTCTTCACCGATCATCAAATCTTCGACCGCTTCCATAAGTACAACCTCAAGAGCGACAAGGCCCGCAGCGGAAAGATGGCACTGACGCTGAAGGAAATCCAGCAGTTTGAGATTGGCGACTATGTGGTGCACGTAGACCACGGCATCGGCCGCTTCGGCGGGTTGGTGCGCATGCCGCAAGGCGACGGCTATCAAGAGATGATAAAAATCACCTATTCGCGGGGCGACTCCATCTACGTCAGCATCCACTCGCTCTACAAGGTGTCGAAGTATAAGTCGCAGGAGGGTGGTGAGTCGCCACGCCTCTCTACGCTGGGCACGGGCCAGTGGGAGCGGCTGAAGGAGCGCACCAAGAAACATATCAAGGACATTGCCCGCGACCTCATCAAGCTTTATGCCTCGCGCCGCAAGCAGCGCGGCTTCGCCTTCAGCCACGACAGCTATCTGCAACACGAGCTCGAAGCCTCGTTCCTCTATGAAGATACGCCCGACCAGTTGAAGGCTACGCAAGAGGTGAAGGCCGACATGGAGCAGCAGAAGCCGATGGACCGTCTGGTGTGTGGCGACGTAGGGTTTGGCAAGACCGAGGTTGCCGTGCGCGCTGCCTTTAAAGCGGCCTGCGATGGTAAGCAGGTGGCAGTCATGGTGCCCACGACGGTGCTGGCCTATCAGCACTACCGCACGTTTGTCTCGCGACTGAAGGACATGCCGGTGCGTGTCGACTACCTGACGCGTGCCCGTTCGGCCAAGCAGACGACGCAGCTGCTGAAGGACCTGGCCGAGGGAAAGATAGACATTCTGATAGGTACTCACAAGCTGATAGGCAAGACGGTGAAGTTCCGCGACCTGGGATTGCTTATTATCGACGAAGAGCAGAAGTTCGGCGTGTCGACCAAAGAGCGGCTGCGCCAGATGAAGACCAATGTCGATACGCTCACGATGAGTGCTACGCCCATTCCGCGCACATTGCAGTTTTCGCTGATGGGAGCCCGCGACATGAGCGTCATTCAGACGCCGCCACCCAATCGCTACCCCATACAGACGGAGATTCATACCTTCTCAGCAGAAATCGTTGCTGATGCCATCAACTTCGAGTTGTCGCGCAACGGGCAGGTCTATTTCGTGAACAACCGCATCAGCGACCTGCAACATCTGCGCGAGGTCATTCTCAAGTATGTGCCCGATGCGCGAGTGGCCATCGGACACGGACAGATGAAGCCCGAGGAACTGGAGCAAATCATTCTCGACTTCTCGAACCACGACTTCGACGTGCTGCTTTCTACGACTATCGTCGAGAACGGCATCGACATTCCCAATGCCAATACCATCATCATCAATGCAGCTCACAACTTCGGACTTTCCGACCTGCACCAGATGCGCGGGCGAGTGGGCCGAGGCAATCGCAAGGCGTTCTGCTATCTGCTGGCGCCACCGCTCTCGGCACTGCCTGTTGACGCCCGGCGCCGGTTGGAAGCGCTCGAGAACTTCAGCGATTTGGGAAGCGGCATCAATATTGCCATGCAAGACCTCGACATTCGTGGCGCCGGCAATCTTCTGGGGGCTGAGCAGAGTGGCTTCATCAGCGACTTGGGCTATGAGACCTATGTGAAGATACTGAACGAGGCGATGGCGGAGCTGAGAAATGAGGAGCCCGCCGAGCTTGCACAGACGGCTGCTGACCACGAGACATCGAAAAACGAAGCGGCCGACGACGACAGTCAGTGGTCAATGACGAATGGCCAGTGGCTGGCCGACTGCACCCTTGAGAGCGATCTTGAGATGTACTTCCCCGACCAGTATGTGCCTAACGACTCAGAACGCATGTTGCTCTACCGCGAACTCGACAACACTCGCGACGACAGTGAGCTTGAGGCCTACAGAAAGCGGCTGCAAGACCGCTTCGGAAAGTTGCCGCAGCAGGCCGAAGAGCTGTTGCAGGTAGTGCCGCTGCGCAGGCTGGGCATGCAGCTGGGTTGCGAGAAAATCATGCTGAAGCAGGGACGCATGTTCCTCTACTTTGTCTCGAACGCCAACAGTCCCTTCTATCAGAGTGCTGCCTTCGGGCGCGTCATTGACTTCATGACCCGTAACGTGCAACGCTGCAAGCTGCGCGAGCAGAACGGCAAACGTTCTATGGTTGTTGCCGACGTGCCAACGGTAGGCGAGGCCGTGCGTGTGTTGCAGAGCGTCTGACAAGCAGCTTTTTTTTTCGGTAGAATAGTTAAAAAAGTCAAAGTATTCGTCTAATGCAAATATATTCAGTATATTTGCATCATACTTACTTAAGACAATTAAAAACTATGAACGATTACAATGAGAAGTTGGCATTCCATGCCAATCCGGTAGTGGCTTTCCTGAAAAAGCCGGCAGCCGAGTTTACAAAGGCCGACATCGTGAAGTACATCTGTGAGAACGAAATCCGGATGGTGAACTTTATGTACCCTGGAGGAGATGGCAAACTGAAGACACTGAACTTCGTGCTGACAGACCTCGACTATCTTGACACCATTCTGACTTGCGGTGAGCGGGTAGACGGCTCGAGCCTTTTCTCGTTTATTCAGGCAGGCAGCAGCGACCTCTATGTGTTGCCCCGCTTCCGCACCGCTTTCCTCGACCCCTTTGCTCCGCTGCCTACGCTGACGATGCTCTGCTCATTCTTCGACAAGGACGGACAACCGTTGGCCAGCGCGCCAGAACAGACGCTGCGCAAGGCGTCGGAGGCTTTCACTCGCGTAACTGGCATGCAGTTTGAAGCAATGGGCGAACTGGAGTACTACGTGATTTCCGACGATGAACAAGTGTTTCCCGCCGTCGACCAGCGCGGGTATCATGAGTCGGCTCCCTATGCTAAAACCAATGATTTCCGCACCCGCTGCATGGAGGCAATAGCGCAGACGGGCGGGCAAATCAAGTATGGCCACTCAGAGGTGGGCAACTTTACGCTCGACGGCAAGACTTACGAGCAAAACGAAATTGAGTTCCTGCCCGTTCCCGTAGAACAGGCTGCCGACCAACTGATGCTGGCTAAATGGGTAATCAGGAATATGGCATGGCAGGAAGGCTATGACGTGACCTTTGCTCCGAAAATCACGACAGGAAAGGCTGGTAGCGGATTGCATATACACATGCGAATGACGAAGGATGGGCACAACCAGATGCTCAGCGAAGGCGTTCTTAGTCAGGATGCGCGCCGCATGATTGCAGGCATGATGGATCTGGCACCGTCGATTACGGCCTTTGGCAACAAGAACCCTACTTCCTACTTCCGACTGGTGCCGCATCAGGAAGCACCCACCAACGTGTGCTGGGGCGACCGCAACCGCTCGGTATTGGTGCGCGTACCTTTAGGATGGGCGGCAGGAACCGACATGTCGGCCATGGCAAACCCGAACGAGCAGGCACAAGTGCGCGACATGAGTGGCAAGCAGACTGTGGAGATGCGTTCTCCTGATGGTTCTGCTGACCTCTATCAGCTCTTGGCCGGTCTGTGTGTAGCTTGCCGGCATGGTTTCGAAATGGCAGATGCGCTGGAAGTGGCAGAGCGGACTTACGTCAACGTCAACATCCACGATGCGCAGAACGCCGACCGCCTTGCCCAGCTGGCTCAGCTGCCCGACTCATGCGTAGCTTCAGCGGCATGTCTTGCCAAGCAGCGCGAGGTCTACGAGCAGTACGACGTGTTCAGCCCTGCCATGATTGACGGCATTATCGCACAGCTACGTGCTTTCGACGATGCGTCTTTGCGTAAGAACATCGAGAATTATCCCGAAGAAGTGTTGAAGCTCGTCAACGAGTACTTCCACTGCGGTTAAAGAAACTTTCGCGCTTCATCTTTGCATCGAAGCAGAATTTGATGAGGCGGGGGGAGCAGCGGGCTACGGTCTTCATCAGCCAGAGACTGAAGGGGCTGAAGAAGAAGCCGAACAGCCGCTCCTCCTTCTTCATTTTCTTGAAGATTGGCTGGTTTGTTTCGCGGAATGGCCGCTCGTCGACGATGGCACTGACGGCGTGGCGTGCAGTTTCGAAGGCATCGTAAAGGCCTTCGCAGGTGACGCGATTGGCAAATCCGCCGGCATCGCCTATCAGAATGATGTGGTCGTTGAGGGGATAGTCGTTGCTCAGGTATATATAGGCTCCGCGAAACTTTGCCTCGGCTATGCCTTTGTTGCGTAGCACCTGACTGAACCGCTCGGGTGTCGTGCTTACATCGCCGTAGCCTACGACGTCTTTCTCGCTGTTGGGGAAGCGGAAGAAATAGCCTCCCGTGTCGTATTGGCGTGAGAGTTCTACGACGATGTCGTCTTGATGGTCGAAGACGCCTTTGTCCAAATACTGCTCCATAGCCAGAATACCATGCTCTTTGCCCCCTGTAAGGTAGTGGCGCACAAAGCTGTTCGAGCCGTCGGCGCCTACCAGATAGCGACACTTCACTTGCTCGCCTGACTTCATGGTGACCACGATGCTGCCGTCAGCTTGCTCTTCGATGCTGGCCGGTGCGTCTTTCCGGAACTGTCCTCCCTGCTTCTGATAGTGCTGGAGCAGCAGGTGGTCGAAGTCGCGCCGCTTCACAATGCGAAGTTCCTGTTCGGAATCGAATTCGCAGGCGGCTTCACCATCAATGTAAAGGCGTATGTGTTTTACAGGATGGTACTCATACTGAAAACCTGGTAGCAGTTCGTTGAGCTGTCGCCATGATTTCGGGGTCAGTCCTCCTCCGCAAATCTTGTCGCGTGGAAATGTGGCATGGTCTACGAGTAGACAGTCTTTTCCTTTTTGCTTGAGCAGGCTTGCGCAGACGGAACCTGCCGGTCCTGCGCCGATGATGAGTACGTCGGTAGTTGTCATTTTCGTCTTCTGTTTCTGTATAACACGCTGCAAAGTTACAAAAGAGTTGCGAGTTTGCTTGCTGTTAGTGCCACCTTTTTATGGTTTTGTGTCAATTTGTCTGCTGTTTATGACAAGTTGGCGTGTGCACCTGCGTTGGCACTCTTCTTGCATTTATATGGGTGAAAGCCTCACTGAGGAGGCCTATCAGAGAAACGTATAACAAACAAATAAATAAAATTAGGAGGACAAAACTATGATGCCAATGATGAGAACAAACAGCTGGATTCCCACAGTGTTCAACGATCTTTTCGACACTGATTTCATGCCGAAGGTAAGTGCTACTGCACCCGCAATCAATGTGAAGGAGAGTGACAAGGGCTACACAGTAGAGCTGGCAGCTCCGGGCATGCAGAAAGAAGACTTCAACGTGCACATCAACGACGAGGGTAACCTTATTATTAAGATGGAGAAGAAGAACGAGCAGAAGGAGGATAAGAGCACGCGCTACTTGCGCCGCGAGTTCTCGTACTCTAAGTATGAGCAGACGCTCATCTTGCCCGATGATGTGAAGAAGGATGCTATTTCGGCAAAGGTCGAGAACGGTGTGCTCACCGTGGAGCTTCCGAAGATTGTGGAAGAGAAAGCAAAGGTTTCACGCCAGATTGAAATCGGCTAAGGATACAAAAGCTGGCAAAAAGAAAAGGCTGCGCTTCTGATGAAGGAGCGCAGCCTTTTTGTTGTTTACTTATCTTTACTTGTCGAGCTCTGCCAGATTCTTAGCAATCATCTCGTCGGTGACTGTATAGTTCTGCAGATCGCCGTTGATGTATGATTCGTACGACGGCATGTCAATGAGCCCGTGTCCAGACAAGTTGAAGAGTATCACTTTCTCTTCGCCGGTCTCAATGCATTTCTTTGCCTCGCGAATGGTAGCTGCAATGGCGTGCGAGCTTTCAGGGGCAGGAATGATGCCTTCTGTGCGTGCAAAGAGCAGACCAGCCTCGAAGGTTTCGAGCTGTGGAATGTCTACACCGTGCATCATACCGTCCTTGATAAGCTGTGAGATAATCATTCCGGCACCATGATAGCGCAGACCGCCGGCATGGATGTTTGAAGGCTTGAAGTTGTGGCCCAGGGTGAACATGGGCAGCAACGGGGTGTAGCCAGCCTCGTCGCCGAAGTCGTAGCGGAACTGGCCGCGTGTCAGCTTCGGGCAGCTATCGGGTTCGGCTGCGATGAACTCTGTGTGGCGCTCGCCGCTCAGGTTGTGGCGCATGAAGGGGAACGAGATGCCACCGAAGTTACTGCCACCGCCGAAGCAACCAATCACGATGTCGGGATATTCGCCAGCCATTGCCATTTGCTTCTCAGCCTCCAAACCGATAATGGTCTGGTGCAATCCTACGTGGTTGAGCACGGAGCCCAGCGTGTACTTGCAGTTAGGAGTGGTTGTTGCCAACTCTACAGCCTCGCTGATAGCGGTGCCCAGCGAACCGGGATGTGTGGGATCCTTGGTAATGATGTCTTTTCCGGCACGGGTCGACATAGAAGGTGAGCCAGTGACGGCAGCACCGAAGGTGCGCATGACGCTCGAGCGGTAAGGCTTCTGCTGCATGGTGATTTTCACCTGATAGACGGCGCACTCCAGTCCGTAGAGTTTGGCAGCGTAAGAAAGTGCCATACCCCACTGTCCGGCTCCTGTCTCAGTAGTTACGTTGGTGGTGCCTTCTTTTTTGGCATAGTAGCATTGTGGCAGGGCAGAATTGATCTTGTGGGAGCCTAACGGGTTGGTCGACTCGTTCTTGAAGTAGATGTGTGCGGGGGTGTGTAAGGCCTCTTCCAGTGCATAGGCACGGACGAGTGGGGTAGAACGGTAGTACTTGTACTTTTCGAGTACGTCCTCGGGTATGTCAATCCAGCGGTGCTCGGTGTCGAGTTCCTGCACACAGCACTCGCGGGGGAAGATGTGTGCCAAGTCGTCTACACTGAGGGGCTGTTTCGTAGCGGGGTGTATGGGCGGCATGGGCTTGTTGGGCATGTCGGCCTGAATGTTGTACCACTGTGTAGGAATCTCACTCTCTTGGAGGATGAATTTCTTTTGTTTTGACATCGTTTTTTGTTGTTGGTGAATAATTACCGTGTGCAAAGGTAATAAAAAAAGGGTAAAGTGGAAAGTTAATAGTGAAAAAAGTTGCAGTTGCATCATGTATTTCCAATGTATAGTGGCAATTTTTTCACTTTTTTGCTGCAGAGATACGAATAAATATTGAAAAGTTCAAATTAATTTGTCTTTTCTCTCACATATTTGTACCTTTGCACCCATGATTCTGATTGCTGTACTGATTTACGTAGCCCTGCTCTTCTGCATCAGTAGGTGGACCGGACGGCGGGCTACTAACGCTACGTTCTTTCGCGCAGACCGTCGGGCGCCGTGGTATATGGTGGCCTTCGGCATGGTGGGAGCATCAATCTCGGGCGTCACTTTTGTGTCGGTGCCGGGCATGGTGATGAATACGCAGATGACTTATCTGCAGACTTGCATGGGCTTTATCATAGGTTACGTGGTGGTGGCGCTGGTGCTGTTGCCGCTATACTATAGGCTGAACCTGACAAGTATCTATGCCTACTTAGGCCAGCGTCTTGGGCGATACAGCTATAAGACAGGAGCTTGGTTCTTCCTGCTTTCGAAACTGGCTGGGTCGGCTGTGAAGTTCTATGTGGTATGCATCATTCTTCAGCGGTTTGTGTTCGATGCTTTTGCCGTTCCTTTCTGGCTGACGGTAGTGGTGATGGTGGCGCTTATCTGGCTTTATACCCGTCGTGGCGGCATAGGCACGCTGGTATTCACCGATACTTTTCAGACGTTGTGCCTGTTCTCAGCCTTGCTCCTTATTATATATAATGTGATGGGACAGCAAGGTTTGTCGATTGGCGATGCCGTGAACGCCATTGCTTCTGATGAGCGAAGCCGTGTTTTCGTGTTCGACGACTGGATGAGTCGTCAGAATTTCTGGAAACAGCTGGTGAGCGGTGCTTTCATAGTCGTAGTGATGACGGGGCTCGACCAGGATATGATGCAGAAGAACTTGACTTGCCGCACGCTGCGCGAAGCACAGAAGGACATGTGCTCTTACGGTGTGGCTTTCCTCCCTGCCAATCTGCTTTTCTTGGCTTTGGGTGTTTTGCTGGCGCAACTGTTTGAAGGGCAGGGGATGGAACTGCCGAAGGGCGATGATTTGTTGCCGATGTTTGTTCAGTGGACTCCCAATGCTCAATTCGTCGAGGTGCTTTTCACCATTGGAATAGTTGCGGCTTCGTTCAGTAGTGCTGACTCTGCGCTGACGTCGCTCACGACGTGCTATTGCATTGATGTGTGCGAACGTCCTGATGACGAGCGGTTGCGACGTCGCATTCATGTGGTGATGTGTTTGCTGTTTGTGGTGTTTATCCTGGCCTTTCAAGTGCTGAACAGCACGTCGCTCATTGATGCCATCTATACTATCGTGAGCTATACCTACGGTCCGCTGTTGGGCCTTTTTGCCTTTGGACTACTCACCAAGAAGTCGGTGTGCGACCGTCTTGTGCCCTATGTGTGTGTGGCTTCGCCGCTGCTTTGCTATGCTCTGGATGTGCTTGCCTGGCACGTTTGGGGCTATAGGTTTGGCTATGAGCTGCTGATGCTCAACGGACTGCTTACGTTTCTTGGCTTGCTGGCTTCCCGCTGCTTTCTTCGCCCTGCCCGCCAATAAACTCGCTGGGCTGCATTCCAAACTCTTTCTTGAAGCAGGTGGCAAAGTATTTAGGGTCGCTGAACCCTACGCGATAGGCTAAGTCGCTGACGCGGATGCCTGTTTCCGAGAGGGCGATGCGTCGAGCCTCTTTGAGTCGGATGTCGCGAATGAAGGTGCTGACGTTCTTTCCTGTCAGCTGTCGCAGCTTGTTGTAGAGTGTTGAGGCCGAGGCGCCCATTTCCAGCGCAAAGGTTTCGCGATTGAAGTCGGCGTCGGCTAAGTGGTTGTTGACGCAGGTAGTGGCACGCAGCATGAACTCTTCTTCGGGTGTCAGTATTTGCTCTTTCTCTGCCTCTTCTGCATTTGCGGTTTCTGAGCTGTCCTGCAGGCGCTTGCGGTTCTCGATAATGTTGTCGATGCGCAGTTTCAGGTCGCCCAGGCGGAACGGTTTTGTCATATAGTCGTCGGCACCGATGCGCAGCGACTCCTGCCTTTCTTCCTCTTGTGTCTTGGCTGTGAGCAGGATGATGGGCAGATGCATGGTCAGCGGATCGCTTTTCAGTTTGAGTGTCAGCTCGTTGCCATCCATCTCCGGCATCATGACGTCGCTGATAATCAGGTCGACCTTCGTTTTCTTGATGACCTCCAGGGCCTCGATGCCGTTTTTGGCAGTTAAAATGTGATACTTGTTGCTCAGTAATTGCTGCATGAGCACCAGCAGGTCGAGGTTGTCTTCTACCAGCAGCAGCGTGTAGGCGTCTTCATGGGGACTTTCGTTGCTTTGCAGATAGGGTGGGGTGACCTCGGGCAGCAGTTTGTTTAAGTCGAGGATAGCCGAGCGAGACGTGCTGATACTGACTTTGTTCTTTTCATCGACCTGCTCGGGCAGGAACGACTCCTTGCTGATGGGCAGCTCGATGGTGAAGGTGGTGCCCTTGCCTTCTTCGCTCTCGCAGCTGATGGTTCCGCGGTGCAGATAGACGAGGTCGCGCGTAAGTGCCAGTCCCAGTCCTGTGCCTCGGGTTCTCATGCGTCGGTAGTCGCCGTCGTAGAAACGCTGGAAGAGATGTTTTTTCTTGTCCTCCGAGATGCCTATGCCGTTGTCGATTACCTTGATGGTGATGTGGTCGTAGGTGTAGTTGGTGCGTACTTGCAGCATGATCTGGCCTCCGTCGTTGGTATACTTGGCGGCATTCGACAGCAGGTTGTAGATGATTTTGTCTATTTTATCCGTGTCTATCCATCCCATCATCGATTTCGGCATGCACTGGATGGTGAATTTATGATGGCGTCTGGACATCAGCGGTTCCAGGCTGAGTGCTGTCTGTGTGATGTACTCCATGACATCGCCTTGCGACACCAGCAGCTTCAGACTTCCGTTCAGCGATTTACTCGTCTCCAGAATCTGCTGCAGCAGGTGCACCATGCGTTCGATGTTCATCTGCATGAGTGCATAGTCTGTGCTGAACTTGGGCTCTTGGTCGCGCATTCGTTCGACTGAGGCCGACAAGACGGTCAGCGGCGTTAGCAGTTCGTGGCTGATGTTGGTGAAAATGCGTGCCATCTGTATGCTGTTACGCAGGCGGGCGCTACGTTTATAGATACTGCGACCTATGAGAAAAGTAGCAATAATAGCAATGGTGGCTATGATGACAATCAGTGCTTGCATGTCGGTTGGTCTTCTTTTTGCGACTGCGAAGATACACTATTTTCTTCAATTATCACCAATCTTTGCCGGAAAATCTTTGCTTTTGGGTTAAAAATGCGTTATTTTGGGTGTAAAATACGCTAATTAGCGTTATTTCAACCTCAAATAATAGTTATTCTACTCAATTGCTCGAAGAAAGAACTATCTTTGCGTTGTCAAATGATTTTAATGGTTAAGGTTTATGGTTGATTAATTTAGTTTAAGAGGAAAAGCCTCGCTGTGAAGCGAGGCTTTTCTATGTCCGGACTTTTTGAGGCGTTCGCCTTAGAAAGTCAAAATGCCTTAGAAACAGTATTTCAGTCTTGAAGCAGGAAGCGTTCGGCCTCGATGGCTGCTTGGCAGCCAGAGCCCGCAGCGCTGATGGCTTGGCGATAGACAGGGTCGGCACAGTCGCCTGCAACGAAGACGCCGGGGAGCTTCGTGCGCGGCGTGCCGTCGATCTTCTTCAGATAGCCCACTTCGTCAACGTCGAGCCACTCGCGGAAGAGGTCGGTGTTGGGCTTATGGCCTATGGCGAGGAAGAAACCGTCGATGGCGATGTCGACCAATTGCTCGTCGGCCTCGCCCTTGCGCTTCACTAAGTGGGCACCTTCCACACCGTTTTCACCGAAGAGGCCCAAGGTGTTGTGCTCAAAAAGAATCTCGATGTTCTCGTGTTCCATGACTCGCTGCTGCATCACCTTTGAGGCACGCAGGAATGGCTTGCGTACAATCATGTAGACTTTTTTGGCCAGGCCGGCCAGGTAGAGGGCATCCTCACAGGCTGTGTCGCCTCCGCCCACTACGGCTACGGTCTTCTTGCGGTAGAAGAAACCGTCGCATGTAGCGCAGGCCGAGACGCCTTGTCCGTTGTACTTGCGCTCGTCGTCGAGGCCCAGGTACTTGGCTGAAGCGCCGGTGGCAATAATCACCGTGTTGCACTGCAGCTCGCGACCGCTGTCGTCCCACACTCTGTAAGGGCGTTGCGAGAAGTCGACCTTCACGATTTCGCCGTCGCGAATGTCGGTACCGAAGCGTTCGGCCTGCTCGCGCAGGTCCATCATCATCTGGTTGCCGTCGACGCCCTGCGGATAGCCGGGGAAGTTCTCAACCTCGGTGGTTTGAGTCAGCTGTCCGCCCGGCTGCATGCCGCTGTACTCGATGGGTTGCAGGTTGGCTCTGCTGGCATAGATGGCAGCCGTATAGCCTGCGGGGCCGCTGCCGATGATAAGACATTTCGTCGTTTCCATTTATTTCAGCAGTTCTTCAATTTGCTTGGCAATGTTTTCAATGTTCTCCGTTGGCTCGAAGCGTGCAACCACCTGTCCCTTCTTGTTGATGAGGAACTTGGTGAAGTTCCATTTGATGTCGGCCTTCTGCTTGTAGTCGGGGTCGGCCTTCGAGAGCATGTCGTCGAGAATGTGGGCGATGGGGTGCTCCATGTCCCAGCCGGCGAAGCCTTTCTGCTCCTGCAGGAACTTGTAGAGCGGGTCGGCGTCGTCGCCGTTCACCTTGATTTTCTTGAAACGCGGGAACTCGGTGCCGAAGTTCATCTTGCAGAACTCATGGATGCTCTCGTCGGTGCCGGGGGCCTGCTGTCCGAACTGGTTGCAGGGGAAGTCGAGAATCTCGAATCCCTGGCTGTGATACTTCTCATATAGCTTCTCCAGCTCGTCGTATTGTGGCGTGAATCCACACTTGGTAGCTGTATTCACGATGAGCAGCACCTCGTTGGCATACTCCTTGAGCGACACGTCTTTTCCTTTTCTGTCCTTGACAGTGAAATCGTAGATGGTTTTCATTTCTTTTTTGTGTATTGGTTTTGTTGTTGAATATTCCGACGCAAATTTACGTAAAAAGTTCCGATTATGCAAATGTTGCTTCTTTTTTCTTCGTTTTTTTCAACCTTCCCTATAGTCCCCAGTCGCTGAGCAGCTGAGCTTTCGTCACGTTTTCTACCTCGCGCTCCGTCTGGTCGGGCAGGTTACAGAAGAAGTCGATGCCCGTCTTTTGCTCCAGGTCGGCCACGCTCACCACGTAGTCGCTCAGACGCTGCGATTTGTAGCTGTCCTGATGCTTTATCCAGAAGCCCATGGCCTTGTAGCGGTTCTGTCCGTTCACCTGATACTGACGGAGCACCGCCATAAAGAAGTAGCCGGGAATGAGCATGCCCGATGACGTGTAGCCGCGTATCTGGTCGGCCTTGTCGATGGTGCCTCCCTTCACCACGTAGAGCGTTTCGCGGAAGCCGCGCGTGTTCCATGAGCGCACTTTGCTCTCCATGTCTTCCCAAACGCCGGTGTTCAGCGCCCTCGACTGCGGCATGATGTTGGAGAGATAGAACGTCTGCTCGTTGGCTTCCTTCGAGTTGAGCCGGTCGGCCGAGGCGCAGATGTGGCCCCGCTGATAGCCGCAGTCGTAGTATTCCTCCAGCTCCGTGCGCGTTTCGGCAGACAGGTCGGGGTCGGGCTGGAAGGGGTCACCCCATCCGTAGTCCTGCAGGTTGCGCATGGCCCAGGGGTTGTTTTTCTCGTAGTTCCAGTTTTTGCGGTTCCACGAAGTGCCGCTGTTGCCGTCGTACCACTGCCAGCAGGTCCATCGCTGCGTGCGCTTGGCGAGGTTGTATTCAATGGCGTAGTTGATGCCATAGGTAGGCACGCGGCGAATGAGCACCGTGCTGTTTGCGTCGCCGGTGCTTACGTGTGGAAACTCGAGTCTTGTCCAGTCAGGTTGAGTCGATGGGTTTTTGTTGGTGTTCTCCTGGTCGGCAGCAGTATTGTCGGCCGGCTTCGGCAGCTTGTCGTCGTCGTCGCACGATGCCAGCATTGCTACCATCAGGGCTGCCATCGCAAGCAGCTGGAGGCTGGCTTTCAGTTTTAGTGTTGTCATTTCGCTCGCGTTGCTATATAGAAAAAGGTGCGCCCTTGGCATATGCAACTACCATGGACACACCTTCTTAGTGTTCTTGTATCAATGTGGTGTGATGTGTATCTTACTTCTTCGAAGCCTTACCGTAACGGCTCATGAACTTATCAACACGTCCGGCCGTGTCGACGAGCTTGCTCTTACCAGTATAGAAGGGGTGAGAAGAGCTCGAGATTTCCACTTTTACCACGGGGTAAGTCTCGCCTTCGAATTCCACAGTGTCGTTAGTCTTTGCAGTGGACTTCGTAAGGAACATATCGCCGTTGGACATGTCTTTGAACACGACGGGGCGATAGTTTTCTGGATGTATTCCTTTTTTCATTTTGTTGTGTAATTGTTTGTTATAATACTATTTCGGGCTGCAAAGGTACGACTTTTTTTTCACCCAACCAAATCTTTTGCAGAAAAACTTGAAAAGTTTCTGTCGCTGGCTTTCAGAAGAACACGTAAAGGCACTTAGGCATGGTTGAAGCGGCACTTGAGCATAGTTGAAGCGGCACTTGAGCATGGCCAAAGCGGCACTTGAGCATAGTTGAAGCGGCACTTGAGCATAGCTGAAACGGCACTTGAGCATGGCCGAAGCGGCACTTGAGCATACCCAAAGCGGCACTTTTCCCCTGTTAAAGTGCCGCTTTTCTCCTACGAAAGTGCCGCTTTTCTCCTACGAAAGTGCCGCTTTTCTCCTACGAAAGTGCCGCTTTTCTATTCGAAAAGTGCCGTTTTTGCTCCTTTTTCCCTCAAAAATATGACCGAATATGACCGAAAATGACAGTTGCTTTTTGACTTTTTACATTGTCCCTCAATGGGTTACGACGAAAATATGACAGATGACAGAAGTTTTTGAAAAACCATTTTTCTTTTTTTTTAGTGGGCTGCCATTCAAATTCTTCTTGGAGGCATTTTCATCGACCTCATGGTGATATATATAAGTAAAGGGGGCGGCATGTTGGAATCATGCCCTTATTCTGCATAGTTGATGGTCAGGCCCGTGCAACGGAACTGCGTGCCGCCGCTGTTCTTCTCTGCGAATGCATTGACAACCTTCAGCGTGCTGCTGTTCACATTGCTGAACGTAACGTTCTTGTCGTCCTTCGTAGGAGTGATTCTGTTGCTACCGGCTTCGCCAAACATCTCGTCGTTGCCCTTGTAGGCCGTTCCGTTATAGGTGTCGTAGTGGAAAACAACGCTGGCAATCGTCTTGCTGCCGGCATTGATGGTGACGCTGTTGCGGGCATACATTCTGATAATGCTGGTGCTTGCATGGTAGACGGGGACGTTATTGCCGTCTTCCTGTGCGAAGGTGAGGGTCGTTCCGTCGGTCAGCGTGATAGGATTGTCGAGGCTGCTGATGCCGAGGCTTCCGTAAGTTACCTCGATTGCGTTGCCGCTCACTTCACCGCCTCCGCCTTGGTTCTCACCTTGGCTGGCAGTAGCACCGTTGAGCGAGATGAGGTAGTTCTGCTTGCTGGCAAACTCGGGAGTGCTGCCCATATAGTTGATAACCTTTCCGCACACAATCACCTCGTCGCCTTCGGCAATCTGAGTGTCGCCTTCCGTCCACGACTTGTTGCCGAGGTAGTAGCAGCTGTAGGCGATGAACTCCTTATCGCTAGCCTTACCATCGTCAGAGATGTTGAACGTAGCCGTGCCATACTTAGCGCTGAAGGTGTACTTGATGCTCGTCACCTTACCCTTTACATAGAAATCGACTGTCGAGGTGACACCGGCTTCCATGGCAGCCACGGCGTCGTAGGCTTGCGAAGCCGTCAGCGGGTTTTCCTTGGTTCCAGTGTTAGAAGGTGTCTCTGGTGTATTGCTGCCAGCTGTCAGTTTTACAATGTAGTTGCCCTGGGCCATTTCCGGAACCACAGCACCCGTGTTGGGGTTGACGTACTTCTGCAGGTTGCCCAGCACGACCACCTCATCGCCCACATTGATTTGTCCGGCCTGTGTAAAGTCTGTATTGTTGAGGTTCTTTCCACGGAACACGGTCAGCTCGTTCTGTCCGTCGTCGGTGATGACGTAGTCAATGTTCTTGTATTTGGCGATGTTGTCTGCTGTGGTCTTAATGGTCTTAATCTTACCCTTCACATAGTATAGCTCAGAGGTGGCTTCACCGTCGCCAAGGCCATTGATGACGACAAGTGCCTGTGCCACCGTCTGCGGATTGTCGATGGTGCCGATGGTTTCTCCGCTTGGGGCATCGCCTCCGTCAGTCGATTTTCCATTGACAGTGACGATGTATGCAGCACCTTTACCAGCGGTTTCGGGAGTGTTGCCACGGTAGTTGTAGATGGGGCCATACACCACTACCTCGTCACCTTGGTTGACAACGAAGCCCTTAGGAAGTTTCTTGCCGTCGGTGCCAGCCACTTGGAAGCACTTGAATTTATCACCGCCATCAACGTCGACAATGTCGAAGGTAGCATTACCATAGGTGTCGTCGGCTGCCGTGGTGGACTCGACAATACCTTTGACGTAGAACTTCTCCGATGGTTCTACATCACCTATTACTTTGCATTTCTCTATTGCTGCTGCCACATTGAACGGGTCGGCCTGGGTGCCGGTGCCTACAGGAGTCACAGTTGTCGTGCCTCCGCCTTGTCCGTTGTCGTCTCCGCTGGAGGGGAAGTCGTAGGGAGCAGGTACGTCCTCGCAGGCTGCGAATGTCATGGCCGCGATAGCCAGCGCCATGAGCTTGAAAAGATTCTTTTTCATATTGTTGTTTTTTTTTTGTTTCAGTTCGTTATTCTATATATTATATATAAGGTGTAGGGCTTATTTTGTCAAGCTGATGTCGCTTGTCTTGCGGATGAGGATTTGCCAGTCGTTGTTGAAGCGGCCTGCAATGCCCACGATGTCGCAAGGAATGGGCTTCTTGTTGATGGTGTCGTAAGGCATGACCATAGCCGCAAAGTCAGCATAAGAGCTGGTGCGCACCACGACGTTGCTCATGCCGCTGATGCTCTGGTTGTAGTAGTTGCCGCCAGCCTGCACGCCGTCAACGAGGCGCTTCTTGCCGTTGGCATTGGCGAAGGTGACGCCTTTCAGCACCACCAGCTTGCCGGCATTGGCGTCGATGCTGTCTTTCACGGTGTTGAAGTCGACGGGCTGTGGCGTGATGAGTTCAGCTTTGGGGTTGACCACCTTGAAGTGGTTTGCCCAAACATACTGTGCCATGCGTCCTATCTGCATCCTGCCGTTGTTGTTGTAGGGCGTTCCGATTTGAGCCATTCTGCCGTAGCCTCCGATGTAGAGGTCTTTCAGGCTGATCAGAATTTCCTGTCCTTCGGCCATGAAACCGTTCAGTCCGCTCTGGTTGATGGCAATGCAGATGGCGCCGGTGGCATCTTCGACGAAGAGCTGCTTGTAGATGTTGCCGCCCAGGTCGTTGCCTGTCACCGTAGCTTTTATTTTCACGTCGTTAGTGATTTGCGCGTAGCTGCCGCCGTCGATGACCGACTTGAATTGCGTCTTTAGTTCGGCGATGGTGGTCAGCCCGTCTTCAGTCAGCTCGTTGTTGCCGAAGGGAGCGCCGTTGTCGTAGGAAGGCTCGTCCCAGTCGCCGTCCATGCAGGCCGTGAAGAGCGAGCAGGCCAATGCAATGAATATATAATGTATCTTTTTCATAATCCTTCAGTCGTTAGAACATAGAATTTCTTGGGGCTGTCCTGGAATGAGTAGGTGCGAATGTTTTCGCCCGTCTCGTCCTTGTCGCGTCGGTTCTGTTCATTACCTCCCGTCACGATTTTCACGTTGTTCAGCAGGTTTGTCAGCATCAGGTTGATGCTCATGCTGCGTCCATGGCGCAGGTAGATGCTCTTGCCGATGGAGGCATCGAGCATGAAACCGCCTTTGCCCTTATACTGCGAGGGCAGGTCGGTCAGGTCGTGAATACCGTCGCCATCGGGATCGGGGAAGTCGTTGTAGTAGCGAGTGATAGGCGAGTAGTACAGATAGATGCGGTCGTAGTAGTTGCCAATGAGGTCGATGAACCAGCCGTTGGCATGATAGCTCAGGTCGATGCTGCCGGCGGTGAGCGGTGTGCCACCTTCGCGCATGCCTTTGTTCACGCAGATGTCGTCGCGATACTTGCCGTCTTCAGAGAGCATGTAGCGCACGTTGGCATTGTTGGTGTACTTAGCTTCGCTGATGGTTCCCAGGGCCTTGATGTTCAGCCAGTCGGTTACCTTGAAGTTCATGCCCAGTTCCACGCCGTAGTATTCCTTGTTGATGCCCGTGAGCGAGATGTAGCTGAAGGAGTGCTGCACGTCGCTGTAGGCCATTGAATATTCGCTGACGTCCTGCAGGCGGCTGTAGTAGCCGTTGAGGTTGGCGTGCAGCCATGGGGTGAGCAGCTGGTAGCCTGCCTCTGCCGAGAATACTTTCTCGTTTTTCAGGTTGGTCGTGAAGTCGTTGTTGATCTGGGGAGCCGAGAAAGCCGTGCGTGCTGTCGGCGTGCGCAGTTCGTAGCCTGCACCCAGGGTGACGGTGTGGCCTGCACCGAGGTTGATGTGAGCACCCACCTTGCCGCCTCCGTCGAGGAACTTGGCCGTCTTTCCCTTGCCGTAAGAGTTCTCGGGAGCCAGACCGTTGCGCATCTTTCCGTCGCGCTGCATGGTGGTTCCGCCAATGCGGCCGCTGACGAAGATGTGTGAGTTCATCACGTTTATCGAGTAGTTTGCCCAGGCGTTAGCTTTGTTCACAAGGATGTTGTAGTCGTAGCCGAAGCGGTCGCCTTCCTTGATGGGCTTGTTGGGGTTGTTCATGTCGTACTGCACCTCGTTCGAGTTCTCGGCATAGGTGCCCACCACGTAAGTGTTGATGTTACGGAAGGAACCGGCACCCAGCAGGTCTTCCATCGTCTGGTAGTGCATGCCCTTGTTGGTAGAGAGGTTCAGTCCGGCATTGAGCGTCTGGTTCTTGCTCAGTTTCTTCTGCAAGGCCGACGAAAGGCTGAACGATAGCTGGTCGTCGTGGTAGGCCTGCTGGTAGTACATGGCATCTACGCCCTGTGCTGTAGCCATCTTGTTGGCGTAGTACATGCGGTCCCAGTTCAGCTGTCGGTTGGCCTTCGAGCTGCTCAGGTAGTTATAGGCAGCCTGCCAGTTGCTGAGTGCAGCCTCGTCGCGGTCTCCATCGTAGGGAGCCCACACATCGTAAAAGTACGATGGCATGAGCGAGTAGTAGTCTGGAGCCGGATTGGTAGAGTTGTTGTAGTTCAGGCGCGAGCTGCTGTACATGGAGTACTTGCCCAGCAATGAGGTGACCAGCTTGGTGGAATTGTCGATTTTCCAGTCCCAGGTGAGCAGGGCTGCAGGAGCGAAGTCCTTCACAATGCGCGAGTTGCGCTTCTTGCCGTCCTGATATCCCCAGTTAGGGTTGTAGAAGTTCGAGTTGGCAATCCAGTACATTTCGTCGGTAGAGGCCGACTGCGTGGCGCGTTCCGTGGGGTTGCCCCAGGTGACGAGCGACACGGAGTGCTGGTCGTTGATCAGCTTCTCGGCTCCGAGGAAGTAGGAGAGTGCATTGTAGAATGTACCCTCAATGTAGGCCGTCTCCATGTTGGCCCAGCGATAGGTCAGGCTTCCGGTGAATGCCCATCCGTTCTCCATGACGCCTGTATTATAGGTATACATGGCTCGGGCCGTGTAGTTACGGTTGGCACCGGCAATCGAAGCACGGCTGCCGGTGGCGAAGCTGCTGGGGCGGAAGTTGTAGTTGTTGGAACCGCCCATGGCTGTCATGGAGAAGATGTTGTCCTCGAAAGGCAGCGACGATTCTTGTGAACGGGTCTGGTTGTTGAGTCCGCCGACAAACGAGAAGCGGAACTCGCCACGCTCAGCATCGTTCACAGGATTGCCGTTGATGTAAATCTCGTTGTACTTAGAGTTGTAGGCACGGTACTTGAACCTGGCTGGGCTGAACCGATAGCCCACCTCGCTGGCGTAGGCATTACGGTTTGAAGAGACAATCGTGATGTTCTGCGTCACATCGTCGTCTTCGCCAAGCTGTGCCTCGGTGAAGGTGAATGCCTGCTCGTCGTGCATGGCCTGTGCTACGGAGTCAACCTCCTGGGCCATTGCAGCTGGAGCGATGCATATCGCCAACACCGCAAGTTGCAGTTTTTTGTTCATACGGTTGTTTGTTTTTAGTTATTTATTGATTATTTGGTGCAAAGATAACGAAAAATGTCCGAACTGCCAAAACATTCAGCACATTTCTTTTTTTAGTGGAAATATGGAAGAATATTTGGTTATGTGCTATTTTTCTATTATCTTTGCACAAATTATTACTGACCATTATATGAAGAAGACCGTTCTTTTCATGACGCTCCTGCTGCTGGTCGGCGTTAGCGTTGGTAATGCGCAGAAGAAATATGCGCTTTATGGAGTGGGGTTCTATAACCTCGAAAACCTGTTCGATACGTGTCACGACAACGGCAAGAACGACTATCAGTATCTGCCCGACGGCACCAACAAGTGGACTGGGCTGAAGTACAATCACAAACTGCGCAACATGGCCCGTGTGCTTGCTGAGATGGGAACCGATCGTCTGCCGAACATCGGCTGTGCAGCTATCGGGGTCAGCGAGGTTGAGAATGCCAAGTGTCTGACCGACCTGTGTAATCAGGAGCCGTTGAAGGCACGCAACTTCAAGTTTGTTCATGTCGAAGGACCCGACCAGCGTGGTGTCGACTGCGCTTTGCTTTACAATCCGGCTTTGTTCCAAGTGCGCGATGTAAAGCTGTATCCTTATAAATATAATCTGCCCGAGGACTCGATGCGTGCCACCCGTGGTTTCCTTACCGTGAGCGGAACGATGGCCGGCGAGCATGTGGCTTTCATCGTGAACCATCTGCCTTCACGCGCTGCCAGTAGCTATTATCGTGAGGAAGGCGGTTCGCAGATACGTGCCGTGAAGGAACTGCTGCAGCGCGAAGACCCCGACGTGAAGATTTTTATCATGGGCGATATGAACGACGACCCTCACGACAAGTCGATGGCAGTGTCGTTGGGAGCCGTTCGCAAAGTGAAGGACGTCGAGAAACAAGGACTATGGAACCCGTGGTGGGACACGCTGGCGTCGGGCATGGGTACGCTGATGTACGACGGACGCTGGAACCTCTTCGATCAGATAATTCTGACAGAGAACCTGGTTGATGCCAAGGCCATGAAGAAGAACCTCGACGTGAAACCCGGCGACATCGACTGCAAGCAGCTTACGTTCTATCGTCATCAGATTTTCCGTCGCGACTACATGTTCCAGCAGGATGGCAAGTATAAGGGCAACCCGCTTCGCACTCATGCCGGCGGTGCATGGCTCGATGGCTACAGCGACCATCTGCCGACGCTGGTATATCTCATCAAAGAGCAATAGGAAAGTGGAGATTCATCCCTTTGAACCGTTTCTGCCAGCCAATGCACGGGTACTGATGCTGGGTACGTTTCCACCTGCCGAGAAACGCTGGTGCATGAAGTTCTACTACCCGAACTTCACCAACGACATGTGGCGCTTGGTTGGAATTTGTTTCTTCGGCGACAAGCAGCACTTCGTGAGAGAGGAGCAGAAAAGCTACGACCTTGATGCCATCGTCGCCTTTCTGAAGGAGAAGGGCATTGCCCTCTTCGATACTTGCACCCGCATCATCCGAACAAAGAACACGGCCAGCGACAAAGACCTCGAAGTGGTCGAAGAAACTGATTTGCATGCCATGCTTCGTGGGTTGCCTCAGTGCCATACCGTCGTTACGGCTGGTCAGTTGGCCACTACCATTGCCTGCCGGCAGTTCGGCATCGCAGAGCCGAGGGTGGGGCAGTACAGCCCATTCGTGCTCGAAGGCCGTCAGATGCGGCTCTATCGCATGCCCTCCACTTCTCGCGCATATCCCATGCGTGTCGAGCAGAAGGCGGAGTTCTATCAGCAAGTATTCTGCAACTTATAAATCAAGACTGAAACTTCTCAACCTCTAAATATTAAACAATGACCATCATCGGAATAGCAGGCGGAACAGGTTCGGGCAAGACCACCGTCGTCAAGCAGATTGCCAAGTCGCTGCCACCTCATTGCGCAGCAGTAGTTCCCCTTGACTCCTATTATAATGACACGACGGACATGACGCCCGAGGAGCGCAAGGCCATCAACTTCGACCATCCTGATGCCTTCGACTGGAAACTGCTGACGGAGCACATCCGTATGCTGAAGCATGGCGAGGCCGTGGAGCAGCCCACCTATTCTTATATAGAGAGCAACCGGCAGAAGGAGACGGTGCATGTGGAGCCTAAGCCCGTAATAATCATTGAGGGTATCATGGCCTTGCACTACAAGAAACTGCGCGACATGATGGACCTGAAAATCTTCGTCGATACCGATAGCGACGTGCGTCTTATCCGCAACATTCGCCGTGATGTCGTGGAGCGTGGACGTACCGTGGAAATGGTGCTCGACCGCTATGAGAAAGTTCTGAAGCCCATGCACGAACAGTTCATCGAGCCCACCAAAAAGTTTGCCGACCTTATTATCCCCTGGGGCGGCGATAACAAGACCGGCATACATATTTTGAAAACCTATATCGAAGGTATCGTAACGGGCGTCTGATTATTCCGATTCCGTTTCGGTCACCTCTATGGCTTCGTCAAACTGCTGCAGTTGCGTAGATTGTTTTTCAAACTCGCGACGGCAGCGGTATAGTTTCAGTGCGTTCACCATCTCGGTGACTCCATATAGCAGCGACAGCCATCCTAATGCCGACATCGTCATCGATGCTGGTTCCAGCGGTTTCACCATGAAGTAGATGCCTACGACGAGCACTATCGAGGGAAGGAGCCAGAAAACGAACGAGAGGCGGGCAAAAACACGTGCCGTCACCAGTGCCATGAGCAGGTTCAGGGCACCCAGCACGAGCACTATCCCAATGATGTAGGTGAGGGCTGTGACAAACTGCGACGGCATCAATACCAGTATCAGTCCCAGGATGATGCTGCCAATGCCAACAAATGGAAATACGGGCTTAGTGCCTGCCACGATGCGTCCTTGAGCGTCGTAGATCGTATATTCGCCAACGTGACGCAAGGCATTCCAATAAGTAAGCAGTGACACGATGCCCGACAGCAGGAACAGTACGCCAATAGCTATTGTGATCCAGTTCACGGTGTTGTCGGGATACTTTATCAGCAGACAGCCGATAACCAGTGCGCTCAGGGCGCGAAAAAGGGAACTTTGTAGTATTCGCATGGTCTTTTATGTTTTGAAATCTGCCACAAAGTTACGAATTTATGCTGTAATAAGCAATTTTTTTCTTACTTTTGCAGTCCAAAAATGCAAACTTATGACAACATTATTCTTAGTTCGCCATGGCGAGACCGTAGACAATGCACTTCAAGTGATGCAGGGAAGAACGCAAGGTGAACTCAATGAGACCGGGCGTCGCCAAGCTTGTGAACTGGCGGAGAAGTTGGCCCACGAGCCTATCGACACCTTTGTTGCCAGCGACTTGAAGCGTGCCATCGAAACTTGCGAGATCCTGGCAAAGCCACATGGCAAGCCTGTTGTTACTACGCCGTTGCTCGAAGAGCGCGATTGGGGCGACTTTACTGGGCGCTTTATTCCCGACTTAAGAGGACTTCCATTTCCAGACAATGTTGAGTCGCTCGATGCATTGTTGGCTCGTGCCCGCCAGTTCCTTGATTTCATTCGCGCGAATTATCCTCATCAGCGCGTGCTTGCCGTTGGTCATGGCATCATCAACAAAGCCATCCAGGCCGTCTACTATCAGAAAGAGATGAAGGATGTTCCCCGCATGATGAATGCCGAGGTCCGTATGCTGGAACTATAATTGTTTTTTTATGTTCAAAAAAAGAAGTGCACCTCGAAGTGCACTTCTTTCTTATTTTGGTTATTATTCGTTACCTTATTTGTAGATGAACTTGAAGCCGTAGAAGCCAAGCTTAGAACCAGCGCAGTAAATCTTGTAGCTGCTGCCAGCCTTTACATCGAATTTAAAGGTTCCATAGTACTTGGTGTCAACAGAAATTCCATTGTAGTCAGCAAGAGCTGTACCGTCTTCTTCGATATAGAAACTCTTTCCGGCGTTCAGAACAACTGCTACTTCAATCGTGCCTTCTTTCTCGGTCTTGATAGTGTAGAAAGTGCCACCAGCCTTGTTTCCGTTGGTGCCATTGCCATTAGAAAAAGCTGTGTATCCTTCAACGCTGCCGTTTGCAGCAGCAGCACCGAAGTCTGCACCACCCTCTTCACCGAAAGTGATGGTAGCAACACCATTTACGTTTGCAGACTGACCAGAGGTGTAGACATCGCCTTCGTTCAGAGCGAAGATAGCCTCGCCACCGCCCACGGGCTTAGCACCCTCAGTAGTGATAGCGAACTCAGTGGTCTTGAACTCAAGGCCGGGGAATGCGTCGTTGGTAATAACACCGTAGATAGCGTCGTTGACACGGAGGAAGGTGAACTTACCAGGCTCGTCAGTCTTAATGTCGTCGCCCTCAACGAGCACCTTGTCACCATCAACGCTCTTGAATGTGAAGGTAGAAGGAGTAGCTGCCTCGTCCTTAACCTTGGTAGCCTTACCCTCAACGGTCAGGTCGAGCTGCTTGAAGGGAAGTGCAATCTCGATGGTAGCCTCCTGGCCCTCGTAGGTGTAGGTCTTACCGCTGATGGCGGGAAGCTTGCTGAATGTCAGGTGGTTGTTGTCAACCTTCAGAGTCGAAGTAGCGTCAACAATGCTGATGCTCTCCAGCTCGTTGTTCTGGGCCTCGATGGTCTTCACAGCACCGGGAACAACCAGGCTGGTCAGTTCGTTGTCGCTTACGTAGATAGCTGCGTTCGACTTCACATCGGTGAAGATCACGCTGGTCAGCTTGTTGTTCTCGAGGTGTACGTTGCGAACCTGTGCGCTCTTGCTGAAGTCAACAGCGGTGAGCTGGTTGTTCTGTGCCCAGAAATCCCAGAAGCCCTTACCGTTGGCAGGAACCTGGTTGGTGGGAAGAACAACGTTAGCCAGCTTCTGGTTGTTCAGCTGAACAGAGTTGAGCTTGCTGTTGTTGCTCAGGTCGATAGAAGTCAGGTTGCCAGGATTCTCAGCGCTCGAACCGTTGATGATGAGCTCGGCCAACTCAGCGTTCTGGCTCAGGTCGATAGCTGCCAGAGGATTGGCCGGTCCTTCATAAGTGGGATCGTTCTTGATGGTGAGGTTGCTCAGCAGAGCGTTACCAGTAACGTTGATGCTGTTCACCTGACCATTGTTGAAGCTCAGCAGGCGCAGGCTGTCAAGAGCATCTACGTTCAGCTCGTCGAGAGCCATGTTGCTCATTACCAGCTGCTGGATGCGAACGAGCTTACGCTGGTCGTAAGAAGTGGGAACTGCCTGACCAGAGAGGCCCAGATACCAAACACTGCTGTTACCAAAGACAGTGATGAGGCCTTCGCCCTTGACAGTGCTCGTGAAGGTGGTGAGCTTGGTGTTGGTCTTGAACACAGAGTCTGTGATGATTTCACCATCGCCGAAGTCAACACCGTAGATGTCATAGTCGGCGTAAGTTCCTGCAGTTACCGAAACTTCTTGACCCGGCGTACCAATCAGTGTGGCAACCACACCCACCGTGTACTGGGTACCTTCATGCTCGATGACGGTATCTTCCTTGAAGTCGATAGCATTGTCATCGATTGAGCAGGAGGCAAAAATGCCAGCTGCCAGCATCAGAGATGCAAAAAATGAAAATTTCTTCATAACTTTTTATTATTATAGGTTTTTAAAAATTGAATAATCCGACTGCAAATGTACGAAATAAATACAAATGACCGACTAAAACCTTTTGCTATTCAATAAAAATTAACAGGATTAAAACTAATTTAATATTTAAAATACGAAATTATTCACTTCTAAAGAAAAACTTTCTTTTTCTTCATAACAAGTTTGCGTGATGAATAAAAAATTTGTAAATTTGCGCCCGAAATCTTTCAATTATTAAAAATGAGAAAACTGACAGCCATGCTGCTTTTGTTGTTGACAACACTGGCAGCCACAGCACAGAAGACGGTGACAGGCACCGTGACCGACTCAAAAGGTGAGCCGCTATATGGGGCAACAGTTCGTGAAACGAATACGCAGAACGCGGCGGTAACTAATCTACAAGGCAAATATAGTATCAAGACTTCGGGCGAAGGAGCTGTTCTGATGTTTCGCTATGTGGGTATGGAACCCTATAAAGCAGCGGTAAAAGGAAAGTCAATTATTAATGTAAAGATGAATGAGGAAACGACAAAGCTGGCTGAGACGGTTGTCGTTTCTACCGGTTATCAGCGATTGTCGCGCGAACGTTCTACGGCGGCATTCGGTTTTGTTGATTCGACCAAGCTGAACCGTGTCATGCATAAAGACATTCTTTCGGCACTCGAAGGCCAGGTGGCCGGTTTGCGTATGGACATTAATCCCAATACAGGCGAAAACAATCCTATCCTTCGCGGTGTTGGAACCTTTTCTACCGATGTAGGTACTAAGCCGTTGATTGTGGTCGACGATATGGCTACAGACTTAGACCTTTCAGAAATCAATCCTTACGACGTAGAGTCGGTGACGGTGTTGAAGGATGCCGCCGCCGCTTCCATCTATGGTGCTCTTGCTGCCAATGGCGTAATCGTGGTCACCACCAAGCAGGGAAAGACGGATAAGACTACCGTCAACGTGAATGCCGACTGGTATATTTCTTCGAAACCCAATTTCGATGCTATGCACTATGCGTCGACGGCCGATGTCATCGATTATGAGACGAAGGTCTATCATGCGCGCGTAAATAATAATGGTGGTGTGAATACTTTCTTCAGCGGATTGGGCAATAACTATTATTCGCCTCTCTATCAGCTGTATCGCGACCAGGCAGAAGGACGCATCAGCCAGAGCGATGTCGACCAGACCCTTGCCCAGTGGAAGCAGAACGACTTCTATGAGCAGTATCGCAAATATGCCTGGCGTACGGCTGTAACCCAGCGCTACAACGTGAGCCTTTCGCAAAAGAGCATGCAAAGCAGCCATTTCGCTTCGTTCAACTATGAGCACGACAAGAACCGTGCGTTGAACGATAACAGCAACAATTTCTCGATTTATCTGAAAAGCAGTTTCAAACTGGCCAAGTGGCTTAATATTAAGTTAGGTGTCGACACCCGTTTCTCCAATGGCGAGTCGCCTGATGGAGCTTATACAAGCTATTCTGTTCAGGAGCGCTATGCCAGCATCAAGGATGCTCAGGGCAATCTGGTTTATACGCCCTACGTAGGGATTGCAGGCTTCACGGGCAGCGCCATCAACGGAAGCCGGTTGCGTGAAGTGCAGGAAATGGGTGTTGATGCGCTGAAGTCCTATCGTTTCAATGTGCTCGAGTCGCTTGGCGAGGGTCTGACCAAGACCCGAAACGTGCGCATCCGTCCTTTTGTCAATCTGGAAGCCAAGTTCCTCAAGTGGTTCCGTTATAACGTGATGTTCCAGTATGAGTGGTCGCAGAACCGCGCAGAGGCCTACAATAGCCCCGATACCTATCAGATGCGTTTGATGCACAATGCATTTATCGATACCAATGGCGACAGCCTTTTGCCGGAAGGGGGCCGTTACTATCAGCGCACCAACAACTCTCGTCGTTACACCTTCCGCAATCAGCTGAACTTCGATAAGAATTTCCTTGACAATACCCACAACGTAACAGCCATCATGGGCTTCGAGATGCGAGAGAATCGTTCGCCTCGGCTCATTGAGCAGCTGATGTATGGTTACAACGATACGGCGCTCACCTCGGTGCGCATGGATTGGAACAGCCTGGCTACCGATGGCTGGCAGAGCCTTGTCTACGATGGAACCCAGCGCTATGGCGGTCTGACGCCGAGTCAGAACGAGACCTTCCATCGTTATGCTTCGTTCTATGCCAACGTGGGTTATAACTATCTGTATCGCTACAATGTGACGGGAAGCATCCGCTGGGACGAAGCTGACCTTTTCGGCCTCGACACGAAGAACCAGCATCATCCTTTGTGGTCGATAGGAGCAGGCTGGAACCTGAGCGAAGAGCAGTTTATGAAGCCCCTCACGTGGATTGACTTCCTGAAGCTGCGCTTGACCTACGGTGTCAACGGTAACGTAGACCAGAGCTCTACTACTTATTTCGTAGCCCGCTACAGAACCCTGAGTGTCGACCCCACCAACACGCAGTACCTGAACTATTCCGACGACAACCTGCCTAATCCCAAATTGCGTTGGGAGAAGACCACCACCTTTAACATCGGCCTCGACTTCCGCCTGTTCAACAACATCCTCAGCGGTTCGCTCGAGTTTTACAACCGAGTGGGCGACGACCTGTTGGTGCGCAAGTACATGGATTCAACCCTGGGAGCCACCCAGCGCGTCATCAATAATGGTAAGATGCGCAACCGAGGCATAGAGCTCTCACTGAACGGAAACATTATCCGTGCCAAAGACTGGAACCTCTCGGCAGGTCTCAACATTGCATGGAACAAAAATAAGATGCTGCGCGTCGACCATGCCACCACCGATGTGGCCTCGGTCTTCGTCACCGCTCCTGCCAATTACCTCATCGAGGGCACCAGCTACAACACGCTCTGGGCCTACAGGCTGAGTAGGGTGGTGAATGGCTATCCCGTCATTCTCGATGCCGATGGCAATGAGATGGCTACCTTCGACGGCGATGGCGAACCTATCGACGTCACCAGCACGTCGACCTTGAAGGGAACCGACGCCCTTGTCAACATGGGTACGCTTATACCTATATATAATGGTTCGTTCTCCCTGAACCTGCGCTGGAAGGATTTGGAGCTGAACACGCTCTTCATCTTCTCGGGTGGCAACAAGCTGCGCATGGACGTGACCGACATGAATGCCTTGCAGATGTCTACCGAGCACGTGAATGACCATAGCGTGAAGCACTATTACGAGATGTCGACCACCGTGCAGCAGTGGGCCAGCACCTTCTCCGAGTGGTGGCGTTATTGCGACCAGCAGGTGGCAAGTGCCGACTATATCAAGATGCGCAGCATCAATCTGTCGTACCATCTGCCCGCATCGCTGACAAAGAAGTTGCATATTGGCCAGACGCGCATCACCTTACAGGCCAACAACCTTTTCTATTGGAGTGCTGCCGGCCACGATATCGATCCCGAATCTTATTCGCTCAACTCGGCAGGACGCACGCTGCTGCAGCCTAAGACATATTCCATTGGTTTCTCAACATCTTTCTAAGACCGTCATGAAGCAAAGCATATATTCCGTTATCTTCGCAATCTGCGTTATCTGCGGTTCAACCACCGCCTGCGATGAGTACATCGACATTACCCCCAAGGGAGCCATTACCGTCGACTCTACCTATCAGTACTATGAGCTGATCGTAAACCCCATGCGTGGCTATCATCCCATGGCATTTGCCTTCCTCACCGACGAGCTGTGGTGCAAGGAGTCTACCATCATGGGCTATGAGAGTACATCGTTCAATGGCATCAACTTCACCTTCAACGAGCAGGCCGACCGTACGCTCCTTGCCGACAACAACCTGTATGAGAACATGTACAGCTATATTCTGCGCATGAACCTGATACTCGACAATATCGACGCTACCAGTGGTTCGCAGGAACTCAAGACGCTGGCAAAGGCCGAAGCCCGTACTTATCGTGCCTTCGACCATTTCCTGGCTGTCAATACCTTCGCCAAGGCCTACGACCCTTCGACGGCAGCACAAGACGGCGGCATCTGCATCATGGAGCATTACGACTTAGAGGCAACACCCGTTAAGTCGACGGTATCGCAAGTCTACGACTTTATTATCAAGGAGCTCGAAGCGTCAGTACCCCTGTTGCAGGAGAAGCCCGTCAACATCTATCATCCCAGTCGTGCTTTCGGCTATGGCCTGTTGGCGCAGGTCTATCTGCATCATCGCGACTGGCAGAAAGCCAAGGAAGCTGCCGAGCAGTCGCTGGCCTTAAACGATGCGCTGGTCGACCTCAACGAAATCAACGCTTTCCGTCGCGGCATCCTCGACCGGAACTATGGCGATAAGTATGGCGACGACCGTAACCCCGAGGTGTTGAGCTACATGTGGAACGGCAGTAGCGGGTGGACCAGCGAGAGTGCCCATTTCATCAATTATGGCATGATAAGCCCTGAGATGGTCAATCTGTTCAAGGAGGAGAGCAACGACCTTCGCTACACGCTGTTCTTCTTTGAGAGCGGCCAGCCTGTGAGCCATTTCGACCGCGGCTCGGGCGCCGACCTGTGGGTCGAAACCATCACCACCGCCAAGTTCATGTATGCTACCATGGGCATGAAGACCCCCGAAGTCTATTTGATACTCGCTGAGGCCGAAGCCCGTCTGGGCAATCTCTCCAAGGCCACCCAGTTGCTGAACACCCTCCGCTCTAAGCGATTGTCAGGCGGCAATACCGACATCGCCCAGCCGGCCACACAGACCGACATGGTGAAAGCCATCATTACCGAGCGCCGTAAGGAGCTGCTTTTCGGCTTCCATCGTTTCTTCGATTTGAAGCGTCTTAACCTGGAACCAGAGTATGCGAAGACCGTCACCCACGTCTTCCCTTTGGTGAATACGACAGTGCCGCAGCAGACCTACACCCTGCAGCCCAACTCGCGGCTCTACATCATTCCGTTCCCCCATTCGGCTCGCGACAAGAATCCGAACCTGACCCTGAACACCGACGAATAATTAACAACAAAAAAACGAAATAATAATGAAGAAGCTTTACGCAATGGTGGCCATGCTGTTTGTTACGCTGGCCGTTAGCGCACAGTCGAAAGATTCGATTCGTGTGCGCATGGATTTCAATGAAAACCCCTGGAATCTCCCTGTCAGCATTCCCAACTACGATTTAGGCTTGGGAGGAAACTGGTCGAAAGTCGACGATGAGACAGGATGTCTTTTCGATGAATACACCTTCACCTGGCCTGTAGGAACGGGCAACATTCAGGTCGTGCTCACACCGGCCAACCCCAAGCTGCAAGGTTTTCATGAAAACGTCATGGTGAAGGCGCACGACCTGAACGAGACTGGCGAGCCTATTCGCACCATGCTGTGGACCTATGCCGGTGCTCAGCTCACGTTCAAGGCCCCCGAAGGCCTCTGGTTTGCCAAGGTCGCCATCGATACTTATCGTAGCTGGGCCAGTGGCAGCTTATACAGTGGCGATGCAACCGACAACCAGCACGTCTGGGGAAAAGACAGCGTGCAGGTGCGCTATACCTATGATAAGAATGGAAAGCTCCAGTACACCCTGGACTGCTGGACGGGCGACAGCGTGGAGTGGTCTCTTCCTGAGAACACCGGCTCCACTCGCTTGAAGTACATCGATTTCTGGCTGCTCTATCGCAAGGGCTATAGTGCAGGTATCAGCCAGCTTGATGCCGATGCCAAGTCAGGCGATGTCTATAGTTTCGATGGCGTTCTGTTGCGTCGTGACGGTCAGCTCAATGCACTTCCTAAAGGCGTCTACATCGTAAACCGTCGGAAAGTGGTGGTGAAGTAAACAGTATTGAAGCCCTCAACAATCAGTAAGCATCATGAAGAAACAGCTATTTGCAACATTAGCCGCATTATGGTTCCTCAGCGGACCGTGTGCGGCTTTTTCAGTTCCGGCCGACTCAGTAGCCGACCCAGTGAAGACGAAGAAGCATGACTGTTGTGAAGACACAACCGTAACCGACCATTCTTCGCCCTATCATAAGCTCGTGAAGGAAGGTGGCAGCAAGGAAGTAGGTCTGCTCACCGTGCGTCACATCAAGGATAAGTGGTATTTCGAGGTGCCCGACTCTCTGTTGGGCCGTCTCATCCTCGCCGTCACCCGCTTTACAAGCGTGCCTCAGGACTTCAAGATGCTCGGAGGCGAGGAGGTCAACCGCTCTTGTCTCTACTTCGAGCAATACAACGAGAAGACCCTTTTCCTGCGCGAGTATGTCCAGTCGTCGTTCGCCAAGAAAGACGACGCCATCGGCCAGTCGCTCAAGCAGGCCACCATCGACCCCATTGTCTATAAGTTCGATGTCATTGGCCGCAACCCCGACACCCAGGACCAGCTCATAGAGGTCACTCGCCTGTTCCTCTCCGACAACAAAATCACTAGTTTCTCCAGCAGCGACCGCACCCAGTTGGGCATTGGCAGCGTGCAGAGCGACCGTACGTTTGTCGACACCGTGAAGACCTATCCTATCAACGTCGAAATCCAGACCCTGCGCACCTACTCCATGACCAGCGGCAAGGCGCCCACTTCTCAGGCCGGTGCTGCCACGCTGAGCCTGAACACCTCGCTCGTGCTGCTGCCCGAAGTGCCCATGCAGGCCCGTCTTTTCGATGATCGCGTCGGCTATTTTAATAATAAGGTGACGCAGTATAGCGACGATGATGCCCCGGAGCACGATGCCATCATCTCGCGCTATCGCCTCGAGCCGAAAGATCCTAAAGCCTATAAGGCAGGCCGTCTGGTGGAGCCCAAGAAGCAAATCGTCTACTACATTGACCCCGCTACGCCCAAGAAGTGGGTGAAGTATCTGAAGCAGGGCATCGACGATTGGAACGTGGCCTTCGAAGCCGCCGGCTTCAAGAATGCCATTGTGGCCAAGGACTGGCCCGACGACCCCACCATGTCTATCGACGACGCCCGTTTCTCCGTGTTGCGCTATCTGCCCAGCGAGACCGAGAACGCCTATGGTCCTCGCATTGTCGACCCGCGTTCGGGCGAAATCATCGAGGCTCACATCTGCTGGTATCACAATGTCATGTCGCTCGTCAAGAAGTGGTACATGACGCAGTGCGGCCCGCTCGACAAGCGTGCCCAGTCCATGCACTTCCCCGACGAGCTCATGGGGCAGCTCATCCGTTTCGTCAGTTCTCATGAGGTGGGCCACACCCTCGGCCTTCGCCACAATATGGGTGCCTCTTCGGCAACACCCGTCGAGAAGCTGCGCGACAAGCAGTGGGTCGAACGCCACGGCCATACAGCCAGCATCATGGACTATGCCCGCTTCAACTGGGTGGCTCAGCCCGAGGACAAGATCGGCGAGAAGGGACTTTTCCCCCGCATCAACGACTACGACCTGTGGGCCATCAAGTGGGGCTATCAGTATCGTCCTGAGTTCAAGGACCCCTATGCCGAGAAGAAAGCCCTGCGCGCCGAGGTGACCAAGGCCCTGGCCAATCCTCGTCTCTGGTGGATTGGCGACGAAGGCCGCGGCCAGGATCCCCGTTCGCAGACCGAAGACCTGGGCGACAACAGCATGAAGGCCTCCGACTACGGCATCAAGAACCTGCAGCGCGTGGTGCAGAACCTGGAGAAGTGGACCGCACAGCCCGATGGCCAGTACGACGACCTGAACGAGATGCATCGCTCCGTTCGTGCCCAGTTCATGCGCTACACCAACCATGTTCAGAAGAACATCGGTGGCAAGCTTGTCAACAACCGTCCCGGCTTGAAGCCCAACGACTATGCGCCCAAGGCCCTGCAGAAGGAGGCCGTCGAGTGGATGGGCCGTCAGATGTTCACAGCCCCGCTGTGGCTCTATCCTGCCAGTATCGTCGAGAAGCTGGGCGTCGATGCCGTCGACGAAATCCAGACCCGCCAGCAGACGGTGCTTGCCTATCTCCTTTCGCCCGGCATGATCTACAACATGCAGCGCAATGCCCTCAGCTCCAGCGACCCCTATCCGGCCGACGAGTATCTGAACGATGTCTTTGCCACCGTGTGGCGTCCGCTCGATGCCAAGGAAGAGCAGCAGAATGACTATCTGCGCCGCTTGCAGCGCACCTATGTCCAGTTCCTGGGCAACATGCTCAATCCCAGTGAGAAGGATCAGAACTCCGTCACGGTCAATGCCCGCCGCAGCGATGCCATCCTCTACGTTGAGCAGCACTTCAACAAGCTCGAGCAGTACCTTCGCCAGCAGCCGGCAGGCAGCGACCTCAACGGGCTCCACTATCAGAGCCTGTTGCGACAGATGAAGATCATCCGCGAGAAGTACGAATCGGGCAAGTAGTGATGCTATAGGGTTTTTCCCTCTCAAATTAGGGAAAATCCTTTGCGAGGCTCCGAAAAAATGCGTTCCTTTGCATCAGAAACAAGAAAACTGATGTCGAACAATTTAAAACATGACGATTATGAAAAAGATGATGTTTACCCTGATAGCCATGCTGACGATAGCAGTACAGGCTAATGCCATGTCCTACGAGCAGGCCCGCAACGAGGCCCTGTTCCTCACCGACAAGATGGCTTACGAGCTGAACCTGTCAGATGCCCAGTACGAGGCCGTCTATGAAATAAACCTCGACTATCTGATGGGCGTCACCAGCCGCTACGATGTGTTCGGTCCCTACTGGGAGCGTCGCAATCTCGACCTGAGCTACGTGCTCTATTCGTGGCAGTGGGAAGCTCTGCGCGCAGCCGCCTATTTCTATCGTCCCCTCTACTGGGACGGAGGCTACTGGCACTTCCGCATCTACACCCGCTATCCCCATCGCGACTACTTCTATTTCGGCCGTCCCCACTTCTACGCTTCTTATCGTGGCGGACACAGCTGGCACATGAACCATGGCCGTAGCTTCTACGAGCGCCGCGTCGACCACTATCGTCCCAACGCTCATTTGGACCGCGACCGTCACGTAGGAATGCGCAACCGCTGGGAGCGTGGCGACTATCGCAGCGCCCATAACGGAAGCTCCACTCGCTACTCCGACAACGACCGCAACTATCGTCGTGACGACCGTCGCGATAACCGTGGCTTCGACAACAATAACCGCTCTCGCAGCAACGACCCTGTCTACGATAGCCGCAGCAACAACACCCCCAATAGCGGCTTTGGCAGCAATCGTCGCAGCACCGTCGGTAGCGAAAGCACTCCCTCTCGCTCAGTAGGCAGCAGCACTCCCTCTCGCTCAGTAGGCAGCAGCACTCCCTCTCGCTCAGTAGGCAGCAGCACTCCTTCTCGCTCGGTGGGCAGCAGCACTCCCTCTCGCTCAGTAGGCAGCAGCGCTCCCTCTCGTTCCTCAGGCAACAGTGGCAGCGTAAGGTCAAATGGCAACGGCCATTTCGGAGGTGCCCGCAGATAATATAGTTACAAACATCTCTCTCGATACTCAACAGCTCATTGTCTGGTTTCTGAAACCGGCAATGAGCTGTTTTTATGTTCGACAAGAAAAAGCGTATGAAAAGACAAATTTTTTGCACGATTCATGCTTCTTTCAAATATTTTTTGTATCTTTGCCCCCGATTTCACGCCGTACTGTCTTGAGAGGCAGCGAAGGTGTGGGAGTTAAAAATTTGAGAATTAGCGTCTTACAACGCTTTGTTTTTGGACTCTTGAACGTAGGAAATTCAACGATTATCTCAAAAACATTGCAGAGTAGATGCTTCGGGTGGTATATTGCTTACCCGTCAGTGTGCAGAGGCTCGTGCAGCCTCAAGCACACTTTACGGGTGCATAATAATATATCCACGGCGTGAGCGTCATATTCTGTCTGTTTAGATAATGGGTTTCCTACGACCTAAGAGGCGGACGGGCAGAGTGAGAGTTCACGCTCTTTTTATGTCCTTAGGTCAACATCGACCATGGTTCTCATAGAGCGCTTTGCTGATTCCCCAGACATAGATGATTGTAGTTATCACTATTTGGTTCAGGTAGTATGACGCTCAGCAATCCAAGCCCATTGGCGAGTACCCGTGTTCAAGATGCGGGCACTCGTTCCTGTATTCAGCGCGAACTGCCGCCCAACACCTCAGCCGAGACCTATTTCTGGTACCCCATGTACGTCAAGTATCGCAAGGAACTGACCGTGCAGCAAGAGCTCGAGTCCAACGAGTTCCGCACCTTCATCCCCATGGAGTCTTTCGAGGTGAAGCGAGGCAGCAAAGTCTGCACCGAGCAGCGTCCCGCCGTCCACAACATGATCTTCGTCTATTCCTATCAGAAGCGCATCACGTGGATGAAGATGTACAGCCGCCTCTGCGAACCCTTGCAGTACATGAGCCGTCCCTTTCTCGACGGCACCACGAAGATACTCACCATCCCCCAGCGGGTCATGGAGAATTTCATCCGTGCCGCGACCCTCGACGACCCCTTAGGCC
Organism: uncultured Prevotellaceae bacterium; assembly: GCA_902771785.1. Lineage (GTDB taxonomy): Bacteria > Bacteroidota > Bacteroidia > Bacteroidales > Bacteroidaceae > Prevotella. Next base: position 43,780 of record CACXYH010000037.1, read on the forward strand.
AGCGTTCCTATCTCGAGCGTCCCATCGACATTACCGATGTCGACCGCAGCATCAAGTTCGTCAGTGGCAGCTTCAAGGGCGTCGAAGGCATCCTCAAGCGCGTCGACAAGAACCGTGCCATGATTCTCCCCCTGGCCAATGGAGTCAACATGAAAATAACCATCACCCATGCCTCCGACATTGAGTTCCTGTAGTGAGAACTAACATAGTATAGTTAAAGCACGTTAAAACGATGGAACTATGAAGATAAATGTGTATTTTTGCGGTGCAATATAAAAAATAGAGACAATGACGAATAAGAACAAGTCTGTGCTGAATCAAATCCGGCGTGTTGCCCAAGCTACTGCGCCAGAAGGCAGCCTCGTACTTCTCTTTGGCTCCCGTGCTCGTGGTGAGGCAAAGAAGGGGTCAGACTGGGATATTCTTATTGTCTTGCCTAAGCAGCAGTTACAGCAGTCGGATTATGACCAGGTAAGTTATCCTTTGGTGGAGTTGGGATGGACTCTTGGTGAACAGATTAATCCGATTGTCTACACTAAGCAGGAATGGGAGGCCAATAGTATTACCCCATTCTATGATAATGTCCAACACGATTCCATTAGTTTGCTATAGTCATGGACGCAGCGTTGCTTGTAAAATTACAGACAGAGAAAGCGGAACGTTTTCTGCTCGAAGGCGATGACATGGTATTGCAGCAACGCTGGGATATGGCTGCTAATCGCTATTATTATGCCTGTTATCATATGGTGCATGCTGTATTCATTACACATGGCATATCCACCAAGTCTCATGATGGCACATTAACAGAGTTGGGTAAAAACTTCATACTCACAGGTTTGCTTGACCGAAAGTTTGGCCGCTTTTATGCCCGTATGATACAGTTGCGTATGAAGGCCGATTATAACAGCGTAGCAGAAGTTACTGAGGCAGAAGTGCTTGAGATGGCACCACTTTCTCATGATTTCGTAGATAGTCTGAAACCTCTGCTTTCAATCTAGGCCTTATCATTATCAATTTCCGTTTTATGGCAAATCGTGCTGCGTTTTATATCAAAACGCCTTCCATTTTGTATCAAAACGCTCGCCGTTTTATGGCAAAACGGATTGCGTTTCCATACAAAACGCATTGACAGCTTAATAAGCCACCTCTGAAGTGGAGTAACTTTCACGTTTTCATGTTTTCACATAAAAACTGTTCCCCTTGCGTTTTGGGCCAAAACGCAAGATGATTAGGCCCAAAACAGAAACCGATTAGGCCCAAAACGTACTGCGTTTTGGCCCAAAACAGATAGAAAAGATGAAATCAATACTATTTTCTTTCTTCCTGCTCCTCGGAGCAACAACCCTCTCAGCCCAGTCACAACCGCAATCCCAGATTGCGAAATACGCTACACATACAGTCGAAGACCTGCGCCAGCAGATAGGTCTTGATGTTGAGATGCCCGACTATACCACAAAGAAGGTTGATGCGGACGTTATCGGCGACCACTTTGCCAAGATGCTCAACTTGCTTGTTAACAATATTACAGACCGGTGGTACGCACAAAAAATGTCCTCTATTCTCTCTTCTCAAGATGCTCAACTTAAATACCTTATTGTCGACAAAATAAAAGTCTTGAACATTTCAAAAAGAGGAAATAAAATCACAGTGAAGTTAAAGACGTGGCTAATCCAGAATTCCTTTGGTATTAAAACTACAGATGTGAACTTTCATTTTATAGATGGAATTTCTGATAACAATGATGTGAATGATTTGTTTTATCACCTAAGTAAGTATTCACATAAAAAGTATTAGAAACAAAGATTAAACTTGTAAAAAACATAATGTAAAAATTCGAAGAGGCAGGTACTTTGTCAGGTTCTCTCAAAAAACAAAAGGTTCAATAATGCCTGATGAGAATCTGCCTTTTAAATAATTGTTAATATGAATATAGCTATAGTAGGAACAGGCTATGTCGGCCTGGTAAGTGGTACGTGTTTTGCAGAGATGGGTGCACACGTAACGTGCGTCGATGTCGATGCACAAAAGATAGAAAAGCTTAAAAATGGCATTATGCCCATTTACGAGCCTGGCCTGGAGGAACTGGTAAGGCGTAATGTCGGTTTCGAACGTCTGAAGTTTACTACCGACCTCGCGGAGGTGCTTGATGACGTTGAAGTAGTGTTTTCAGCTGTGGGTACACCTCCTGATGAGGATGGCAGTGCCGACCTGAAATATGTATTAGCAGTAGCTCGCCAGTTTGGTCAAAATATTAAGAAGTACACAATCCTGGTAACTAAATCAACAGTTCCTGTAGGAACTGCTAAGAGGGTCAAGGCTGCCATACAGGAAGAATTAGAAAAGCGCGGCGTTGATGTTCCTTTCGATATTGCAAGTAATCCAGAGTTCCTTAAGGAAGGAGCAGCTATCAAAGATTTTATGAGTCCTGATCGTGTGGTAGTAGGCACCGAGACCGATAAAGCTAAAGAGGTTATGACTCGTCTCTATCGCCCCCTGATGCTCCAGAACTTCCGAGTTATTTTTATGGATATTCCCTCTGCTGAGATGACCAAGTATGCAGCCAATGCTATGTTGGCAACTCGAATTTCGTTTATGAACGACATTGCAAACCTTTGTGAGCGAGTCGGTGCAAATGTTGACAGTGTTCGAAAGGGTATTGGTACTGATACTCGCATTGGTAATAAATTCCTCTATGCTGGTTGCGGATATGGCGGTTCCTGTTTCCCTAAGGATGTGAAAGCATTAGTCCATACCGGCATCGAAAATGATTACCACATGGAGGTTATTGAGGCTGTGGAGCGTGTCAATGAGAAACAGAAAAGCATCATCTATGATAAAATCGTCAAAACTGTAGGCGATGTGAAAGGTAAGACCATTGCAATTATTGGCTTGGCCTTCAAACCTGAAACAGATGATATGCGTGAGGCACCAGCTCTTGTTGTAATTGATAAGCTTTTTAGGGATGGAGCTACGATACGTGTATTTGACCCTGTCGCAATGGATGAATGTAAGCGTCGTATAGGCGATAATGTCACCTATTGCAAGAATATGTATGATGCATCAGATGGTGCAGATGTTTTTGCTTTGATGACTGAATGGCATCAATTTCGTCTCCCTTCTTGGAATGTCTTAAAAAAGGTAATGAGAGGAAATGTAATTGTTGATGGGCGTAACATTTATGACCGTCAAGAACTTGAAAAAATGGGTTTCTATTACACGCGAATAGGGGAAGTATAAGTCAACGATTTTTTGATTAGTTGTTATATTTCCCAGAATTATGAAGTAACCGTATTTAATTTTTTAGTATATATGCTGAATTTTACTGTAGGACCTGTCATGTCAAATGATAAGGTAAGAGCTATTGGTGCTGAACAAGTACCATATTTTAGAACTCAAGAATTCTCAGAAGTTATGTTTGAGAATGAACGACTTGTTAAGAAATTTTCCAATGCAACTAAAGATAGCAAGGTTGTCTTTTTGACATGTTCGGGCTCAGGCGCCATGGAGGCTGCTATTATGAATACTTTGAATAAGAACGACAAGGCCTTGGTTATCAATGGTGGCAGCTTTGGACAGAGATTTGTTGAGTTACTGAAACTTCATGAAATCCCTTTTACCGAAATCAAAATGGAACATGGAAAGGCATTAAAACCAGAACATCTGGCTCCGTATGAAGGAAAGGGTTATACTGCATTCCTTTTGCAGAAGCATGAAACATCAACTGGTGTTCATTATGACATTGATTTGGTTAGTAGCTTTTGCAAACGGAATGGCTGTTTCTTGATCGTTGACACCATTAGTAGTTTTTTAACAGATTCCTTCGATATGGAGGCATTGGGTGCTGATATTATGATTACAGGAAGTCAAAAAGCTTTGGCTTGTCCTCCAGGTATTGCAGTGATGGTTTTATCACCTTCTGCTTTAATTAGGATAGCTAATTCAAAAAGTTGCTGTCAATATTTTGACTTGAAGTTAGCACTTTGTAATCAAGAGCGCGGTCAAACTCCTTGGACACCAGCAGTCAGTGTACTCTTACAAATTAATGAACGACTTAAGGAAATCGATGCAGAAGGAGGTGTCCAGGTTGAAATCAACCATGTGGCTAGAATGGCGTCTTATTTTCGTAATAAGTTAAGAGAGTACAGACTCCCCTTTGAAATAGTTAGTGAGAGCCTAAGTAATGCTGTAACGCCATTGCATCCAACAACTCAGTCAGCTTATGAAATATTTCTTAAACTTAAAAATGAATACGGCATATGGATTTGTCCTAATGGCGGAGATATGAAAGATACGATTTTCAGAGTTGGGCATCTTGGAGATCTAAAAGAAAAAGACTATGATAAGCTGATTAAAGCTTTTGTCGATTTGAAGAATAAGCAATTTATTTGATTATGATAAAAGTAATAACATACGGAACATATGATTTGCTACATTATGGGCACATTCGTCTGTTGAAGCGTGCTAAGGCTTTAGGAGATTATCTAATTGTAGGAATCACTTCTGATAGTTACGATCTTTCTAGAGGAAAAATCAATGCGCAACAATCTCTAATTCAGCGTATTGAAGCAGTTCGGGAAACTGGCTTGGCTGATGAAATTATAGTTGAAGAATATGAGGGCCAGAAAATAGATGATATTAAGCGCTATGGTGTTGATATTTTTACAGTAGGCTCTGATTGGAAGGGACATTTTGATTATTTAAAAGAATATTGTGAGGTCGTATATTTGGAAAGAACTGAAGGAATTTCAAGCTCTGAGATTCGTTCAGAAAGACGTACGCTAAAACTTGGTATTGTTGGAGAATTACCTTTCTTGGATAAGTTTGCTCAAGAGTGTAAATATGTAAATGGGATTACAATTAGCGGTTTGTTTTCGTTTGACAATTCAAGATTGTCGGAGGAATTAAAAGCTATTTCTGTGAATAGTCTTGATGAACTATTATTTGAAACAGATGCTTTATATGTTTTTTCATCGCCTCAATATCACTATTCTCAAATTAGAAGAGCCCTGGAAAAGAAGAAACATGTATTGTGCGAATCTCCGTTGACTCTTAATACGAAAGAATGGGAGGAACTGAAAAATCTAGCAAAGAGAGAGAAATGTATATTGATGGATTCTCAAAAAACAGCTTATTCTACAGCGTATTATCGTTTGCTACTATTGGCGAAGAGTGGAATAATTGGTGATATTGTGTCTGTTGATGCTATCTGTACAAGCATGACGAATTATCAAATGAGCAAGAAGGAGAATTTTCCATACATATGGAATAGCATAAACGAATGGGGCACTACAGCTCTTCTTCCTATTTTCCAATTACTTGGTACTAGTTACAAAGAAAAAACCATAACAACAAGACTGAAAAAAGATAATCCAGAGTTCGATCTTTTTACGAAAATATCGTTCATATTTGATAACGCTGTTGCGTCACTAAAAGTTGGTCAGGGGGTGAAATCTGAGGGGGAGTTAATAATATCTGGTACAGAAGGCTATATTTATGTTCCAGCTCCATGGTGGAAAACAGATTATTTTGAAGTTAGGTATGAAAACCCAGTAAATAACAAAAGATATTTTTATCAACTAGATGGAGAAGGAATTCGATATGAAATCGTTTCGTTTGTCAAATCGATACAAACAGGTAAAGATTTGTCCTATATTGATGATGATATTTCTAAGGGAATTGTCCAAATTATGAGTGATTTCAGGAAAGAGAAATATATATTAATTTAATTGATGTTTGGCAAGTCAACTCACAAGAAAGAATAGATTACTATAAGGAACAAGGATGCGATTATATTTTTACAGAAGTTTTTATGCCGATTTATTAAGGTAAACACATGAGAAAGCTAAAAAGGATAAAGAAGGCTCTGCAATGTCCAGTAGAATTCTTTTTTTACATAAAAGGAATCTTTTGCAAAAAAGATAGTTTGCTTTTTTTGCCACATCCGCAGATGTGTATTTATGATAATTATAATCTGAAAAACTATAAATCGGATTGTACGTTATCTTTCTTGCATTTTATGATGTCAAACGGCTTCCAAGTAAAAAAACATATATATCTTATAATAGCTGAAACCACAGATATTGCTGCACTTGAAGAATATAGTAAAACAACATTTCCTAAGTATCATATACGTTTTCTGCCTTATTTGCCAGATTCGCGCTTAAGTTTAAAAAAGCAATTCATAAATCAATTACGTTTGCAGAATGGTAAGCGTATCCGCTTTGACGCCTTGCATACTATAGGGCCTTCCATTGGTCAGGCAGCAGAGTCCTGTATTCCTTGATGTCAGTATTTGGCTGCATTA
>CACXYH010000038.1 GCA_902771785.1 uncultured Prevotellaceae bacterium
CTGCAACTTTATTTCGTTAACTAATGCTTTGATAATTAGATAGTTAGTTAAACTTTGTAATAATCCATTACCACCTAAATTGACGCAGAACCAAATTTTTGGTGGTATTTTTAAACGACTATTTGTAAGCATTTTCATCGAATTCACGTTAACTTTAGACATTTACTTGCAATTACCATCTTTATAGATACGGTAGTAAATCATGTTAAATCCAATAAGCTATGCGCTTTATTCAAATAAAAAGCTGTATATTTGCGGACGATTAACACGTAAAAACGGAGCTTATGAAACGACTGATGGACGGAAAGAAGGTGAAGCATTGGGCTTTCATGGTTTTGGCTGCTTGCGTTTTCGCGAGCTGCGCTTCGCTGCAGAACCGCGCGGAGCGGAGAGCGCAGATGAAGCAGGCGGTGGCAGCGGCGGTGGCTGAGCGGCGGATGCACGTAGACATCACCTCGATGAGCACGCTGCGCTATGGCTCCAGGGCCGTCACGACAGACTTCTTCCTGGAGCTGCGAGGCGACTCGGTGAGAAGCTATCTGCCCTATCTGGGGCAGGCCCGGCAGGCTCCGATGGCCTCGCCTTCGCAGGGATTGAATTTCGAGGTACGGGCGCAGCGCATCAGCGTCACTCAGCCGAAGGCCGACTGCGCGCGGTTTGAGATAGACTTGAGGACGAGGGAAGACTGCTACGAGTATGTGCTGGAACTGTACGACAACGGGAAGGCCTATATTCTCGTGCGTTCGCAAAACCGCGACCCCATCAGCTTTGACGGCGACTTCGTACCGTTGCAATAATCCTTCATGCTTTTTCCTATAGCGGGTCTACGTCGTAGTAGACCTGCAGCGAGGCGTAGCGCTTGTCTTGCAGCAACTGCTGCTGGGCCAAGCGCAGGTAGCGACGTGCCTGACTCATGTCGATGCCAGGCTCGAGCTTGACCACGAGCTTGCGGATGCTGAGCGCCTTGACGCGGGCAACGGCAGGCTTGTCTGGACCCAGCACGCGCGAGCCGAACCACTGGCGCAGGCGGCTGCCCAGCTCGATGCCGGCCGTATTGACGACGTCGGGCCTGGCATGCTTCAGGTAGACGTTGACCAGGCGGCGGTAGGGCGGATAGCCGAACTGCTGCCGCTCGGCGCAGACATCGGCATAGAACGCTTGATAGTCGTTGTCTACCACCTGCTGGATGACGGGCAGCGAGGGTTGCTTGGTTTGCAGGATGACGAGGCCCCGCTTGCCCTTGCGTCCTGCACGCCCGCTCACTTGCGCCATCATTGTGAAGGCATGCTCGTAGGCGCGGAAGTCGGGGTAGTTGAGCATAGTGTCGGCATTGAGAATGCCTACGACCGAAACGCGGTCGAAGTCGAGGCCCTTCGAAATCATCTGCGTGCCTATGAGCAGGTTGGTTTGCCCCGTGCTGAAGTCGCTGATGATGCGCTCGTAGGCATTGCGGGTGCGGGTGGTGTCGAGGTCCATGCGGGCGATGCGGGCCTCGGGCAGTATCTGGCGAATGTGGTCTTCCACCTTCTCGGTGCCGTAGCCTCGGCTGCGAAGGTCCTTGCTGCCGCAAGCCGGGCACTCGGTTGGCACCTGATAGGTGTAGCCGCAGTAGTGGCACGTCAGCTGGTTGGTGTTCTTGTGCAGCGTCAGGCTGACGTCGCAATGCTGGCAGCGGGGCACCCATCCGCACTTGTTGCACTCAATCATGGGTGCCCAGCCGCGCCGGTTCTGGAAGAGGATGGCCTGCTCGCCCCGTTGCAAGGCTTCGCGAACGCGCAGCAGCAGGGTGGGTGAGAAGGGTCCGTTCATCATCTTGCGGCGTTGCAGGTCGGCCGTGTCGACCACCTGGATTTCGGGCAGCTCAATGTCTTTGTAGCGCTGGGTGAGCTCCACGAGGGCATACTTGCCCGAACGGGCATTGAAGTACGACTCCATCGAGGGGGTGGCTGTGCCGAGCAGCACCTTGGGGCGCTCGGCTGCATTGCTGCCGCTGCGCTCCTGCATGCCTTCGCCGCACAGGTGGGGAAGCATGATGGCCACGCTCCTGGCATGATAGCGTGGGGCGGGGTCTTGCTGTTTGTAGCTCGTCTCGTGCTCTTCGTCGACGATGATGAGCCCCAGCCGCTGGAAGGGCAGGAAGACGGCCGAGCGGGCGCCGAGGATGATGTCGTAGGGGTTGGCCGAGAGCTGCTTCTGCCATATCTCCACGCGCTCGGCGTCGCTGTACTTGGAGTGGTAGATGCCCAGACGGCTGCCGAAGACGCTACGCAGGCGCTCCATCATCTGCACGGTGAGGGCAATCTCGGGCAGCAGGTAGAGCACTTGGTGGTGGCGGTCGAGCTCGCGCTTGATGAGGTGGATGTAGATTTCGGTCTTTCCGCTCGATGTGACGCCGTGCAGCAGCGTGACGTCTTTCTGAAGGAAGGAGAAGAGAATCTGGTTGTAGGCCTGCTGTTGGGCCTGGCTGAGCTGCTTGATGCGCGAGAAGTCGGGCTCGCCGCCGTGGTTCAGTCGGCCCACCTCCACCTCGTAGGTCTCGAGCATGCCTTTCTTCTCGAGCTGCTTGAGGGTGGCGGCCATAGTGCCCGACACGTTCATCAGCTCCTCGCGGGTGATTTCGAGGATGGGCTCGCGCGGCTCGTTGCCCTCGATGCTGTCCCAGCGCGAGAGGGCGAGGTAGCAGGTGAAGGCGTCGAGCTGGTTGGGGGCGCGCTGCAGCATGTTCAGCGCCACGTGGAGTGTGGGCTCGTTGCGGTACTGGGGCGTCAGCCGGATGAAGGTCTCCGTGCGCGGCTTGTAGCCGTCTTCGGCCTTCAGCCCGGCGGGCAGCGCTGCCTTGTAGACCTCGCCGATGGGCGACATGTAGTAGTCGGCTATCCACGACCACAGCCGATATTGCGCTGGAAGCAATATCGGCTGTGCGTCGAGCACCTGCAGGATGTCCTTCACTTGGAACCCTGCAGGCTTCTGATGATGGGTTTTGGCGATGATGCCGACGTAGCTCTTGTTGCGCCCAAAGGGTACGAGCACACGTCGTCCGGCTTCGGCCTGCTCGTTCAGCTCAGCAGGAACGGAGTAGGTGAAGAGGCCGTCGAGCGGCAGGGGCAGGATAATGTCGGCATACACGGCAGCTTAGAAGTAGATGGCGGCTGAGACCTGGAAGGTGTTGCTCTTGACGTCGTACTCTTCGATGGCGTTCTGGATGTCGAAATCGGCAGTATTGCCCAACGGAATGTTGTAGACGGCACCCAATTCCAAGAACTTCAGCAAGGTGATGCCCGCTCCTACGTTGACGCCAATGGTCGACTTCTTGAGCTGGAACTTATTCTGTGCATAGTCGACTGGGTTCTGCCACTCGATTTTGCTGTCGCCGATGTTGAAGCCAAACTGCGGACCTGCGGCAAGATAGACGCTTGCCATGCTGCCCAGGCCGATGTTGAAGCGCAGGTTGAGGGGTACGTAGATGTACTGCTGCTTGATGGTCTCACCAATCACCTCGGTCTCGCGCTGGTCGTATAAGGCTGCGATGTCGAAGCCCAGACCGCCGATGAGCGTACCTTTCGCCGTGAGACCGGCGTACCAGCCGTTCTTGTTCTCCTTGCCCATCTGATAGGTTGAGCTGGCGGTAGAACTCTTGTCGAACTTCATGTCTGTGATGTTGAAACCGCCCTTAATACCGAACTTAACGCCCTGAGCCTGCGCAGGAGAGGCCATCAGCAGCGCTGCCACAAATAGAAAAACGCTAAAACCTTTCTTCATAATCGATTACTTTTTATAAGGGGTTAAACATTAATGTCGCTCTCTGCGCACGCTGACACGAGGGGCCGATGAGCCCGACGACGAGGAGCTGCCTCGGCTGCGGCTGGCTTTCTCAGCCTTCGTCTTCGAGGTGCGCGTCTTGCTTACTTTCTGCTTGGCGGCCTTGGCTGCCTTCGGGTCGGCAGCGGCAATGCTGTCGAGCGAGTCGCGTCGGGCCTTGTCGCCGAAGATGTTGTTGCGGAAGTTCTCCAGCTCCTTCTCTATTCGCTTCTGCTCCTTAGCCAGCGCCGAGTCGTTCTTGCAGTAGTCGGCCAGGTTCTGCCCCAGCATGTTGTTGGTCTTGTAGATATTGCCCTGATAGCGGTTCAGGGTGAAGAAGTCTTCCATATTCATGGTGGCGGCGTTGTTGATGTCGCTGGTCATCACGTTCTGACGGTTGAGGAAGGGGGCCAGGTCGCTGAATTTCACCCAGAACATGGGGCGTGGCGGCTCGTCGCCGTAGTCGCTGCTGCCGAAGGAGAAATCATCGTCGGCGTCGGCCTTGCTGTTCTGCTCCGTCTGCTTGGTGGGGAAGGCGCTCATGCGTACAGGGCAGAGAGCCAGCACCTTGCGGTGGAAAGTGGCGTTGGCCTGGTCGTAGTAGGCACTCTCCTTGAGGAAGTAGCGGCGCACCTCCTCAGAAGGAATGTCGCTGTTGTCGACTACAATCTTGCCGTTCTTCTCCTCGTAGAACACTCCTTGGTCATCGAGCATGTCCTTGAAGCTGCGTTTGGCAGCATCGGTGAAGCGCTCCTCGCTCTCTGTGGGGCTGTATTCATAGATGGGAATGTAGCCGTTCTGGGCCAGTTTGAAGATGTAGGTGAAGAGGTTCATCTGCTTGCCGTTGGGCTGCACGGGGTAGTAGAGCGCGGCATTGCTGCCCTCGTTCAGGTCTACTTCCCGATAGATGTCGCGACGCCACACCACGTCTTCGGGCATGTCGACGGCCACGGGGTATTGCAGGCGGGCGCGCTGCGTCATCTGCTGTCCCTGCTGCTTGTTCTGCTGTTGCTGCTGGGTGGCCTGCTGCTGGTTGCGCCGGGCCTTGGGCTGTGCCGTCATGGCTGTAGCCACACACGCCATTGCAAGCATCAATAGTATTCGTTTCATATCTTATATCTTCGTTTCGGTTGTTCTTTGTCTTATTTCACGATGACTTCAAGCGTCGTGTTGAGCTGTCGCTGAATGCCGTCTGGGCCGATGGCAACGACACGCGAGATGTAGAAACGGCGGTTGCGAGGCAGCCTGCGGAAGGTCTCCTTCTGTCGGCTGGAGAACTGCGAGCCCTCGCCTGCCAATGGGACGGCGTTGCCTCGGCTGTCGTAGAAGACGGTCTCGAACGAGAGCACCTTGAAGCCGATGTCGAGAATGCCGTCGTCGATGGCAGCACCAATACCCTCGGCCGTCATCAGCTGCTGTTTGGTCATGTTGCCGCCCTTGAAGCGGTCGCCATTGCCCTGTGCGTCCTTGAAGGGAATGAAGGGCGACGGGTCGGGCAACTTGCGCACACGGAACGTGAACTGTCCCATCTGCTGTTGCTTGCCGGTATTTGTCGATATGACGGTGATGGTGGCATCCTGACCCACCTTGGCGGGCTTGGCAATGAACTTGCCAGGACCTACGGCGGTCAGCGTGCCATTGGTCATCGTTGCCGACACCTTGTTGACGGGCACGCCGGGTACCGACACGCTGATGGGATTGGCGTAGCCGGCATAGAGCATGTTCATCAGGTCGGCAGAGACCGTGGCGCTCGGGTCTACAACGGTGTACTTCTGCGAGAAGTCGCGCCGTATCTTGTCGCCATTGCCGTTGACGGTCTGAATGTAGCCCGACAGGGTGAAGTCGCCCGTGCGTCCGCATACGATTTCATAGAGGTTGTTCTTCAGGTCGACTTTGCGCTCGCCGATGTATATATCGGGCGTCTGTGTGGTGTCGACGGCAGCCATCACAATGTGGGCCGAGAACTTGTCGCCACGCACGATGGTTTGCGAGTTGGGAATGACGAAGGCCTCAAGTGCGTTGACGCGGATGTCCTTCACGTCGATGTTCTGCACCAGCGTGTGCAGCACCTCGCCTTCGGCATAGCGCACGTCGCTCTGCAGCTTCGACAGCAAGGTGACGGCTGCGGCGGCGGGCATCGACTCGAACATGTACTCCTGCCAGTTCTTACCCAGGCCGGTAGGGGGTACTTCAGTCGTGAGGTTGCTCTCGATGATGCGTTTCTGAGCCGAGTCGTTGACCATCGTGAGCATGCGTTGGCGGTAGCTGTCGATGGCTTGGCGAAGCTCTTCGCCACGACCGCGGTTAGGAGCCAGCATCACCTGCATGGCTGCTTCCAGGTCTTCCTTGTTGCGAATGTTGGTGGGGTCGCCATCGCTGCCGTCGGCTTCCTGTACGATGGCCAGCTTCAGTTCGGCAGCCAGGTTGAAGAGCGAGTCGCTGATGGTCTTCACGGCCTTAGCCTTGTCGTACCATTCTTTTGTCTTTTGCGGGTTCGACTTCATTTGCTGCTCGAAGTCCTCGTATATGGCGTCGTTCTCCTTGCTGGCGTTCTGCGTGGTGCGGTTCAGGCTTTCCTCCACGATGGAGAAGCCGTTGAGCACCTCGTTCGAGACGTTCAGCGCAAGCATTGCCATGAGGACGACGTACATGAGGTTGATCATCTTCTGGCGCGGAGATACGGGTCTTTTCTTAATTGCCATTCTTTCTTCTTTTTTCTGGGACTAATCTGTGATTGTCAAGGGGGGGCAGACCGAGTTACGACTGCGTAGGCACCTTGGGCATGTTCACCGTCATTGCCTCGATCATGCGGGCATAGATTTGGTTGAGCTCAGCAATTTGTCCGGCCATCTTACGGGTTTGCTCGTTGATTTCGTCGATGGTGCCGATTTGCTGGCTGGCGCCCTTGAGCTGCATCTCGTAGACCTTGCAGATGCCGGTGAGCGTGCGGTTCAAGTTCTCCATCTCTTCTGAGTCGCGGGTCAGTCGCTCGCTTTGCTCTGCCACCTTCTGGAGAGTCTCGGTGAGTTGCTTCAGCTGCTCTACGTAGTTGTTGGTGGCATCCTCCATGTCGGGGTTCAACTCGGGCAGTTCTGGGGCAACAACGCCACCGCCGATGATGCCTCCGCCACCTGCGAAGGCTGCTGTCTGGGTGCCGGCATCGCCGCTGGCAACGTGCTGTTCGTCGCCCGGCTGTGTGCCTGCGCCGCCACCAATGATGATGGTACCGCCGCCGCCACCGCCCATGGGCGCAGCAAAGGTGTTTTCGCCGTTGGCCACCACTCCGCTCAGGTTTTCATCCTCCACATGAGTGGGAAGATCCATGCCGTCGGCCGTCTTGTCGAAGGGACGGTCGAAGGCTGCAATGAAGAATACGACGACCTCTGTGCCCATGCCGAGGAACAGCATGAAGTTGGCACCTGGCAGGTGGGTCAGCTTGAAGAGCGTACCCAGGATCACGATCGAGGCACCCCAGCTGTAGGCATAGTTCATGAATGTCTGTCCGGGAACGCTGTCGAGCCACTTCTGCAAGCGGTAGATGACGTTGAATTTGCTATACTGTGTCATTATTTTCTTTTTTTAGTCGTTGCTTTAGTTACCTTTGCTTTCTCGCTGGTGGTGTTGGCCAGGCTGCGCACGCATCGGAAGCCGATGTAGCTGCGGGGCTGGTTCTGAAACTCGCTGCTGCGCCATGCCGAGCGGATGTAGCTCTCTGGATCTTTCCATGAACCTCCGCGCACGCTCTTCTTCTTCATGCGGTAGGGGTCTTCCTTGGCGGCGTTGTATTTCAGCTGCGGGTTGATGTCGTTCATCGCCTCGACGCCGGCCTCGGTATAGATGGTCGATGTCCATTCAGCTACGTTGCCGGCCATGTCGTAGAGACCGTTGCTGTTGGCGCTGTAGATGCCTACCTTCGACGTAATCAGGTTGCCATCCTTGGTGTAGTTGCCATTGTCGGGCTTGAAGTTGGCAAAGAAGCATCCCTTGCCCGAGGCTACATCCTCGTTCTCCCAGGGGAACTCCGTGCCGTCCTTGCCACGTGCGGCATACTCCCATTCGGCCTCTGTCGGCAGACGGTAGCGCTGAACATAGCGGGCTGCGGGGCCGAGACCCTTGAGCAGATACTCGGTGCGCCAGGCGCAGAAGGCATTGGCCTGCTCCCATGTGACGCCCACGACGGGATAGTCGTTGTAGGCCGGTGCCGAGAAATAGTTGCGCATGTAGACTTCGTTCTCGGCATTGGGGAAGTCGTTCACCCAGCAGGTGGTGTCGGGGTAGATGTTGACGATGTAGGTGTTCAGGAAGTCCCACGGACCCGTGTACTCACGGTTCAGCGTCTGCCGTACGATACGCCCCTCATCGTCGATATAGGCGGTGTCTTTAGAGATATAGACTTTCTCGTCGTAGATACCTCCCTGCTTTTGGTCGTTCCACTTGTCGGTGTCGAGGTTGCGCTCCTCGGGATTTTCGCGATAGCGGCGCAGGGCGGCGGTGGTGTAGTCGTAGACTTCGTAGCGGTAGTTCATCTGGCTGTAGTCGAGCATCTTCTCGCCCGTTACGGGGTTGGTGACGTAGACGCTCTCAAGGGCGCGCAGCTCGTCCTCGTTGGGCTTGCGTGGCAGCGCCTTCTTCCAGTTCAGATAGGGCTTGATGGGGTCGCCGTTCTTGTCTTCCTCAATCTTGTAGCTCTCGTCGCCACCATAGTTGGGGTCGGCCAGACGCTCACGAATGATAGAGTCGCGCACGTAGTACACGAACTGACGGTACTCGGAGTTGGTGATTTCGGTGTCGTCCATCCAGAAACCCTCCACAGAGATGTCGCGTGTAGGCGTTTGCTTGCCCCAGAGAGAATCGTTCTTGTCGATGCCCATGCGCAGATGTCCGCGCTTGATGAGCGTCATTCCATAGGGAGCAGGCTCTGAGAAGGCGCGGCTGCTGGTACCTGTCAGCTCGCCGCCCGACGACGATGTTACCTTGCCGCCAAAGCAGCTGACCAGCGCCAGGGCTGCCAGGAGGCAAAGACTTATCATTACAGTTTTCTTCATATCCTTTTATTATAATATTCTTACTGACTGATGCTTGTTGCGCCCCTTCTTGAAGAGGTTGAGCTCTGTCTGGTAGCCTACGTACAGTTCGTGCGAGCCGTTGCCGATGTTGATGGCACCTGTGTACATCTCGTAGCTGTAGCCCAGGGTGATGCCGTGGAAATTGCCGCCCAGATAGGCAGTCACCGAGTTGGTCGGGCTGTAGCCCACGCCGGCGTACATCATCTTTTTGTCGTGTGTGTACTTCAGCCGTGCCGATATGTCGGCCCTGTAGCCCACGCCGTCGCTGCGTCCCAGCACAGAGGGGTGTATTGATAGAAACGGATTTCTGAGCCGAATATTGCATCCAGCCGTCAAATAATATGATGCCGAGACGTTTAGCTCGTTGGTTTCGCCCAGTTCAATGGTGGGTGCGGTCAGGTGTAATGCCGATGCTCCCACATACCAGTTCTTGTGCTGGTAGTAGAGTCCGGCACACAGGTCGATGCCGCTGCCCGTAACGCTACTGGTGGCAAAGACTTCGTCTCCTGGCTCCCCCAGATCAACTTTCGAGCCGTCGAAGGTCTCGCTCAGCATGCCCGCCTGCAGGCCGACGCTGATGGTTCCGCCCAGTAGTCGGTGCTTGTAGGCATACATCAAGGCAGCGCGCTTGTGCGAGAACAGACCGATTTCGTCGTTCAAGATGAGTGCTCCCACACCATGATAGGCACCGATGGCATAGAAAGGCAGGTCGCCACTGACGAACATGGCGCGCGGATTATGCTCGAAACCCACCAGCGACATGTTGTAAGCCGCAGCGATGTTCACTTTGTCCTGCTTTCCTGCTGCTGCGGGATTAAACGACGTCTCCATCGCCCAGTAATGACTGAACGATGGGTCGTACTGTGCCTGTGCATTGAGACAGACCAAAGTGCCAACCAATAATAGTATGTGGAAATGTCGACTTAGCACTTTTCCTGACGGTCGGAACTGCAGTTAGTGGTTACTTGTTAGAATAACGCTTGGCTGCGGCTTTTTATTGCATCTCAACGTAAAATACTGCGATTTTACGGTCGCATGGCACGCATGGCGTTGAGTACAGCCAGCACCGTGACGCCTACATCGGCGAAGACGGCCATCCACATCGTGGCCAGTCCGAAGGTAGCCAGCACGAGCACCGCCACTTTGATGCCGATGGCCAGCCATACGTTCTGACGGGCGATGGTCAGCGTGCGGCGTGCGATGCGCATGGCCAACGCAATTTTCGAGGGTTTGTCGTCCATGAGCACCACGTCGGCTGCCTCGATGGCGGCATCGCTGCCCAGTCCGCCCATGGCGATGCCTACGTCGGCCCGTGCCAATACGGGTGCGTCGTTGATGCCGTCGCCTACGAATGCTAAGTGCTTGTGGTTGTCCGTCGCAGCATGAAGGTCGGTCAGCAGTTGCTCCACCTTCGCCACCTTGTCGGCAGGCAACAGCTCGGCGTGATATTCGTCGATGTCCAGTTGCCGGGCTACGCTCGTGGCCACCTCCTTGCGGTCGCCTGTCAGCATGACGGTCCGTTCCACTCCCAGTTTCTTCAGGCTGGCAATGGCTTCTGTGCTGTCGCTTTTTATTCGGTCGTTGATGACGATGTGGCCGGCATATTGCTTGTCGATGGCCACATGGATAATGGTGCCCACATGGGTGCAGTCGTGCCAGTGGGCACCAATGGCGTCCATCAGCTTGGTGTTGCCTACCCACACCTGCTTGTCGCCCACTTGCGCCCTGATTCCCTGGCCTGCTATTTCAGTCACGTCGCTCACCTGACAGCCGTCGGTAGCCTCGTCAGGGAAGGCATCGCGCAGGGCGGCACCGATGGGGTGGGTCGAGAAGTGCTCTACGTGGGCAGCGAGGTGTAGCAGCTGGTGCTCGTCGCAGGCGTCGGGATGGACAGCCGTCACGGCAAACTGACCGTGGGTCAGCGTGCCTGTCTTGTCGAACACCACGGTGCCGACTTTGTTGAGCACGTCGATGTAGTTGGCTCCCTTGATGAGTATGCCGTGGCGCGAGGCTCCGCCGATGCCGCCAAAGAACGTGAGAGGTACGCTGATGACAAGGGCGCAGGGACACGACACCACCAGGAACATGAGTGCTCTGTAGAGCCAGGTGGCAAAGTCTCCACCCAGTAGTGTGGGCACGACGGCCAGAATGATGGCCGCAAACACCACGATGGGCGTATAGATGCGGGCAAAGCGCGTGATGAACGTCTCGCTGTGCGACTTGTTTTCATTGGCATTCTCAACAAGATGGATGATTTTCGACACGGTGCTCTCGCCGAAGTTCTTTGTGGTGCGCACCTTGACTGCGCCCGATATGTTGACGCATCCCGATATGACCTCGTCGCCCTCGCCGACGTCGCGAGGCATTGATTCGCCCGTCAGGGCAATGGTGTTCAGCGCTGTCGAGCCTTCGACGATGATGCCGTCGAGCGGCACCCGCTCGCCTGGCCTGACAATGATGGTTTCGCCCACGCTCACCTCGTCAGGGCTTACTCGGACTTCTTGCATGACTCCGCCCTCGTCCTGCCTTATGACGCAGGCTACGTCAGGGCGAATGTTCATCAGGTTGGCAATGCTGTCGCGGCTCTTCCCTTCGGCATAGCTCTCAAAGAGTTCACCTATCTGGAAAAACAGCATGACGAAGACCGCCTCTGGAAATTCGGTCTCGGCTCCTGGCAGGAACCCGATGCAGAGGGCGCCGATAGTGGCGACCGACATGAGGAAATGTTCGTTGAAGGCTTCGCCGTGGGCAATCCCCTCGGCTGCTTCCTTCAGCGTTTCGTGTCCTATTAATAAATAAGGTATAAGATAAACCAGTAGCAGTTGCCACGTGGCGAGCTGCAGGGTTTTCTCAATGGCGACTGCTGCTATCAGCAGCACGACGGTGGCGGCAATCAGGGCGAGCTGATGCTTCAGCCCCTCGTGATGATGCTCATGCTCATGATGTTCGTGTTCGTGATGATGTGACATAGTTTCTTCTTTTTTGTTCTTGTTTTCTGGCTGCAAAGTTACGCCAAAGGTCTTGCAACTCGGTTGCAAAGTGAAAAAAACTCCGTAAAAAGAGGTACTTTTAAATAAGTTTTTCGTAATTTTGCGCCGCAAAAACCAATTAGAGTTAAACAGATTTACTGATGAGAACTTTTTATACTATAGGAATGCTTCTGCTTTCGGTCGCCTCCCTGCAGGCCGCAACGGTAGAAGAAGAGGTCAACGACTCGCTGTCGTTGCATGAAGTGGTGGTGACAGGAACGCGTAATGCCGTCGACGTGCGCCACCTGCCGATGACGGTGACGGTGGTTGGTCGCGAGAAACTCGCGGAGCAGTACCAGACGTCGGTGCTGCCTACCGTCATGCAGCAAGTGCCGGGCTTCTTTGTTACCAGTCGCTCGATGATGGGCTACGGCGTGTCGACGGGTGCTGCCGGCGGCATCAACCTGCGTGGCATCACGGGCGGTGCGGGGCAGTTGCTTGTCTTGATCGACGGCCATCCACAATATAACGGCGTCTACGGCCATCCCATCAGCGACAGCTATCAGACGCTGATGGCCGAGCGGGTCGAGGTGCTTCGCGGCCCTGCCTCGGTGCTCTATGGCAGCAACGCGATGGGGGGCGTCATGAATATCGTGACTCGTGCCGCCCAGACCGACGGCATTCGTACTGACGTGAACGTGGGGGCAGGAAGCTATGGCACCGTTCAGGCCGAAGCTTCCAACCAAGTGCGCAGCGGCAAGTCCTCGTCTACTGTTTCGGCTCAGTATAGTCGCACAGACAATCATCGCCCGCGCATGGGCTTCGAACAGTATGGCGGCTACGTGAAACTGGGCTACGACATCACCGAACATTGGGGAGCCTACGTCGATGCCGACATTACCCACTTCAATAGCAGCTATCCGGGTGCAGAACAAAGTCCGATGTACGGTGCCGACCAGTGGATTACGCGCGGCGTGGTCTCGGCGGCATTGGAGAACCATTATGGCAACACCAGCGGTGCACTGAGCGTCTACAGCAACTTCGGACGCCATAAGATTGACGATGGTACGGCCAATCCTGCGCAACCCACGCAGCGCTATTTCCGTTCGAAAGATGCGCTGACAGGGGTGTCGTGGTATCAGAGTGCCCAGCTGTTCGACGGCAACCGCCTGACCGTGGGCGTCGATTTCCAGCACATCTACGGCAAAGCCTACTACACCTCAAAGCAGACGGGCGAAGTGCTCGACACTCCCAACAAGCAGAGCGGACGTTCCTACCGCAACGAGATTGCTGCCTATGCCGACTTTCGCCAGGACATTGCCGAGTGGCTGACCGTCGATGCGGGTATCCGTTTCGACCATCACAGCGTGACAGGCACCGAATGGGTGCCGCAGGCTGGCATCGTGATTCGTCCGCTGCCGACGGGCGAGGTGAAGGCCATGGTGAGCAAGGGATTTCGCAATCCCACCATGCGTGAGATGTATCTCTATCCGCCTTCGAACGAGGAACTGGAACCGGAGCGCCTGTGGAACTACGAACTGTCGTGGCGCCACCGGCTTGCCGACTTTACCTATGGTGCAAACCTGTTCTACCTGAAGGGCGACAACATGATACAGACCGTGAACCGTCAGAACATCAACACGGGCGAAGTAGAGAACTACGGCGTGGAGCTTGAAGCCGACTACCGCATCAATAGCCATTGGACCGTGAACACCAACCACTCGCTGCTGCACATGGAGCAGCCCGTAGTGGCAGCGCCTACCTATAAAGGCTTTGTCGGTGCCGACTATCGTTGCGGCCCGTGGGTCGTCAACGCCGGGCTGCAGTACATTGGCGGACTCTATACGGCAGTGGGCACCGCTGAGCAAAAGGAGGATTTCTGCCTGCTGAACGCTTGCGTGAACTATGCGTTGACCCCAAGCCTGCGGCTCTGGCTGCGCGGCGAGAACCTGCTGGCACAGCGCTACGAAATCAATCAGGGCTACCCCATGCCACGTGCTACGTTCATGGGGGGTGTCAACTTCAGTTTCTGATTAGCGATACTTATACTTGTTGATATACTCTGAAGGCGTTTCCCCAAAGTGCTTTTTGAAGATGCGGGTGAAGTGCTGCGGATAGTCGAAGCCCAGGCTTTCGGCTGTCTCGGTGATGGACGCGCCGCTCAGCAGTATCTGCTGGGCCCGCTGCATTTTGCATGAAGAAAGCATTCTGTTCTATGCTGTTTTTTATGTAATTTATTCAAAAAAAGAGCGAAGATTGTTGCTTGTGTGTTGATTTTTTTTATATCTTTGCAGCATGTACAAGCAATTAGTACCAGCCGACGTTTTGTTTTTTATGCTCTATGCCGCCATGGCAGTAGTAGCATTGATAGCCTGTATCTATCTGCTTTTTCGCCGGGGCAACGCCTTCGACGCTACTATTTCATCGCCCCTACGCTTGCGCCGGTGGACGGCTGCCTTCTTTGCTTCCTTGGCCTTGAGCCACGTGTGGTATCTGCCCATTGTCTTTCTCAGCTCCGAGGACGACGTTATGCTGGCTTACCTGATAGGTGGTCTGTTCGACTGCATGACCATATTGCCCCTGTCTATCATCATGCTGCTCTCCATGCTGCAAGACCGGCGACGGCCGTTATGGCCTGTGGTCGTGGCCGTGCTCCCGCTCGTTGCACTATGTGCCATTTTTATTGCCTGTCGGAGCGCAATGCTATTGCTGTTGGTCCGTCTCTATTTCCTGTTGCTGGGCCTCGGCTTAATAATATATATGGTACGCGAGGTGTCGCAATATCGGCGCTGGCTGCGCGACAACTATGCCGACCTGGAGCACAAGGAGGTGTGGCAGAATTTTGTGGTGTTGGTGCTCATTGTGCTCATGTTCACCGTCTATGCGACTGACCTCGAGGGATCTGTCTACGATTACGCCATTCAGATCATGAGCACCGCGCTGGTGTGCTATCTCCTGTGGCGGGTCGAAACGCTGAGCGACCTGAGCATTGCTCAGCCGCTGCCCTTTTCCGAAGCAGAAGAAACCTCCCCGATCGATGAAGCTATCGACCCTGACGATTCTCTGACAGATACCGACAGCATCGGAAGCCTGCTGCAGCAGTATTGCATCGATGCACAGCTTTACCTGCAGCACGACCTGACCCTTCTGCAACTGGCTCAGGCCATTGGCACCAACCGCTCCTATCTCAGCCTGTACTTCTCGCGCCAGGGCATGACCTACAATGCTTATATCAATGATTTGCGCATCCGTCATTTCATCGAGCTCTATCGGCAGGAAGTGGCTGAGCAGCGCCCCTTCACCGCTCAGCAGCTGGCCAGCGAAAGCGGCTACCGCAGCTACAGCACCTTCAGTCTGGCCTTCAAGCAGCGCATGGGACAGAACGTGACAGCATGGATGCACGAGCCGATAGAATCATGAGCTGCCGCTGTGCTATTTCCCGCTAAGCCTGGGGGCATGCCTGTGCATCAATGGCTTCAATCAGACTGATGGCGGTAATGGTTTCGCCTGGTATTGCATAGTGCTGTCGGCGCTGATGCAATTGTTGCTTGTAGGCATCAGCCGCTTTCGCATCCCCGCGATAGAGCAGTTCGTAGGCATAGAGAATGGCACACTTATTCCGCTTTTTGTGGCAAAATGTGTCGTTGCGTTTTGTGGCAAAACGAGGGGCGTTTCGTATGGAAACGGAATGCGTTTTGTACCAAAACGGAATGCGTTTTGTATCAAAATGGAAGGCGTTTTGTATCAAAATGCATTTCGTTTCACCGCCACGCAGGTCTCCTACTGCCGGTTCGTCGATCTCCTACTAACGGAAGTCGGGGCTCGAGCTACCGGTTCGTCAGCCTCCTACTGCCGGTTCGTGCCCGACGAACTAACGGCTCGCGGGCCGACCTCTCCCGGGAGGGGTTTCGAGGCCCTGCCGCGTGGGTTGTCAAACCGTAGTTTAGTAATAAAAATAGGGCAGAAGTTTTGGTTCTTCTCTCGTTTTTTCGTAACTTTGCGACCAAAAGTCGCGAACTTTTTCACTTCGTTCAAGGAAACTTCTCCGTCTCGGCAAAAAAAAGAATAAATTCTTTTGTTTTGCTCTCGACTTTTCGTAACTTTGCCCCATCATTATCAATTTCAGTATGCATTAGAGATGGACAAGAGTATCAAGAAATGGGTAAAGCGAGTGCTGTGGTGGGGCATCGGATTTCCTGTGGCGCTGATCGTGGGACTATTCCTGTTGCTGGAGATAGCCTCGGAGGTAGCGCCGGAAACGGTAGACAAATATGTGATCTCTCACGTGGAGCACGCCCTGAAGATTGACATCTTCGACGAACAAGCACATGATAGAGACCTGATAACCGCCCAGCTGGATTGCCAGAACTATGATTCCGTCCACGTGGTGTGCGACAGCCTCGAAGGGCGCACGAAGTTGTTCGAGTCAGACCTCCACTTCTTTCGTGGCATAGCTTATACATTTCAAAAACAGCCAAGGGCGGCGGAGTTTCAGTTCAGAAAGGCCGTCGAGGCGTTTTCAGGCGACGAGGCGGAACTGACGACTTATGCCAACAGCGTCAGGGGACTCTCGCAACAGTTGATAGAGAAGCACGACTACGCTGAGGCGCTGGAGGTGCTGATGCCCGCTCTGGAAGTCATCAAGGAGCATGAGTCGAACATTATCTTGCTGCACCCAGCTTCCGTTTCCCGTATATACACCTTGATGGGCAACAGTTTAGTGGCATTGGGACGCTACGATGAGGCAGAGCGGCATTACCATGAAGCAATCGACTCGTATGAACGCAATCAGTCGATACTGTTTATTGACGGAGAGAGCATCGACAGCGACACGACATTCATCGAGTTGAAAGTAGGAAATGCTGTGGGAGCTGCCCTTGCCTACATCGACCAGCAGCAGTATGACAGGGCCGCCACATGGTTCACCACAGCCCGGGAGAACTACCGCTGGCTGCAGGAACACAGCGACACAAGCAAAGTGAATTATAGCAGTTTTTCTTTCGTCATGGCACTGGGGGAGGCGCGCCTGCTGCACCATCAGGGCAAGGAGAATGAGGCCTATCAGGCTTTCCTGCCCTGCCTGGATAATGTCGCTTCGCTCTCGGCAAAAAGGATACGGGAGTGCGGCCAGTTCCTCCTCGAAACCCACCATTGGCAGGGGGCCATCGATATGCTGCAAAAGCTCGACTCAACAACCTACGACCCCGCTTCGCTTTCGCTCGAAGACGTCAATCAAATACTCGTCCCACAATACAAAGCCTGGCGGGGGCTGGGCAACAGCCCGAAGGCGCTGTCGATGGCCGACAGCATAAGCGGAGTCCTTGACAGCGCCATCGTCCGCTGGCGCAACGACGATGCTATGGAGCTGGCCACCATCTACGACACGCAGGGCAAGGAGGCGCTCATAGCTCAGAAGGAAGCCTCGCTGAACCGGCTGTGGTGGATTGCCACGATGGTGGTGCTCGGCCTGGTGGTGCTGTCGTTTGCTATCTACACCGTCTATCAGCGCCGCATCACCAAGATGAAAGCTCTGCAGGAACGCATAGAGTCGGAGCTGCGTGTGGCCCGTGACATACAGAAGTCGATGGTTCCCAGTGTATTCCCCGAGCACGACGGACTGGACATGTATGCCTCCATGACCCCGGCGAAGGAGGTGGGCGGCGACCTCTACGGCTATCTTTTGTCGGGCGACCAGCTCTATTTCGCCATCGGCGACGTGAGCGGAAAGGGCGTGCCTGCCTCGCTGTTTATGGCTCAGGCCACTCGCCTGTTCCTGACCATGGCCAAGCAGGGCATGATGCCTGCCGAAATCTGTACGCACATGAACGATGCTCTCAGCGGCGACGACAATGAGAACGGCATGTTTGTGACGTTCTGGATTGGACTTGTCGACCTGCAGACAGGTCATCTCCACTTCTGCAATGCCGGCCATAATCCGCCCGTTATCGGAAGCGGCGAGCACGACTGCGAGTTCCTGGAAATGCAGGCTAATGCGCCCATCGGCCTGTTCCCTGGCCTTGATTATGAGGGCGAGCAGCTTGACAGCATCAAGGGCCGGCAGCTGTTCATCTATACTGACGGACTCAACGAGGCGGAAAACCCGCAGCAGGAGCAGTTTGGCGACGACCGTCTGATAGAGCTCATACGCAATACCCAATATGAGTCAGCCCGCCAGATCATCGACACTATCCATGCTGAGGTAGAGGCACATCGCAACGGTGCCGAGCCTAACGACGACCTTACCATGATGTGCGTAAGGATCGTCTGACCCATCCTCTGCAGACTTGAACACAGGAACCGCCCAGTGGTTCTTGAAGTGAGCGTGAGCCTACAACCTGGTGTTAATCAGTGAGCGGAACTGCTGGATGCCCTGATGGTTGTTGTCCAGTTGTTCCACATCCTTCAGGTAGCGCTCGGCATGCTCCTTGTCGCCCATGCCGTAATAACCGAGGGCGAGCATATACTTGCAGTGGATGAGATTCTTCGTGTCAAGCTCCGAAACTCCGTCCTCACGCTTTTCTTCCCAGATAAGAAGATCGGGCAGTGACACGGCGAAATAGTCCATCACCTGCTTCTCGAAGATGTGCTGCTTGCCATAGTTGATGAGCCGGTAGAAGCGTCCGTGAGCCTCATTCTCGCGTCCAAGTTTGCGAAGCGCCAGCCCCTGATAGAAAATCTTGTCGGGTTTGGCGTCATTGTAATAGATGGCGGCAGCAGGCTCCTGCGGACCTTTCGTGGCCTCTTCCCAGCACGCCAGGGCCTTCGCCTTCTTGTTTGCTGCATCATAGGCGACACCCAGCAGATAGTAGAAGTCGTTCTCCTGTGCACCATAGAGTTTGCCTTCGCCGAGATGATGCGGATATTCTAAGCATTCGTTCAGAAGGGTAATGGCCCGTTCGTATTTCTTGTCAACAATGGCCTGCTTGGCCAGTTCCACGCGACAAATCTGATATTGGGCAGACACCTTGCCTTCGCCGCCCTCCCACGGATGGAAAACGCGGGCATCGAGTCGTTGCATGGCTTCCTCATAGCGGCCCGTCTGGTTGAGCAGGGTAATCTCTTCGAGCACGAGGTCGTCGCGCCGTAGGATGAGTTGCGGATATTTCTGCAGGAAGGCCAGTCGCTGCTCATGCGGACGGTGGAGACGCTTGTAGAGTTGGTCGAGCTCCATAAGTATGCGCTCGTCGTTCTCGTCAAGCCGGAATGCCCGCTCCATATACTGCAATGCCTCTTGCTGACGGTTCTGCTTATTGAAGCGCGCCAGAGCAAGATTGCGCCAGACAGTGGGGAACTGCGGATCGAGACGGGCCGAGCATTCCCAGTTGTCGATGGCCAGGTCATACTGACGATTGGCATAGTAGAGACAGCCAAGATAGTAGGGTGCCTTACTGTATTTAGCATCAGACGATTTACTATTTATGCGTTGGGCAGCGCTGGCTGTGGCGGTCTTCAGGGCAATGATGTCTTCCGGACGGTTAGGGAAGCAGTATGCCGGGTCGGCCGTCTCTGCTCTCTCCAGGGCATCTTGCTCACCGCAGAAGGCAAAGAGATAGTAATAGGTCATCGGTGTGACAGCTCCCTCCTTGATAGCCATCTGCCAGACGGCACGGGCCTCGTCGGTCAGTCCGGCAGCCTGATAGTCGAGTGCCACCTCATCGTAATTCTGGGCACTTTTGCGCAGCATCCGTTTCATCTCTGCCAGTGCATCCTCGTCGTGTTCCAGCAGATACTGCTCGTAGCGGCAGCCATAGTTAAAGAGGTCAAGTTGCAACGACTCACGGATGAGGGCGAGGCATTGGCCGTTGTAGCCCAGTTTTCGCAAGATGGCGGTTTTCAGAGCCCGCGCCTTGTGGTTGTGCCAGTTGCTGACGAGGCACCGGTCCACCTCGTCGAGGGCATCCTCGTAGCGGCCTTGTGCTGTACTGATCTTGGCAGCCTCAAAGTAGCCGGCATCTGTCCAGGCCTTACTCCAGGCAGACTTCCAGAACAGTTCGTAAGCCTCATCGTACTGTCCTTGGTATTTCAGTGCGAGGGCAAGATTATAGATTGGTTCGCTGTCATAAGGATTAGGGTTGCGCTTGGTTATGAGTTTGACGGCCTTTCGCAGATAGCCCTCAGCCTTGGCGAAGCGTCCTTTCCGGATATACCACAGGCCCATCGCGTTCAGGCAACGGATGTCATCGGGGTCTCGACGCAAAGCCTCCTCATAGTAGTCGGTAGGTAGCCACGTGGCGTGACGGTACTGTTCCAAGTGCATACCCGTAAGGTAGAGCTGCTCGTTGGTCTTGACCTGCTCGGGCAGCAGGGCTGCCTCGGCACTGTCGGGGATAGGACGGATGTCGTCAGCCTCGGCATGCCACTGGAGCACGGTCCGCTGGCCATAGACGAAGTTTTTTTGTATCTCGAAGGTCAGTTCGTTGAACTTAGCGCCTTTGACATCGACAATCTCCGTCAGCACCTCTTCGGGACTGACGGTCACATTCTTCTGATAATACACCTCGCCATTGTCATTTCGGAGAATGATACAGACATCCTGCTTAGAAGTAGCGAAGAGTTTTAAGCTAACGTAGTGGCCACTCCCCTCTCCATCTGGAGAGGAGTTGGGGGTGAGGCTTTCTATGTTGAACACCAAGTCCTTCGAAGCTTCCTTCACCACGCCCAGTTCGCGATAGGGCATGAAGTACTGCGTGAACATCTTCTCCTCATACGGCATGAGCCACGCGAAGTCGGGCTGGTTCTCGGTATAGACGCCGGCCATCAGCTCGATGTAGGGGCGGAAGCGGCCCTCTTCCGTCTCCCCTGAGGCGGAGAGATTATAGTCAGACACATGGCCTTCCCAGCCTCCCTGGGGCGGAGTCAGGGGGGCTTTATCGGTCAGGTTGCGATCCCAGGCACGTCCGAAGTCGCCGTTGCCCCATGTCCACTGTTTCTTGCCTGGCGAAAAATGGTGGCTGGCCACATGCAGCATACCGGCGTGGGTGTCGTTCTCGTAGCCACCCTCGAAGTTGAAACGCGAATTGACAGCCATATACGATGTCGGAACACGGATATTCTTGTAGTTCGAGATGTCAACGCCGGCTGAGTAGTCCATTTTATAATAGGTTCCCGTAGCGATGGGGAACGACGAGACGGCCCGCTTGCCATGATCGAAGACGGCGTTGATGTCGGGGGGAAACACGCTTTGATACTGGTCGTTCACCTCCACGGCGGGATTGGCCCACCAGAGGAAGGTCTGCGGCACGTCGGTACGGTTGTACAGTCGACCTTTGATTTCCAGATAGGCACAGCCAGGGCGCAACGTAAAGCCTGCCATGCCCTTCTGATGAAACATTCTTTCCATCTCACTCACCCATACACTCACGCTTCCGTCGGCATTCTCCTCGATGCAGGTGTCTACGGGCATGAAGGTGGTGGGGCGATGGTGCTGAGGCCAGTTGAATTCGATGCCGCCCGAAATCCACGGACCGACAAGACCTACGAGGGCAGGCTTGATGACGTGGTTGTAATACACAAAGTGGCGACGGGCTATCTTGTCGTAGGCCATCTGTATGCGGCCACCCAGTTCGGGCAGCACCATCACCTTGATATACTCATTCTCCAGCCAGATGGCCTGATACTCCTTGTCGACCTTTTCGTCGGATATAGACTCAATGACTGGGTAAGGATAGACCACTCCACTTGAGCCCTGATAGACTCGCTTCTCCAGAAACATCGGATTCTTTTCCGGTTTCCCCACTTCATAGGTAGGAATAGTCACCAGTTCTCTCCATGCTTTGACCATATTCTTTATTACTATTTGACGATTGACACTTTATTTGACTAATTCTCGTTCGAGTTGTTCCAACGACTTGCCTTTGGTCTCAGGCAGACAGCGGAACAAGAAGATGAAGGCACTGATGCAGATGGCCGAATAAATCCAGAACGTGCCACTGGACCCTAATGTAGCATTCATCGAGGGAAATGAGAAGGTGAGCGTGCAACAGCCAGTCCAGAGGGCAAAGGTGCAGACAGCCATGGCCACACCACGGATGCGGTGGGGGAAAATCTCGGCCAGCAGCGTCCACGTGACGGGACCCAGTGTCATGGCATAGACCGAGATGGCTGTCACCACCAGCGCCACCATCATGATGCCAGTGAGACCAAAGAAATAGCAGGTGCCCAGTGTCAGGTAGATAAGCCCAAGTCCGCCAGCACCCATGAGCATCAGCGTGCGGCGCCCCCACTTCTCTATGGTGTAGAGGGCCACGATGGTGAACAGGACGTTGGCAATGCCCGTGATGACGATGTTGATGAACATGCCATCAACGTCAAATCCCGCCCCGGCGAAAATTTCCTGCGCATAGTTGAAGATGACGTTAGTACCGCACCATTGTTGAAACACAGCAATGACCAGGCCGAGCCACAGCACCTTCCTGTACTTCATCTGACCTAGTTCAAGCAGACCGGCTTCTTGCTGTCTGCCATACTCCGGCTTTGCTGCTGCCTTCAGTTTCTGATACACCGGCGACTCTGGGATGAAGAAACTCATGACGAGGAACAGGACAGCCGGTAGCGTCTCAGCCCAGAACATCCAGCGCCACCCCCATGCTACGTTCCACATCTGATTTGCCGCCACAGATGTGTCGCGGGCCAGCAGCATGTTCACAATTTGTGCACCCAGAATGCCCAGCACAATGGTCATCTGGTTCAGACTGACCATACGACCGCGAATGTCGGCCGGACTGACCTCGGCAATATACATGGGAGCCATGGCGGATGCCACACCTATACCCACGCCGCCAATGAAACGGGCAATATTGAAAAGTATGAAATCATTGAAGAGCCCGGTGGCAATGGCCGATACCGTGAAGAGCACTGCCGATGTGGTCAGCAGCGGCTTGCGTCCGTATCTGTCGGCAGCAGCACCTGCCACCATGGCACCTACCAGACAGCCCACCAGTGCCGTTGTCATGGCCACCCCTTGCAGCAAGGGTGAATCGCTGATGCCGAAATAGAGTTCATAGAAGGGCTTTGCTCCGCCAATCACTACCCAGTCGTAGCCGAAGAGCAGACCACCCATCGCCGACACAAGGCAGATAAAGTAGACAAATGATTTGCTAATACGTTGCATAATTTCTGTTTTTGGGAATTACGGTGCAAAGATAGCGAAAAAACGTCGCATGGCATATGGACGAAACCGACATTTCACATGGACGATTTTCCCTATGCCCGTTTTGATACATGGAATAAATTCCGTAATTTTGCACCCGCAATCATCAGTAAACTATCGTTATGGTCAAGAAAAAGGATGGATTTGGGGGCGAGCGGGCAGTTGTTCTATCTCCTGTGCTCGTTAAAATGGAGGAAGAAGATCCGCTGGCGAGTAGTCTCTTCATCACAGATATAGGCTATTATCCCATGGCAGAACACCACTACCGCATACGTGAGGAAGGCATCAATCAATATGTTCTTATCTATTGCGTCGAAGGCCATGGATTCTACAAACTCAAGGGAAAGACCTTCACCGTTTCGCGAAACCAGTACTTCATTCTGCCAGCAGGAATACCCCATGAATATGGTGCTGCGGAAGGTGCAAAATGGACCATCTACTGGGTGCATTTCCGAGGTGAACATGCCGCAATTTATGCCGAAGGATCGGAAAAGCCCTTAGACGTAAAGACGGCCCTTAACTCGCACATCGCCAATCGCAATAACATATTTGAGGAGATGCTGTCGACGCTCCACATTGGCGAGGATATTGAGGACCTGCGATATGCTTCCAGCCTGCTACATTATTACCTGGCATCCCTGCGCTATCTCAGACAGTATCGTCGTAGCGTCGGTTATGATGCCTGCCATAGCAACCACCCCTTCAATAACAACAAGGGCATAGACGTAGTAGAGGCTGCTGTTCACTACATGAAAGAAAACATGGAGCATCGCATTACCTTGCAAGACATACTTGACTATGTCGGTTACTCATCGACACGCTTTTCCTCTTTATTCAAGAAGCAGATGGGAGACAGCCCACTGTCATTTTTCAACCGGTTGAAGATAGAATATGCATGCCACATGCTCAAGGAGACAGACCTGCACATCAACCAGATTTGCTTTAAGGTGGGTTTTGAGGACAGCCTGTATTTCTCACGCCTGTTCTCAAGGGTCATGGGTATGTCGCCCAGCGAATACCGCAACAAAGGTAGTGAAAAGGCAAGACACAGTCGCCAAAAGCCGTAGAACAGCGGTTCCGCCGTAAGACCTTCAATGTCTATGCCCATAATATGGATGGCCATGCATGTTTTTTACAGCATACCTAATAAAAACACCAGCGAGACAAACAAATAAAATTTGCTCATCTCGCTGGTGTTAAATGGTTTAGGCTCGGATGTAAGCCTTAATACTCATCCTCGTTGAAAACTTGGTTTCCGACGATTCTATACTGATTTTCAATTAGTTGCATCATAATTAACTATTTTTAGCCAAACAAACCACGAGGTCTGAGACTATCAAAGGCGATTCGCTGGCGAGTTCGACAAACTTATTATCTATTCTCATTTGCTTCTTTGCGCTGGCAAAGATACTAACTTTTTGGG
>CACXYH010000039.1 GCA_902771785.1 uncultured Prevotellaceae bacterium
CAACCGCTTAACTTCCATAGAATTAACAAAAAAAGTTTTCCTAATTCAGCATTATTCCGTAACTTTGTGGCCAAAGTTTATTAATCTAATAATTTGACGACGATGGAGAAATATTTTGCTGACCCGCTGCGCTACGATGGCGGAATGAAGTATGAGCGGTGCGGACGCTCGGGCGTGCTGCTGCCGAAGGTGTCGCTGGGCTTCTGGCACAACTTCGGGGGTGTCGACTCGTACGAACGCTCGCGAGCTATCACTCATTATGCCTTCGACCACGGCATCACCCACTTCGATTTGGCCAACAACTACGGCCCTCCCTACGGCTCGGCCGAGGAGACGATGGGCCGGCTGATGGACGACGACTTCCACCCTTATCGCGACGAGCTCTTCATCTCGTCGAAGGCAGGCTACAACATGTGGCCTGGTCCCTACGGCAACTGGGGCTCGCGCAAGTATCTGATGGCTTCGCTCGACCAGTCGCTCAAGCGTATGCACCTCGACTATGTAGACCTGTTCTACAGTCATCGCTACGACCCCGAGACGCCGCTTGAGGAGACGCTGCAGGCGCTCGTCGACATCGTGCGTGCCGGCAAGGCGCTCTACGTGGGCATCTCGCGCTGGCCGCTCGAGGCTACTCGCTTTGCCTACGACTACTTGAAGCAGCGCGACGTGCCCTTGCTCATCTATCAGGGACGGCTGAACATGCTCGATCGCGAGCCGCAGCAGGAGGGCATCATGGACTTCTGTGCCGAGCAGGGCGTAGGCTTTATCTCGTTCTCGCCCTTGGCTCAGGGCCTGCTCACCGACCGCTATCTGAACGGCATTCCTGCCGACTCGCGCATGTCGAAGGGCAAGTTCCTGAAGGAGGAGATGCTCACGCCCGAGCTGCTCGACCGCCTGCGCCGCTACAACGAGGCTGCCACAGCGCGTGGCGAGACGCTGGCCGAGATGGCGCTGGCCTGGATTCTGGCGCAGCGCGGCGTCACCTCCGTTCTCGTCGGTGCGTCGTCGACCGAGCAATTAGCCAAAAACTTGAAGTGTATCAACGCTGAAGCATTCGAAGAGGGTCTGTAGGTTTTGCCTACAGACCCATTCTTTTTTCTTAGATTAAACGCTTAAATTTTTTTCCATTCACATTGCTTGAGGAATGGTTCCCTTTATTTTTGCCAGATGAACCGCGCTGGTTTGGGGCGGATTAGAAGTCGGGTGGGAGCTCGAAGGTAAGGAGTTCGCCGGTTGTTGGGTGTACGAACGAGAGGCGTTCGGCGTGCAGACAGAGGCGGGTGGGCGAGGGTGTTCCGTAGAGGGCATCGCCTATGATGGGTGTGGCGAGGCCTTCCTGATGGGCACAGTGCAGGCGCAGCTGATGGGTGCGGCCCGTGAGCGGGGTGAGGGCTATGCGGGTGCGGCCCTGTTCGGTGGCGATCACCTCGAAGGTGGTGATGGCCGGTTTGCCGTGTTCATGGTCTACGAGCTGCCGCGGACGGTCGAGCGGATCGGGTCGCAGGGGCAGCGAGATGGTGCCTTCGCGGCGGCTGACGATGCCGTCGAGCAGGGCGATGTAGCGCTTTTTGATTTGCCGGCGAATGAACTGCTGCTGCAAGTGGTGGTAGGCTGTCTCGTTGCGGGCTACGACCAGCAGGCCGGAAGTATCCTGGTCGAGGCGGTGAACGATGATGGGACCATCGTAGAAGCCGCCTTCGCTGCGCAGGATGCTCTCTACCGAGGGACGCGTGGAGCGGCCGGGCACGGTGAGCAGACCGCTGGGCTTGCTGACGACGACGATGTCATCGTCGGCATAAACCTTGGTGAGGGGAGCCGAAAGGGTGGTGGAAGCCAGCTGCGGGTCGTCGTCGACGCTAAGGCCTTGCAGCATCCAGGTGAGAATGGGCAGGCACTTTCCGCGGCAGGCGGGGTAGTAATGGCCGTCGTGGCGCACCTCGCCACGTGGCGACTCGCCCATCCAGAACTCGGCCATGCAAAGGGGATGCAGCTGATGAAGGTAGGCATACTGCAGGAGCTTGGGCGCACAGCAGTCGCCTGAGCCGCCCGGGGGCAGCGGGAAGCGCGCCTGAAGACGGGGCGATGCGTGGTAGCTGCGCCATATTTCGACGAGGTCTTTCTCCTGTCCGCGGGCGTTGAGCATGCGGTATTGGCGGAAGAGCCACAGCTGCAGGTCTTCGGAGAGCTGTTTGCGGCGCGCTTTGATGTTGTCAAGATGCTCCTTTGAGGGGGCCGAAGTGCCTCTTTGAGCTTGTCGAAGGGCGTCGTTGAGCTGGCTGATGAGGCGTTCTTGCTGCTTGAAATAGCCGTCGGGCTGCTGGGCATCGAACACGGGCGGCACGAAGAACGCCCAGTCGTTGCGCCCTGCCAGCAGGCCGCTGTAGGCCGCCAGATAGCCTAACTGGCCGTCGGGGGCCTGGCATACCAGCACCCCCAGCATCTTTCCGTGGTCGGCATCGGCCCGAAGCTGTGGGTCGGCCAGCACGCAGGCCCTCACTTCGGCGGCGGCCGCGATGCAGAGCGGATGAGGCTCGTAGCAGAACGGCCACGTGAAGCGCTGCGGCAGGGCCGCTGTCGGAGCTAACGGATGCAGGCAGGCGGGAGTCATTCAACGTCGATTTTCACGTACTCCGGGCGCTCGTCGGGTGCTTGGGTAATTGTTTCGACCGAGTCGAAACGCACGTTTCGGGCATGGCGTACGAACCATCCCTTGGCGGGCAGTTGGCCAAACATCGTGGCCTCGGGATAATCCTTCTCCTTCAGGTCGGCCGGTATTTCCGTTTTGCCCACGCCGCCGCGATGCTCAACGACGATGTTGCGCAGGCGCACGTTCTCAATGGGATGGCCGGGAAGTCCAAGGATGCTGCAGCCCGTAGGTCCGGCACCGTGTACGCGAATATCAGATAAGGTGATGCCGCGGATGCTTCCTATCTTCGTGACGGGCACGCCCTCCTGATAGCCGCGGGCGCGGTTGCCCAGCCAGATGAAAATGGGCGATTCGGTGCCTTCGGCCACGATGTCGCTCACGCTGACGTTCTCCATCACGCCGCCATCGGTAATCTCAAGTGAGATGACGCTCG
The DNA here is from genome assembly GCA_902771785.1 of uncultured Prevotellaceae bacterium. Classification (GTDB taxonomy): domain Bacteria; phylum Bacteroidota; class Bacteroidia; order Bacteroidales; family Bacteroidaceae; genus Prevotella. The sequence continues at coordinate 3,081 of CACXYH010000039.1, forward strand.
TGCCGCGCTTCGACGGATGGCCGAAGAACTGCGACGACTGGTCGTAGCTGGGCTTCACCACGATGCCGCTGATGGAGATGTTGCGGAAGCCGCCATTGGTCTCGGTGCCCAGCTTGATGGCGTTGCAGTGGCTGCTGACGACGCAGTCGCTGATGCGTATGTTCTCGCAGAGTCGGGGCGAAGTGCTCTTCAGCGTGATGCCGTCGTCGTCGCTATCGGCCAGCATGCCCTGCACGATGACGTCGTGACAGCCGTCCAGGTCGAGCGCGTCGTTGTTGTAGTTGTTGCGGTTGGTCACCTTGATGTCCTCGATTTTCAGTCGGTCGCAGGCCAGGTAGTGCTGCATCCAGCAGCCCGAATTGCGCAGCGATACGTCGCTGATGGTGATGTCGTGGCTCTGAATGAAGCGGATGAGGTGCGGGCGAGTGATGCCTTCATCGTTCCACGACAGCTTGGGGAAGGCACTTCCGCGCCCGTCGATGGTGCCCGTTCCGCTGATGGCGACGTTGCTCACGCCGTCGGCATATATCAGTTGCACGGTCTCGGTCTGCGTGCGGAGCGACATGTAGCTGCTCTTCATAGGCCGATAGTCCTTCAGGTTGGTCGAGCCATAGAGCGTGGCGCCCTGCTCCAGGTGCAGGTCTACGTTGCTCTTCAGCACAATCGTTCCCGTCTTGTAGCTGCCTGTAGGCACCACAACGCGTCCGCCTCCTGCCTGCGAACAGGCGTCGATGGCCTGCTGAATGGCCTGGGTAGAGAGTCGCGTGGTGTCGCTGACGGCACCGAAGTCGGCGATGTTGTAGTCCTTTGCCTGGGCTGTCAGCGTGGCGAAGACCGTGAGAATAAGTAATTTTTTCATTGTTTATTTCTTCTTCGTAGCGTAGATGAAGTAGCAGATGAGCAGGATGTAGGCGGCGAGCGAGCAGACCTCTGAGAGCGAGTTCTGCAGCCAAGTCTCGTTGATGGGGTTGAAACCGGCGAAGCGCAGCAGCGCACTCACCACGCCCATCAGCGCACCACCGGCAATGAAGCCAGAGGCAATGAGCGTGCCACGCTCGCCCCGCTGCTCGTTTTCGGCCTTATCCTTCGAGCGTGAAGTGACATACCAGTTGACAGCACCGCCCACCAGCAGCGGCACGTTCAGCTCCAGGGGAATGAACATGCCCAGCGCAAAGGCCAGCGCAGGTATTTTCAGCCACGTCAGTACCACGGCCAGCGCGGCGCCGATGCCATAGAGCAGCCAGGGCGCACCCGCTCCGTTCATCATCGGTTCGATGACAGCTGCCATGGCGTTGGCCTGCGGAGCCACGAGATGGCCTTCCTGGTTGGGGTCGAAACCGTAGGTCTGGTTCAGCAGCATCATCACGCCGCCCACGGTAGCTGCCGAGACGAGCGTTCCCAAGAACTTCCATTGCTGCTGCTTCTTGGGCGTGGTGCCCAGCCAGTAGCCAATCTTCAGGTCGGTAATGAAGCAGCCTGCCATCGACAGCGCCGTGCACACCACGCCGCCCATGATGAGTGCGGCCAGCATGCCCTCGCTGCCATTCAGGCCCACCGAGGCCATGACGACCGATGCGAGGATGAGCGTCATGAGCGTCATGCCGCTCACGGGATTCGAGCCCACGATGGCAATGGCATTGGCAGCCACCGTCGTGAAGAGGAAGGCTATGACCGTGACGAGCAGGATAGCCACGACGGCAAACACCAGATTGTGCATGACGCCCAGCCAGAAGAATACAAACGTGACGAGCAGGGCCGTGATAGAGGCGATGGCAATGAAGCGGAACGAGAGGTCGCGCTCCGTGCGTTTCTGCTCCGTAGCGGCGCTGGCACCTCCCTTCAGTTCCTTGGCAGCCAGGCCTACGGCATTCTTGATGATGCCCCACGAGCGGATGATGCCGATGACACCGGCCATGGCGATGCCGCCGATGCCGATGGAGCGCGCATAGGTCTTGAAGATTTCCTCGGGCGACATGGCGCCGACGGCTGTCGACACCTCTACACCGCCCACGCTGAGCACCTGGTCGCCAAACAGCAGAGCCATGCCCGGCACGATGAGCCACCACACGCAGAGCGAGCCCAGCGTGATGTAGAGCGCATACTTCAGACCGATGATGTAGCCCAGACCCAGCACGGCCGCGCTGGTATTGATTTTGAACACGAGCTTTGCCTTGTCGGCCAGGAGCTCGCCCCAGCCCACGACCCGCGAGGTGAAGTTCTCGTTCCACCAGCCGAACGTGGCAACGATGAAGTCGTAGAGACCGCCGATGAGGCCTGCCAGCAGTAGCGGTTTGGCCTGGTCGCCGCCCTTTGCACCGCTCACCAATACCTGCGTCGTGGCCGTAGCCTCGGGGAACGGATACTTGCCGTGCATCTCAGAGACGAAGTACTTGCGGAACGGAATGAGAAACAGAATGCCCAAAATGCCGCCCAGGGCCGAGGCCATGAATATTTTCAGGAAGTCGGCCTGCATGTCGGGATACTTGGCTTGCAGGATGTAGATGGCTGGCAGCGTGAAGATGGCACCTGCCACGACGGCACCCGAACAGGCGCCGATTGACTGAATGATGACGTTCTCGCCCAGTGCCTTCGAGCGCTTGGCCGCCGTCGACACGCCCACGGCGATGATGGCAATGGGGATGGCCGCCTCGAACACCTGGCCCACCTTCAGTCCCAGATAGGCTGCTGCTGCCGAAAAGAGCATGGCCATGAGCACGCCCCACGTCACCGACCAACCGTTCACCTCGGGAAAACGGCCCTCGGCCGGCATCATCGGTTCGTATTTTTCACCTTCCTTCAGTTCCCGAAACGCGTTGTCGGGAAGCGATTGCATAATGTCTTTCTCTTCCATTCTGATAGTTTTTATTGTAAATAATATACTTTTTGCTTGCAAAGATACATATTTTTCACTAATCTATACTTTTTTTCCAGATTTTCTTTATATCTTTGCCGACGGTTCATGCAAAACTACAATCAGATATGGCCAAACTGTTAAACTATCATCAACATCAGCTATCCGTTCGGTTAGGTCTATGGGTCGTATCTATTGTAACCATCCTGTTCGTGGCTGTAGTAGCCATCATATTTTATACTTCGCGGCAGGCCGTCAAGGAAGCCGCCATCGAAAAGGCCGTCAAGACCCTCGACGGCACGGTGCTCTACATCGACAATATCCTGCATAAGGCCGAGGTGGCTACCAAGAACATGCGCTGGAACGTGGAGCATCACTTAGACCAGCCCGAGCTCCTGTATACCTACAACCGCCAGCTGCTCTTGAACAATCCCGAAATCATGGGCAGCAGCATTGCCATGGAACCCTACTACTACCGCGACAAGGGCAAGCTCTTCATGGCCTATAGCTACCGAACAGCACATGGCGACACCAGCATCGTAGAGAGCGACCACTACGGTTCGCGACCCTATTCAGAGCAGAAGTGGTACACGATTCCTAAGGACCAGAACCGCGCCACCTGGGTGAAACCCATTGAGCACGACGAGAACAGCAGAAGCATCACCTGCTACAGCGTGCCCATTCGCGATGCCGACAGGCGGGTAGTGGGCATCCTGTCGGTCGACATTTCGCTCGACAGCCTGACGAATGCCATCAACAAGACGAAGCCTTTCCCCAACTCCTACTGCACGATGTTAGGCCGCCAGGGCACCTTTATCATTCATCCTGACTCGGTGCGGCTGCACAATCAGACCGTTTACGATGTGCTCAAAGAGCGTCCCGACCCAGAGCTTGCCAGCCTTGTGGCGTCTATGATGGCCGGCGAGACGGGCTATCGGAATGTGACTATCGACGGATGCGACAGCTACGTGTTCTACAAGCCGTTCAAGAGCGAGAGCTGGTGTGCAGCCATCGTCTGTCCTACCAGCGAAATCATGGCCGCCAATAACCGCCTGCTGTCCGTCACGCTGTTCATAGCTGCCGTCGGCCTGGTGGCTCTGCTGTTCTTCTGCCTGTTCATCGTCAGCCGCGAACTCCGTCCGCTGGTGCTTCTGGCAGAGTCGGTCCATCGCATTTCCGAGGGCCGTTTCGATGAGCCCATCCCCGACACCCATCGCCACGACGAGGTGGGAGTCCTTCAGAAGAGTTTCCAGACCATGCAGCAGTCGCTCTCAAAGTATATAGGCGAAACCAGGCTTATGGCCACCGTGCTCGAAGAGCGCAACGACGCCCTCCGCCTTGCCAACGAGCAGTCGAAGGAGGCCGACCGCGTGAAGAGTGCCTTCCTCCACAACATGACCGACCAGCTCGTGAAGCCCATCGGCGAGATTGAGCACATGGTGGAGCAGGTGAAGCGCGATTATCGCAGCCTGGACCACAATGCGCTGGAGCAGCTCTCGGCCCGCGTGCAGCAGCAGACCCTCATCGTCACCGAGCTGCTCGACCGCATGTTAGAAGTATCACAACAGAAAGGAGATAGCCAATGACCATCGTGCCCAAACATATCCAGCGCTCCATGTCGCTCAAGCTCGGTCTTGCCATCGTGCTCTTCGTGGTGTTGGTCTTTGTCGTGTCGTTGGGCTTCCTCTTCGTGAGCACATACCGGATTGTGAAGCAGGAGGCCATGGAGCGGGCCACCGTGGTGCTCAACAACACGGCGCTGCGCGTCACCGGCTACATGAACGAGATAGAGACGGCCACTACCAACATCGAGTGGCTCGTGCAATCCAATCTTCGTCCCGACTCCATCCTTTGCTATTCGCGACGCGTGGTCGAACTCAATCCCGACGTGAACGGCTGTTCCATCACCATGGAGCCCTACTATTTCCCCGAGCTGGGTCGCTACTTCTCGGCCTACTCCGTTCGCCAGGCCGACAGCATCGTGACGGTTCGCGAGGGCGACTACGACTACTATTCAAAGGTGTGGTATAAGACGCCCTTCAATTTGGGCAGGGCCTGTTGGGTTGATCCCTTCGACGACTACAATGCCGGCACGCTCTCTGCCTCTGAGCTTATTGTGTCCTACTGCAAGCCACTCTACAATCGCGACAGCACTTTCTTTGGCGTCATCGCCACCGACCTCTCGCTCAAGTGGCTCTCGCAGACCATTTCCCAGGAGAAGCCCTATCCTCATTCCTACAGCATCATGCTTGGCAAGGAAGGCCACTTCTTCGTACATCCCGACACGGCCAAGCTGTTTACGCAGACCATTTTCAGCGGTCTCGACCCGAAGGAAAATGCCGATGTCTTCACCTTGGGCGTCGCCATGATGAAGGGTCAGAGCGGATGCATGCAGCTCAACGTCAACGGGCAGCCCTGCTATGTGTTCTATCAGCCCCTGCAGCATGCGGGCTGGAGCATCGCCCTCGTTTGTCCTGAGAGCGACATCTTCGTCGGCCACAAGCGGGTGGGCTACGCCATCCTTGCGCTCATCACCATCGGTCTGCTGCTCATTCTCGTGTTCTGTCTGCGCACCGTGGGCCATTTCGTGGAGCCGCTGAACAAGCTGGCCGAGCAGTCGCGCTACATCGCCTCGGTTCATTTCGACGAGCGCATGCCCAGAAGCGAGCGCACCGATGTCGTTGGCGCGTTGCAGAACAGCTTCGCCACCATGCAGGAGTCTATCCATGAGCACGTCGGCGAGCTTCAGCGCGCCAACGAAGAGGCCGAGCAGCGCAACCGCCAGCTGCTCAACGCCAGCCGGCTCGCCCAGGAGGCCGAGCAGAAGAAGGCTGCCTTCATTCAGGACATATCCCATCAGATACGCACGCCGCTCAACATCATCCAGGGCTTCCTCCACGTGCTCTACGAAGCCGCCGACACGCTGTCAGAGAGCGAAAAGGAGAGTATTGTCAGCGCCATGCATCACAACAGCAGCGCCATCACCCGCATTTCCACCATGCTGGTCAGTGCCGCCCGGCTCGAGAGCGATGCGGCGATATCAGCCGACGACCTCGTGGGCTGCAACGACCTTGCCCGCGACGTCATTGCTTCGTTCTATCAAGATGGTTCTGGCGGCTTAGATCTACGGATTGAGACGTCGCTGCCCGACACGCTTCACATGCGCACCAACCGCGAGGTGCTCTATCACGCGCTGCGCGAGCTGCTCTTCAATGCCAAGAAGTTTGCCGGCGACAGCCCTGTGCGCCTGCTGCTCACCGCTACTGCTACTACCGTCTGCTACACCGTTGAAGACCACGGCCCGGGCATTCCTGAATCTGAGCGTGAGCACATCTTCAAGCATTTCTTCAAGCTCAACGATTTCACCGAGGGTCTCGGCCTTGGCCTTGCCATCTCCCGCCGTTTCGTGCGCAAGCTGGGTGGCGACCTGATTCTCGACACCCACTACACGCAAGGCTGCCGTTTCGTCCTGTCGCTCCCGCTGGCAGAAGAAGACAAAGTTTTTATTCCGTGAAAACGCTTCCTGTAACTTCGCGAAAGCAATACAAAAGGTACTTAGGAGAGGTTGGCCCGCGAGCCGTAGGTTCGTCGGTCACGAACCGTTAGTAGGAGGCTGACGAACCGGCAGTAGGAGGCCGACGAACTGCCGGGTCGAGACCGACGAACCGGCAGTAGGCGAAATGACCAAAGTTACAGGGAGCAAAATCTTATATTAATGCTCGCATTTGAAATAGTCGAAGGCGGCTGTTCCGGTGGGGCCGTAGCTGTAGAGGCCCAGGCGAACGCCCTTCCAGAAACCGGAGCGCATGGAGAAGGGTTCGCCGGCAGGCAGGAAACGCTTGCCGTCGGTGCTGTAGAGGAACTGGAACTGATTGTCGGGCACGTTGAACGTAACGCGCAAGTAGGCTTTCTTGAAACGGCCCGGCGCAATGATGGTGCGCTTGCCGTCGGCCTCAGTGTAGAGTCCTTCAGGACAGATGCCTACGGCACGGAACTGGCGACCGATGCAGAGCAAGCCGGCAGCGGGCGCTCTGCGCTCAATGCTGACGAGCGTAGTGGCCACGCCACGATAGCCCACGAGCTTCTGCGTGAGCATGTTGCGGCTCATCATGAGGTTGGGGGCGGGCAGGGCGTTCAGCGACAGCCAACCGCGCTTCTGGCTGAGGCTCCAGGCCGAATCGACGGGATTGTGGCACCACTGCCATTGCAGACCGAGGTCGGGCGCGGAGAAATCGTCGGAGATGCGGAGCGTGCTCGTAGCGGGAGGGGTGGCAGAAGGGTAGGGATGAGGCCAGACGGCGACGGGTTCGCCGATGCCATTGCCATCGATGTCGACGCCCATGAGGGGCCAGTCGTCGCGCCAGCGGGCGGGCTGCAGATGGACCACGCGGCCCAGTACGGGCGTCTCCTGAAAGTGGAAGAACCACCACTGGCCGTCGGGGGTATCGACGAGGGCTCCCTGATGAGGGCCGTTGACAGCGGTGCTGCCCTGCTCGAGCACCACGCGCTTCTCGTAGGGACCGTAGATGCTACGCGAGCGCAGCACGGTCTGCCAGCCCTGGCCTACGCCTCCTTCGGGGATGATAAGGTAGTAATAGCCACCACGCTTGAGGAACTTCGTGCCCTCGGCCACGGGACCAGTGTAGACGGTGACGCCATCGTCGAGCAGCGACTTTCCGTCGGCCGACATCTTATGGATGATGATGGGGCCGGCGCCGTGCTGGCTGCGCCCCAGATAGGCCTGGCCATTGTCGTCCCAGAGGGGACAGGGGTCTTCCCACTTCTTGACGCCCCGCACCAGATGGAGCGGTTCCCACGGCCCTTCGGCACGCTCGGCCGACGACATGAAGAGACCCTCGTCGGGGGTGCAGAAATAGACGTAGAAGCGGTTGTTGTGCCACCGGATGGCGGGCGCCCAGGAGCCTCCGGCGTAGTGCATGTTAGCATCCCAGCCGGGGAAGTCGAGGCGGTGGTAGATTTGGCTGACGTAGCGCCAGTTGACGAGGTCGGAGCTCTCGAGCACTTGCATGCCCATGAAATGGAAGTCGGAGGCTACCATGTAGTATTTCTCGCCCACGCGGATGACGTCGGGGTCGCTGAAGTCGGCACAGAGCACGGGGTTCTTGTAGGTACCGTTGCCCTGGTCGCCCCATGCTGCGGGCTGCTGGGCCTGGAGGCTGAGCGCGCAGAGCAGCGCAAAGATGGCAAGGAGGTGTTTCATTTTAGTTTCGAGGTCATGGGACTGCGCACGCCCTTATATCCGTTGAGGAACACCTTGGCCGAGCCGAAGGAGAGGAACATGTCGAGGCGCACGGGGATGTGGTTGGCATCGTCGGTGATATAGAAGCGTATGAGCTCGTTGTTCTTTCCGTCTTCGTGCTCGATGAACGAGAACACGAGGCAGCGGAATTTCTCTTTCTTGCCGTTGGTCTTGAAATTCTCCTTGCCGCGATACTTGAGCCAGGAGTGGGAGAGCGACTTGGCATCGCTGATGGGCATGGCGATGACGTCGCCTTCCTTCAGCGTAGCGGCATCGAAGTTGCGGGCGCGGAGGAAGATGCTCATCATGTCGTAGATGCAATCGCGATAGGTGACGTTCTTCCACAGGTGCTCGCCCTTGTGGGTGACGCGGTGCATGCGGAGGCTGCACTTGTTCTGCGGATAGGTGTACCACAGCTCGTCGATGTAGTATCGCTTGCCTTCGAGGGCTCCCTTGCGGAAGTAGAGCGGCGAGAGGTTGGTGGAGCAGTAGGATAGCAGCGTGTCGCGCATGGTGAAGAACTTGTCGAGCTTGGAGTTGCCGCCGGTGACGAGGCTGGCCTGCCAGGCGGGTTTGCCCTGATAGGTGGTGAGGTTGGTGGTCATCGTCGCCTTGCCCACCTTGACCCATACGAACTGCCAGTTGAAGTAGAGGTCGTAGGTGAGCTGTTCGCCCGACTGGAATGCCGTATTCTCGATGCCGCACTGCTGGGCTTTAGCCGTGGCTGCTGCGATGATAGTGATGCATATTAAGATTAATCGTTTCATAAGCTTTTATCGTGTTGCGTGTATATAGTGACTAAATGTTTATTCCCTTGTCTTTGATATACTCCTTGCCCAGCTTCTTGGCCCGTTCGGCGTTGCGGTTCTTGAGCTGCTTCTCCTTGTCGGGCTTCTGCTTGGTGATGGCGAGGGGTTTCTGCTGGTAGCGGGGGATGGCGACGAGGTTCCAGTCGCGGCTCACGTCCCACTTCTGCTTGCATTCTATCTCTTCCTTATAATAATAGACGGGCTCGGCCTGCAGGTCGTCGTCGTATTTGCCCGTGTCCCAAAGGCCGTTGCGGTTGTAGTCGACGAAGGCGCGCACGTAGTATTTGCCGGGGCGCAGGTAGTAGAACTCGGCGCTGAGCTTCTGGGCATTCTCCTGCCTGACCACCTTGTCGCTGCCGTCGAGCAGCTGGACGACGACGGAGCAGGTGTCGCTGACGCCGCTGAGGTTGAGGAAGAGCGAGCTGAACTCGTCTTCGTTCTGTATCTTGATGCCTTTCTTCACGGGCATCGACGTGAGTCCGTAGATGTCTTCGAAGGCCATGGAGTCGATTTCCAGGCTATATTCGACGTCGGGTTTCCACTCGGCCGTGATTTCGTAGACGCGCAGCTGTTTCTGCTCGAACTTGAAGGGCGCCTCGTACCACACGGAGTCGATTTGCGAATAGAGGTGGATGCCGGCCGTGTCGAGCCGCTCGATGGGCACGCTCACCTCGATGAACACCTTGCCGAGTGGGCTCATCTGAGCGCTGGTGTTCACCTTCAGCTCGAAGGTTTGCTTGGTGGGGTAGATGCTGTCGTAGCGCTCGCCGCGCTTCTTGAGTCTGTCCTGCTGCTTCTTCCATTTCTCCCATTCGCGCTGAAACTCCTTCTGCCGCTTCTCGTAGCTCACTTTGGCGGTGAGGTCGAGCGTGTCGGTCTTCAGGAAAAGGTTGCCCAGCGTGTCGGTCATGTAGTATTGGGCTTCTATCTGCAGCGAGTCCTGGTTGATGAGTGTGGTGTCGCGCAGCCAGTAGACGATGGTGTCCTGCTTCTGGCTGGCCTCTACGACGAAGGCCGAGTCGGCATTGAAGTTCAGTCCCTTCAGCAGCGGCAGCTGTTCGTGTCCGTAGCTGAAGAAGAAGCCCAGGCGGTCGGGGTCTTTCCGTTCGGTCTTCAGCAGGTAGCGGTCGGTCTGCGGTTCCTGGAACGAGAGCAGGGTGATGTCGTCGGGCAGGAAGTGGGTGTAGGGCACGCGGAGAATGTTGCTGATGTGGAGCGAGTCGAGCCATACGGTGTCCTGCCGGGTGTCGGGTTTCCATGATGGCTTGATGAGGTCGTGTGAGAAGCCGACGGCCTCGCTCTTCTGGTTGAAGATGAAGTCGGAGTTGGCATCCTGCAGGGCGTAGACCCGGTACTGTCCTGGCGCAATGCCCTTGATGGTGAAGCGTCCGCTGCCGTTGGTGCGTGAGACGCGCATCATGGGTTCCTTGCGGAAGATGGTGTCTGAGAGGTTGTCGTAGAGTCCCACGAGGATGCCCTTCACGGGTTCCAGGTTCTCGGCGTTGAGCACGTAGCCCGACACTTCGAGCGTGTCGATTTGCGAGCCGGTGGAGAAGCTGTAGGTGTAGTTGCCCATGGGGTTGCCCTCGTTGTTGTCGACGATGGCGTCGCTGAAGTCGACGGTATAGGTGGTGTTCTCCTTGAGCGAATCCTTCAGCTCGATGACGATTCGCTTTCCTGACGCCTTGATTTCGGCCTGCTCTATCTGCGGGGGCGACACGATGACCTTGTTCTGCGCATCTTCTATCTTGATGAACTCGTTGAAGTTGATGGTCACTTTCTTCGACTTCACGCCTACGCCCTTGTCGTTGGGCGATGCACTCACCACTCGCGGCGGTGTGTCGTCAAACCACCCGCCGTCGGGGTTGCCCATGCGGGCGCAGCCCATCAGGAAAGCGGTAAGCAGGAAAATGAAGAAAACTGCGCATCTTGTTTCAATCAATTTCATCATGTGCATGCTTTTTTTTACAGAGAGGTGTCATTATTCGTTCATCGCAAGCAGCTCCTGTATGGTCTTGCGCTCGTTGCTCAGCCTCGGCACCTTGTGCTGTCCGCCCAGCTTGCCGCGCGACTTGAGCCAGTCGTTGAACAGCCCCTTGCGGGCCACGACCACCTCGAGCTGCTGCAGGGTGATGTCCTTATAGCGCTTGGCCTCGTAGTCGCTGTTGAGCTCCTGCAGCTTGCGGTCGAGTGTGGCGGCAAACTGCGCCAGGTCGGCCGGCTCCTTTGCAAACTCGATGAGCCACTGGTGGCGGCACTTGGCCTGTGCATCCATGAACACGGGTGCAGCCGTATACTCCAGCACCTGTGCTCCGGTGTGCTGGCAGGCGTAGGCCAGTCCCTGTTCGGCATTGTCCTGAATGAGCTCCTCGCCGAAGGCATTGATGAAGTACTTGGTGCGTCCGGAGATGATGAACTTGTAGGGATTGGTCTGGGTGAACATGACGGTGTCGCCGAGCATGTAGCGCCACAGGCCGCACGAGGTGGAAATGAGCATGGCGTAGTTCTTGCCTGGCTCCACGCCCCAGAGTGGCACGACGTTGTCGGTGCCCATTTCCTGGAATTCATAGAACACGTCGTAGTCGAGCATGAGCATCATCGACTTGTCGTTCGGGTCGTTCTGCAGTCCGAAGAAGCCCTCGCTGGCGTTGTAGGTCTCCATGTAGTGCATCTTCGGGCTGGTGATGAGCTGCTGGTACTGCTCGCGATAGGGTGTGAAGGCCACGCCGCCGTGGAAGAACACCTCGAGGTTGGGCCACACCTCCTCCAGATGCTGCTTGCCAGAAAGCTCCATGACGCGGTTCAGCACTGAGAGCATCCACGAGGGCACGCCCGAGAGGTTGGTCACGTTCTTGTTCATGGCCTCGCGGGCAATGCGGTCGCGCTTCACCTCGAAGTCGCTGAGCAGCGCCGTCTCCTTCTTGGGCACGCGCAGCAGGTTGACCAGCGGATTGATGTTTTCAATGAGGATGGCGCTCAGGTCGCCCACGAGCGAGCCCGGCAGGTTGTAGTTGGGTGCATGGCTTCCTCCCAGGATGAGTGCGCGTCCGTCGAAGATGCGGCTGCGGGGGTTGTTCTGCAGGTAGATGGCCACGACGTCGGCTCCGCCCTGATAGTGAATGCGCTTCAGCCCTTCTGGGCTTACGGGGATGAACTTCGACTTGTCGTTGGTGGTTCCGCTCGATTTGGCATACCACTTCACGCGTCCGGGCCACAGCACGTCGAGCTCGCCCTGGCGCATGCGGTCTATGTCGCCCTTCAGCTCCTCATAGGTGTTCACGGGGTTGTTGCGGGCAAAGTCGTCGTAGGTTTTCGTGATAGAAAACAGATGTTTGCGCCCGTATTCCGTGTCCTTGGCCCGCTCCAGCAGATGGGCCAGCACGTTTTGTTGCAAAGCTTCGGCTTCGTTGAAGTGCCGTTCCAGTTCCCGCTGTCTGGGCAGGAAGAACTTGCTTGCTATGCTTGTCAGATTCATTGTTTCTGCTTATTATTCAACCTGCAAAGTTAAGCATAATCTTTCGTACTGCCCCTATCTGTTTAGTATTTTTAATAGAAGTTGCAGTTTCTTCGGTGATGGCCTTTTCCTATTTTTCGGCAAAGGCGGCAGCTTCGGCGGCAGCGATAATGTCTTCGCGCGACGGCTCGGCAGGGTTATGGCTGATGTCGCTCAGGTCGAACTCGTCGGCTTCGTTGTCGGCGGGCGTCGTCTGGGCTTTCTTCTGTGGCTGGGCGGTCGTGGGGTGCTCGCTGGCAGCGGCCTCCTGGCGCTTGTCGGCGGCCGTCTTCACGATGAACTCGCGCTCGGCTTCCAGGTCGGGAGCCACGGCCGTGGGCTCCTCCTCCATCTTCGTGCGCTCGCTCTTGGCGGCGAAGATGGCATCGATGAACTGCGGTTCGCGGCGCAGGCGCTGCAGCGTCTCCTTCGACGCCAGCTGCTGTGCTTCCTTCTTCGAGTAGCCCTGTCCCTTGCCGCCCTCGACGCCCTCGAGCAGCACCGAGAAGCCGAACACGGGCGAGCCCTGCTTGTCCTTCTCCTGCTTGAGCATGTTGAACGTCATCTTGACGCGGTTCTTCTGGCTCCACTCCAGCAGTTTCGACTTGAAGTTCACCTCCTTGAAGGCCACCTTGTCAATATTAATCATCTGCGCCAGGATGCGCTTCTTCATAAACCGCATCACGGCGTCGTAGCCCTGGTCCAGGTAGATGGCCCCCACCAGCGCCTCGAAGGCGTTGCCGGCCATGTAGCTGTTGTGCGAGTGCGAGTGTCCGTTCGACTGGATGAGCTCCGTGAGCCCCATCTCCTCGGCCAGCTTTCCCAGCGTTTCGCGGCTGACGAGCTTCGAGCGGGTGTTGGTGAGGAATCCCTCGCGCTTGCCCTTGAAGTGCTCAAACACGATGTGGCCCACCACGGCGTCGAGCATCGCGTCGCCCAGGAACTCCAGCCGCTCGTTGTTCAGCGGCCGTCCCTTCTCGTTGCGCGCGCCCGTGCTTTTGTGCATCAGCGCCAGCTTATAGTGCTCGATGTGGTTCGGATAGAAGCCGATGATGTCGCGTAATGAAGAAAAAAGCTCCTTCTCCTTGCGGAAAGGGAGCTTCAGTCTTGCTATAATGTCGTTAAGCCTCATACTTCTTAAACACCACGCAGGCATTATGTCCGCCGAAGCCGAAAGTGTTCGAGAGTCCGGCGCGCACGGTGCGCTGCTGAGCCTTGTTGAAGGTGAAGTTCAGGTTATAGTCAATTTCCGGGTCCTCGTCGCCCTCCTCGTGGTTGATGGTGGGCGGAATGATGTCGTTCTGAATAGCCAGCACGGTGGCCATGGCCTCCACGGCACCGGCAGCACCCAGCAGGTGGCCCGTCATCGACTTGGTCGACGAGATGTTGAGCTTGAAGGCAGCATCGCCGAACACCTCCTTGATGGCCTTAGCCTCCGAGATGTCGCCCACGTGGGTCGACGTGCCGTGCACGTTGATGTAGTCGATGTCCTCAGGCTTCAAGCCGGCATCCTCCAGCGCGTTCTCCATCACGAGCTTAGCGCCCAGCCCCTCGGGGTGAGAGGCCGTGATATGGTAAGCATCGGCGCTCATGCCGGCACCCACGAACTCAGCGTAGATCTTAGCCCCGCGCGCCTTCGCGTGCTCCAGCTCCTCCAGGATGAGGCAGCCGGCACCCTCGGCCATGATAAATCCGTCGCGGCTGGCGCTGAACGGGCGGCTGGCCTTCTCGGGCTCGTCGTTGCGCGTCGACAGCGCGTGCATGGCGTTAAAGCCGCCCACGCCGCTTTCGCAGATGGCAGCCTCGGCACCGCCGGCCACGATGACGTTGGCCTTGCCCAGCCGAATCAGGTTGAAGGCATCGGCCAGCGCGTTGCTGCTCGAGGCACATGCCGACGACGTGATGTAGTTAGGACCGTGGAAGCCATACATAATCGAAATCTGTCCGGCAGCAATGTCGGCAATCATCTTCGGAATGAAGAAGGGGTTGAACTTCGGGCCGTCCTCCCTATGAGCGCCATAGTAGCCCACCTCCTCCTCGAAGGTCTTGATGCCTCCTATGCCCACGCCGAACACCACGCCGATGCGGTTCTTGTCCTCCGTGTCGAGGTCCATGCCCGAGTCCTCCACGGCCTGCTTGGCGCTGATCAGCGCCAGCTGCGTGTAGCGGTCCATCTTGCGAGCCTCCTTGCGGTCCAGGTAGTCGTTCACGTTGAGGTTCTTCACCTCGCAGGCAAACTTCGTCTTGAACAGGGTTGTGTCGAAATGCGTAATAGGAGCTGCGCCGCTTACTCCGGCCACCAGGTTCTTCCACGTCTCGTCGACGCTGTTGCCCAGCGGCGTCACTGCGCCCATTCCTGTTACGACTACTCTTTTCAGTTCCATAATTTAAGGGAATAATGAAAAGCGAAAAGTGAAAAATTTGCTTCCGCGCTCCCCATTCTGTGTGAAGTATGGCGCAGCAGCAAATTCTTCACTCTTCACTTTTACTTTTTAAGTTATTTCTGGTTCTCCTCGATATAGGCAATAGCGTCGCCCACGGTGGTAATCTTCTCGGCCTTGTCGTCGGGGATAGAAATGCCGAACTCCTTCTCAAACTCCATGATGAGCTCTACGGTGTCCAGGCTGTCTGCACCGAGGTCGTTGGTGAAGCTTGCCTCAGCCTTTACTTCTGCCTCGTCTACTCCGAGTTTATCAACGATAATTGCCTTTACTTTGCTTTCAATTTCTGACATAGTTTTCTTTTTTAAAATGTTAATAATTTGAATGTTCGTTTTAAAATCGGGTGCAAAGTAACACATTTTCTTCGACTTACGCAAGTTTTTCGGCAAAAAACTTCCGTGTGCCTGCACAATTCCACTGATTTTGTGCAGAATTTTCAGCGATTGGAGGGTGGTTGACCATAAAACTTGTCGTTTTATAGTCTGTTCTTCTCGGCATTGCCGGCGCCTGTACCCTTATACTTCGACGGGGTCACATTAAATCGGTAGCGCAGGGAGAGCGAGACGGAGCGCGAGTCGTTGTCCTCTGACTTGCGCAAAATCATGTGGTCGAAGTAGAACGTGCCTCTGCTGATGCCTTGATTGAAGAGGTCGTTGGCTGCGAGCTTGATGTTCAGCCGCCGCTTGAAGAGATCCTTGCTGATGCTGAACGAGAGCATTGCGTTGGCGGTCTCTATCTTGAAGTTTGAGCCCGTGTAGCCGTGAGTGTGCACGTTGAAGTCAGCCTGCAGCAGCCAGTCGTGGGGTAGGGCGACGATGTTGCCAAGCTGGACCGACAGCATGGGCTGGTTCAGCTGCTTGTCGTGGCCGTTGAAGGTTGTCGTGAGCCATTGCTTCATGAGCGTGGCGTTGTACTGTGGCGTCCACGTTACGCCGTTGCCCAGTCGGACGTCGCGCTGCATGCCCAGCGTGACGATGAGCCAGTTGGCGTGGTCGTAGTTCTTGGTGGTGGCCATGTTCACCTTGCTGTCCTGCTCGGTGCTCTCCATCACGGTCATGAAGGGGTTGACGCAATGGGCAAGGTTCGTGGTCAAGTAAAAGCCTTTCCACATCGCCATCGCGTTGAAGTTGTGGTACTTCACGGGCCGCAGGTAAGGATTGCCTCGCTGCATGTTCAGGCGGTTCTCGTAGACCACGTCGTTGCTGAGCAGCCAGTAGGCCGGTCGGTTCGTGCGCTTGGCATAGCTCAGGGAGAGCTGCATCTTCTGGATGGCGGTCGACAGGGCGACGGAGGGGAAGAGGTCGTCGTAGGTGCGGCTCTGGTCGCTGCGGTGCTGACCGCTGGCGAAGTAGTCGGACGCGACATGCTCATAGCGCAGACCAGCCTGCAGCTGGAAGCGGCCAAACCGCTGTTGCAGCTCCACGAACGGCGCCATGTTGCTCTCGTGCTGCTCGTTGCTGCTGCCCAGGATGTAGCCCTCGGCATTCTCGAAGCTGCTGCGCCAGCGGGTGTTGGTGTATTCCTCGCCGACGGATAGCTGGCCCTTCCACAGCGGCAGGCTCACGATGAGCTTCTCGGCCACCATGCGGCCGCGCATGCGGGTCTCGGTGTTCACGTCGCGGTTCTCGTAGTTGCGGCTCAGCTCCTGCTGCTCGTTGCTGCTGCGCTCGTGATAGCCGGTGTAGTCGGCATTGAAGTCGATGGAGAAGCATCCCAACTTACCCGTGTAGTAGAGGTTGGCCTGATGCTTGGGCGCATTCTTGTCGCGGCGCGTGCCGATGTTGTGCAGATGGTCGTAGGGCGTGCCATCGGCCGTCAGTTCGTCGGCATTGTCGTAGGCGGTCTTCACGTAGTCGTAGACGTGCTGAAAGAAACCGCCGAAGGAGTTGCTGTCGTTCAGCTGGTAGTTGAAGCCCACGCGTCCCTCGGCGTATGGGTTGCGTGCCGTCGATTGCTTCCGGTTGCCGACGGTCCAGAGCGTGTCGGCAAAGATGGTCTGCTCAAACTCGCCGCTGCTCCACCGCTTGTTGTAGGCTCCGAAGAGGTTGGCAAACAGCTCCAGCCGGCCCGTGCGGTAGGTCAGGTTGATGCGCTCGTTGTTCTGATAGCCGCGCCCCTTGCTGCTCCACGAAGTCAGTTCCACGCCGAGGCCCTCGCCCGCCACCCGTCGGGTGCGGATGACGATGACGGCCTGCACCGAGGCGTCGTAGCGTGCACCAGGATTCTGAACCACCTCGACCGAGCGGATATGGTCCGACTGAATGTTGCGCAGCTCGTTCAGGTTGGTCAGCTTGCGGTTGTTCAGGTAAATCAGCGGCGCACCCTTGCCCAGAATCTCGTAGCCCTCGCCTTTCTTCGAGATTGTTGGCACGCGCGAGAGCACATCCTCGGCCGTGCCCAGTCGCTCCATGACCGTCCCTTCTACGTTCATCACCAGCGAATTGCCCTGAAGCACGACCTTCGGACGCTCGCCCGTCACCACTACGCCGTTGATGGTGATCGTTTCGGGTTTCATTTGAATGGTACCCACCTGCTCATTATTGCATAGCCGATAAGTGGTCTTGTAGCCGACGAATGAGATGCGGGCCAATACCACAGGCAACTCGTAGGGGATGACGAAAACGCCAGCCTCGTTGCTCACGCCTCCACCGATGACGGTTGAGTCTGATGGATGAAGCAGGTAAACATTGGCGTAGGGCACAGGCTGGCGGTTCTCGTCGACGATGGTGCCCGTCAGATGGCGGTCGGTCTTGTGGGTACACTCCACGAAAATCTTACGTCCGTCCTCATCGGTGCTCGTAGTGACGCGGATGGGATAGAAGCCAATCATCTGCTGAATGGCTTCGGGCAGTTGCTTGTTCTTGACGGTTGTAGTGATACGGAAGTCCTCCAGTTCGTTGTAGAGGAAGTAGATGGTGTAGTCCGTCTGTTGCTCTGCAAGTTGGGTTAAGGCATCGGAGAGCGACACATTATTATATACGCGTGATATACCTTTTTGTGCCTGCGAGCTGACAGTGAGCAGCAGGACAAGAAAGAGAGTCATATATCTGTACATGGCGGCTGACTATTCTATGGTGATTACATCGTCCTTCAGTGTGACTGTCAGACGCTCGAACTGGTTGAGGTCGCTGACCACTTGACCGATGCCCTTCTGTGGGTTCCATACAAAGCGGAAACGGAGCCCACGGGCCTCGTCATTGGCAAATGCAACCTTGGCATCGTAGTGGGCGGCTATCTCCGTCAGCATCTTTTCCAGCGGGATGTTGTCGTAGACGATGGGCTGCTGTACTGCGATGGTGTCGGTGGTCAGCGTATCGGCAGGAGTGATGTTTGCCGGCTTCGGAGTGCTGACGACCTCCTCAGCCTTGAGTGCCGGCTGCTGAGCGTATCTGACCATCTGAATGGCAGCAAAGGCAATACCAGACACAAGCAATACGCCGATGAAAGAGGCGGCTGCCTTTTGGAGTGAAGAATGAAGAATGAAGAAAGAAGAATGTCCTTCTTCCTTTTTTAATTCTTCATTTAATCGCTGCCATGCAGCATCCACATCGATGGGCTCAGCTGCCTGACGCTGACGACTGCTGCGCTTGGCTTCCACCATCAGGCGGTAGGTCTCGCGTGTATCATCATCGCGATTGATGATGTCCTGGATTTCCTGCTCGGTGTATGCATCGGGGTTGTCGAGCATTTCCAGTAACTGGCGAATGTTTTCACTTGTCGTTTCCATTTCGATAATCTTTTAGTGTTTGAAGTGATTTCTGATTCTCTGAATGCTTTGGGCGAGATACTTGTAGGTGGTATTCGGATTCAGACCGAGCCGGCGGGCAATCTCTGCGATCGTCAGATCTTCGTCGAAGCGGAGATGGAAGATGCTGCGATGCGGTTCCTCCAGTTGCTCGTCTGCGAAGGCCGAAATATCTTCCAGCCGCTCCCATTGTCTGTCAACGGGCTGCAGGTCTGTCTCGTCTTCTATAGGCAGCAGGTTCTTCACCCGTTCGTGCAGCTGCATCTGCCGGATTCGGTTCCAGCAGGCATTACGCACGGCAGTTAGCAGATAAGCGTCACTCTTGGGCTCAGCATCGCTGTCGGCCATCCGCAGGAAAATGTCCTGTACCACATCTTCGGCCTCGCCGTCATTGCCCAGCAAGACTCTGGCCAGACGAATCATCTCGCTGTAGTTCCGGCGGAAAAGCTGTTCAATCATATCAGTCTTTCAGATCATTGCACCCCGTTTTTAGGGCACTTCTATATATAAGACACTCCAGCCCCTCCTTTTTTTACGGAAACGCCAACTTTTTTTTCATTTAAATTAGCGATAATCGCTGAATTATAGCTATTTTTGCACCGATTATTAGGAAAGTTTATGATGAAGATTCCGATTAAGCAAGAAAAGAGCGATGCTCGCATCGACTCTTCCGAGCGTGAGGAAGCTCGACTAAAGGTCAAGATTCTATTCCTGCACGGGTTCTTTGCCAGCGGACAGTGCCAGCCAGCGTTGGCACTAAGGGAGGCTTTCAATGGAAGGGCAGAAGTAATCACACCAGACCTGCCTACGCATCCGAAAGAAGCTTTGGCGCTGATTCGTGAAGTGATTGACCGCGAACGTCCTGATGTACTGGTGGGCAATAGTTGCGGCTCGTTCTATGCGCAGATGGTGGCTCCTGTCGTCGGGATTCCTGCCTTGCTGGGCAATCCACATTTCCGCATGACGGAGTTCTTGAGTGCGCGAATTGGTCGGCACGAATACAAGTCGAAGCGGTTGGATGGCAAGCAGGAGTTTGTTATTGACGAGCCGTTGATTGCTGAGTTTGCCGAGATGGAGACTCACCAGTTTGACTGCTGCAACCCCTATTATAAAGATAAGGTATGGGGAATCTTCGGCGAGCATGACACATTGGCGAGGTTCGAGCCGTTGTTTCTGGAGCACTACAACCGCTCGTTTCATTTCCCCGGTGCCCATACTCCGACGGCAGAAGAGGTGAAGAAGTGGTATGTGCCATTGGTGGAGAAACTAATGATGGAGTACCCGCCAACGAAGAAAAAAGTTCTGAAATCGCTTCCTGCGACATGTGACATGTGACAATGAGACAATGTCCCTTCATAAAACAAGCGAGGTCTCGTTGTGAGGCCTCGCTTTCGTTTTTGAGAGATTACAGGTTCTGGTATTCTGCTTCGCGTCGAAGCAAGGTATTATATATGTGGCCACTTATCATCTTGCGCTGATTGTCGCATTGTCTCATTGTCGCATGTCTCACGAACCGATTTCAGAAGACTGCATTTTTTGTTTTATTCTTTTACTATATATATATTATATATAATATATATATAGTAATTTTTTTCTGCCTCTTCACAGATATCGCTTCGTGAGACATGAGACATGAGACAATGCCCTCAAACACCGCTGTCGCCATACGGATTTTGTTTACTATCCATACTGAAAAAGTTGACGCTAAAAATCAAATCTAAGGGTGTCCTTTATCCATTCTGGAGAGTTCAGCAGCTCAATTGAGAGCCTCGCCTGCCGAATATTGGCTATAATAAGCTGATAATATTGGTCGTCGCGCGCCACGCCGCGCCCCTCCTACTGCCGGTTCGTCAGCCTCGACCCGTAAGTTCGTGCCTCTACTACTGCCGGTTCGTGCCCGACGAGCTAACGGCTCGCGGGTCGACTGCGCCTGCATTTACCCACAGCAGAAGTTATTGCCTCTCTTTAGTGTTAATTTCCCGCTACGAGCGTTAAAATCTGTAAACTAATTTTAGGCTCTCCTGCATTCTGAGTACCCTTTATGTGACATGTGACATTGTGACAGGAAGCGATTTCAGACTTTTTGATAGGCTACCCTGCCTGTTCCTCCCCCTCTTTGTTTCCAACTGCAAGACTAAAGGAGTGTGTTTCGTTTTCCCGTTCTACCTCCTCGGCCAGATAGCGGTCGCTGCGACAATGGAGGTCGGCGATGCCCTGACTGATGAGCTGAAAGGTGCGGGAGTTATAAAACAGGTCCATCGCATCGACGTTGGAGATGCCTAGGTCGGCTGCTATCTGCTCGATGATGCGGGCATATTTCATCTGGAGTAAGGTCTCATTGGCTTCCATCGCTATTTCAGTTTTTCGGTTTTCAGAAAAGCCAGGCAGGCATCGATGGCTTGCTGAGAGAGGAAGCAGACCTGCTGGTTGGGACGTCGGGCTGCGGAACGGGAGTGTTTGAAGTGTGGAAGACAATCATAGGACTCCTTTTTTTCTCATGAGTGAAGTAATATCCTCCACGAGGTAGAGGCGGCCGAAGGTGTGGAGCACGTCGTAGCAGCCGACGATGTAGTCCATCAGTATGCCCGACGACTTCAGGCGGCGATAGACCTCAGCCTGGTTCATATTTAGGGCCGTAGCAACGCTGCCGATGCAGAAGGTGGAGAAGTCTACTTGGTTCGAGTTCATACGCTAAATGCTGATTGAAACGTTTCACGGTTGCAAATTTAAGGATAATTATTGGAAGTACCAAATTTCCCTTGAATTATTTGCCTCACAACTCCACGCCAGTTCACAGGCTTGATGAGTTAGTTCAGCACACCTGTGAACTGGTTCTGCATGCCTTTATTCCAACTTATCGTACCATTCGTCGTCGACGGGTTCGAGCCATTCGTTGCTGGCTCCCTGCTGCACGTCTTTGTGATAGGTGAGGTGCTGCAGCCACGAGTCGCGGGCGGCGCCGTGCCAGTGCTTCGCCTCGGCGGGTATGGCAATGACGGTGCCGGGCGTCAGGGGCACGGCGGGCTTGCCCCACTCCTGATACCAGCCGCGGCCGGCCACGCAGATGAGCACCTGCACCTGCTTGTGGTGCACATGCCAATTGTTGCGGCAGCGGGGCTCGAAGGTGACGTTCATCACGGGGCCCAGGTCGGCCAGGTAGCTCTGGCCGATGAAGTACTGGCCGTAGGGGTTCTTCTCGCCTCGGGGCCAGACGTTGAGGTAGGCGGGCGCTGCGGCCTCGGCGGGCAGGCCGAAGACGGCGGCCACGGCCTCAGCGCAGCGTGCGGCCTCGGCCTCGCCTACGCGGGCACGGAGCACGGCGGGCAGCTGCTGCAGCTGCTGCTGGCTGACGCCCATGTTGCGGGCGCCGCTGACGTGGGCCTTGAGCTGCGGCTCGCAGCCGGGCAGGGCTGCAATGGCCGAGACGGTGACGATTTCGCGCTCGGCAAACGTGAGGTTGTTGCGGGCGAAGATGTCGCCGAAGAGGTGGGCCTTCAGATAGTAGTCGGTCTGCGGGGCGAAGGTGTAGTTGAAGGGCTGTCCGCCCGTGAGCTGCGTCTGCACCTTCGTGCCTTGCTGCAGGGCGTCGTAGTCGGCGGGCAGGGGGTCGGCCTCGCGGCCTGCCTCGGTGGTGAGCCCGGCCGCGGCACGCTGGCTTACCACCTGCTGCAGGGCGCCGAGGGCGTTGAGCGAGCGGGGAAAGCCGGTGTAGGCGTAGAGTTGCGAGAGTGCTTCCTTGGCCTGGCTGAGGGTGAGCCCTTGCTGAAAGCCTTCGTTGAGCGAGCGCTTCAGCGCTTCGAGGTCGCCCTTGGCTTCGTGGGCGGCGATGGCCGCGAGGGCCTGTTGTTTCTGGGTGAGTTCCATGTTCTGTTGTGCGTAGCTATGTGCGGATGCGAGCAGGCAGAGGGCGGCGAGCATCCAGCGGTGGTTGGTTTTCATTTTCTGGTGCTTGTTTTGATGTGTTTCTTGCCATCTTGGATGTAGATGCCCTTTGCGGCCTGCGGGGCGGGCATGCCGTTGAGGGCTATGCTGCCGGTGGTGCTGCGGCGGGCGGCTTGGGGCTGCTGCAGGCCGGTGGTGCTGCCGAGCGACAGCACGACGCTGATGTTGCGCTCGCCTGCCTTCAGGAAGGAGCGCAGCTGGCTCTCGGTGAGGCCGCTGATATGGCCCAGGCGGGTGTAGCTCCAGGAGTTCGACCCGAAGAAGATGCAGATGTTGCTGCCGTTGTAGAGCACTACGTCGCCGGGCTGGGCGGTGATGTGCTCGTTGCTGGCGGGCAGCGTGAAGCCGAGGGCTCCCCAAATCTCGAAGTCGCCGTTGGAGCTGAGCGTGAGGCTGAGGGGGCCCTGCTGCAGGCGGGCGGCGAGTTCGCGGGCGGCCTGGGTGTCGGCGAGGGTCATGCTTTGCGCCTGCCCGCCGATGGTGATGAAGATTTTCGTCATGGTTGTTGAGGTTTGAAAGTTCTGCGTGGCGAGCCATTGCTCCAGCAGGCTGCTGGTGCGGCTGCGGTTGCTGTTGTTGATCCAGAGGGCCTGTCCCGAGGGGGTGGCGTCGGGCGCGAGCCGGCGGAAGTCGGCCTCTACCTGGCTGATGCCGCTGCTGGCGCTCGACACGATGAGCCCCACGCGCTTGCCTGCCAGCTGCGGGCCGTAGCTGAAGAGGAAGGTCTGCATGGGTGCGGCCATCTGGCTCCACCACAGCGGGGTGACGACGATGATGTTCTGATAGTCGCTGAGCGAGGTCGACACGGGGTCGATGGCGGGATAGCTTGCGGCATCGTCGGGGGCGGCCTTGATGGCATTGAGCAGCTGCGTGCCCAGGGCGTAGCCGTTGGCTTCGTACTTCAGTCCTTTCTCGGCGGGCTGAATCTCCAGCAGGTCGGCCTCGATTTGGCTGGTGAGCGTGCTGGCAATGGTGCGGCAGTTGCCGGTGTAGCTGTAGCAGACCACGAGCGTCTTTCCCATGTTCGTGGGCTGTGCATGGGCTTCTGTGGTCTCGTCGCTGCTGCACGACAGGGCCAGCAGGCTGGCGAGCGACAGCAGCATCTTGTTGAATAATGTTTTCTTCATATTTTGCAGTCTTGCTTTAGTATTAATTATCTGGCTGCAAAGTTACGGTTTTTCTGCCAAAGGGCGGTTAACAGAATTACGGATTAAACAACCCTTTTTACGGAAAATGATGCCATCTTGCCGTAAAAAGGGTTGTCGCTTCTGTGTGTGTTTAGGGGTTGGCTACCTTGGTGAGCCGTGGGTTCATGATGCGGTCGGCATAGCCCAGGAAGTTGCCGGCATCGATGGAGGCGCGCTCCTGTACGGTGCCGATGGTGAGGATGCCGGCGATGTGGGCGGTCTGCTCGTCGCCGTTGCTGTCGTAGTAGGCAATGCCCTCAGCATCGGCAAAGGTGAAGCTGGGCATGAGCGTGGTGTGGTCGACGACGACGTGCGTGCCTTCAATCAGCAGGTGCTCACCACCGCCTGCTTCTGTCTCGACAACTTCTTCGGCACCGCTCCCGATCCTGCCGCCGTGCGCTCACTGGGCAAGCCAGAAGGAGGTAGCAGCCGAGGCCCTCTACGGTGCCGACGGCAAGCAGGCCGACAGCTATCGTCGCGGAGTGACCGTGGTGAAGCAGACCTATACCGACGGAACAACCAGCACCCGCAAGGTCATCAAGTAAGCATCTGGTATTATCCAATAAAGAAGCAGGAGTCGCAAACGGCCGTTTTGCAGCTCCTGCTTTCCTTTTCAGTCTATATCAGGCCGTTGGCCTCAGCTCCGCCAGCCTATCCGTTGTTCTCGCCGTTGCCGTCGTTGTTAGCCGTCTTGATATAGTTCTCGATGTCGGTCACCTTGCATCCGGCCACCAGGTCCTTCACCCTCTTGCCGCTCTGCTCCAGCTTGTGGGCCTCCGGACGGAAGTTCACCTTCAGGTTCTTCACGTAAGTGGCGTCGAACTTCTCCTTCTCCTCAGCCGGCTTGGTTGCCATCAGGATCTTGAATACGCCCAGATAGGGGATGCGCACTGCCAGCGAGTTCTGCATCAGCTGCTTCATGGTGGGTCCCAGTTCCGAGAGCACTGCCAGGATGTCGGCGCGCTTCACGGTGCAGTTGTCCTGCATCTGAGCAGCCAGTTCCTCCACTTCCACGGTGCGCAGCGTCACGGCGCGTCCATACCACTTGCCAAACATCTTTGAGTCACGAACGTTGTTTTGATACTTCTTAAAATACTGTGCCATAATTTTTTTGTTTTAAATGGGTTAATTACTAAAGTTAATTGTTACTCTTTTGTTTGTCTTTCGCGATTGACGATGCAAAGGTACAACATTTTTCCGCATCCGTCAATACCTTCGTAGGATAGAACGATGTATACAAAAACAAAAGCCACTGAATATCAATGGCTTTTCGTTTTATAAAAAAATTGGGTCAGACTGGCAATAATCTGAAAAACTTTTTGTACCTTTGCCGTCGTTAGACCAATAAAACCAAAATTCATGGAACAAGCAACAGGACTGAATGCAGCACAGATGGACTTTCTAAGACTCTTAGGACACATCAAGACTGAGGAGGAGCTTGACGAACTTCGTCAGGTGGTTTGCGACTTCTACGCTCGCAAGATAGACGAAGCCGTCGATAAACTATGGGACGAGGGCAAGTGGGATAACGAGAAAAACGAAGCCATATTGAAGGAGCATCTTCGCACACCATACAAATATGCCAAATAAAAAGATTGTACTCGATACTAATGGGCTGATTTCCTCATTGTCGAGACGTGGTCAGTACTACTCAATCTGGCAAAGTTTCCAGCAGGGACGCTACACGCTTTGTATTTCAAACGAGATATTAGACGAGTACATCGAGATAATAGGTCGGAAAATGACGCCAGAGATTGCAGAAAGCGTTGCCGACTTACTGTTGAAAAGCAAGAACGTAGAATTGATAAATCCAGAATTCCGTTGGGGACTTATCACTGCTGATCCTGATGATAATAAATTTGTAGATTGCGCCTTTGCCGCTGGAGCCACCTATATTGTCTCTGACGATTCACACTTCAAAGTTCTTCGCGACATCACATTCCCTCGGCTGCTGATACTCAGACTAAAAGAATTTTTGGATACATTGCAGAAAGAGAGCATATAATAAATAATAAGGTATATACACATCAATCGATTCTCAAAGATGTCACGAGACATGACGACTGTAGTACTCTCGATTCGCATATAGGGCTTGTTGTCGTACGTATACGGTGCATCCCAATATGACGGTTGTTGGACGCCAATAGATATAATACTCTCGCAGAACGATGTATAAAAAACAAAAGCCACTGAATATCAATGGCTTTTTGTTTTTTGATGTTTTTCGCTCGTCAAAGAGCTATCAGTTTGGAGAGCTTTTAATCTCTAATCTTTACTATCTTTCTCACCATTCTGCCATCTTTGCACTTTACGTTTACAATATACATGCCATCTGCATATCTTCCAAGGTCAATTGTTATTCTTCCTCTTACATTGGCAGCAGAGTACATAGTTGCGCCATTCATATTTACAACAGTAATATTCTCGGCTTTCAAGTCTTTCAGGTCAACATGTATTGTAGACGAGGTGACCAAAGGCCAAATCCTGATACCTGCAATACCCATGCTTTCAATACCTGTGTCGTTTATCAGATACACGAAGGTCGCGATGTCGCTGTCGTCCATGTCGCCTTTCACCGCGATGGCTTTTACTATCACGTCTGAATCAATCACAATCGGTGCCTCATACTTTATTCTCTTTGCTTCGTCGCAAGGACAAGAGCCGTCTAAGGTGTAGTAGATAGTAGCGCCCTCGGTCTCGCAAGTCAGCGTCAATTGTGTTCCGGCATCTACAGACAAACCGCTCGTGATCGATGCTATTGGCGTGGCCACCATATCGTTTTCCATCACTACCTTCACCTTCGACTGTGCCTGCATGTCAGTATTGTCGATGGCAAACGTCAGGAATGCGCTTCCAGGCAGTTCTCCGTTCAGAGTCAGCGTGGCCGACCCATTCTCGTCGAGCGTTATTTCTTCCTTGTTTGCAGCGGCAATCATTGCCGACGACGAATGTATGCGCAGCGTTTTACCCATGGCAGCCGTCTTTGGCAGCACTACCACCAGAATGGTCTTGCTTCCCTGATAAGGGATACTGATGACGCTGTCGGCAACGATTTCCTTGATTTCCGGCTCTATTTCTACTTTCTGCACGAAGTCGCTAACCATGTTCACGCCGCAGTAGCTTTCCACCTCTTTGTGCACGGTTACGATTACCTCGTCGGTTGTTTCGAAGTTCATTTCAGGTATGAACTTTATCTTTGACGCATACACAGCATCGCCACGCGGTTCCTTCTCGGCATTCTCGATGTCGATGCTTCCCTTCACGTCCATTCCGTTTCTTGTGACAGTAACGTTTGTGGTATTCAGTGTGGCGGGACGCATGTATTTGCTGGTTTCAATGGTGATGCCGCTTTCGTAGCCTCGCATCTGCTTTACTGTTGGCGGAGTGCTCTGCTTCATGCCGATGTTCACGTCAAGCTGTGGAGGAGGCACGGGCAGCCATTCGCTGTAAGCGGTCTCGTAGCCCTCTTTCTCGTATTTCACCTGCCACATGCCTTGCGGAACATCCCAGCGATAGAAGCCATCAGCATCAGTCTTCAGCGGGTTCTGCTGCGAGTAGTCCTCGGCGTTCCACATTTCGGCCTCTTCCGTGATATCGCCATACATGTCTTCTTTCTGCACTTTCTGGTAGCAAGTAGCTGTCACGCCCTCTAAGCGATTGCTGAGCACGGCTTCGTAGACGTAGCCAGAGGGGTCAATCTGTGGTGTTGCTCCCTTGCCGGTGAAATCATTCTTGTTGCCATTAGTCTTTTCGTCTCTAGGTTCATCCTTTTTTTCTTCTTTGTCCTTCTCTTCTTTCTTGCATTTTTTGTAGTTACGCTCAATATCATCAGTTAGTTCATAATATTTATTCATTATAGAACTATATTGCTGTGGTGCCCACGAATGAACATTTGTATAGACACTTTTGAAATCTGCAAAAGCAGGATTCAATACACTATCAATAGCATTTACTGCTTGTCCTAAATAAACACCTAAGACATTGCTCATCATATTTACAGTTCTCCGATTGTCACCAGGCATAATTTTCATATATGGTTTCTTCATAAATCTTGTTAACGAAGAAACAACGTTAGCACGTGGAGTGAATTTCGTGCAATTTAGGATCATTTTAGCTGCTCTTCCACCAGCTAAAGTAAGGGCTATATCATACGCTGCGCTATAAGCTACTTTTCTTTCGTATTCATGGATATAATCAAGTAACTTGTTTGTGAATATCATGTATTCCTCTTGGTATGCGTAAATTTGTTCAAAAAATGCACTCATAGTAGGTTCTGACAGTTTAAAAGAGCCATCATCACACTTCATTCTCAGCAACACTTGTGTATTAAGGTTAATGTTATCAAAACTGTACCGATAACGATTATACAAGCCGTTCATGTATGACAGGTCACTTGGTATATTGAGATATGGAATGGCTTCATTGACTATGCTTCCTAAATTAGCCATACCGTTTATTATATTAACTGTGCTTGGAGCATGACGTCTACTACTATGCTTACCTGTCTCCATTGTAATAGTAAAGGCAATGCTATCAGCAAAATCAATAAATGTTGTAGATGTATATGCATCAAGAATCTCAGTATAACTGCATAACAGTTTCCCATCTTCATCATATTCAAAATCAAACTGCACCTCATCCATCCGTTTGACTGCTTCTGAGAAATCGAGTTCTTCTATCTTTGTTCTATAACCTGTTTCTCCTTCTCCTTTTACATGGAAGTTGACGAATGATTCTCCTTCTTCAATTACGCTGTAGTCATAGTTCTCTTCGGCATATTGTATAACAGCAGACCGGCAATTATCTAATATTGTCATTTGGTCATTAAATGATTCCGTATTGTCAATAGAATCATTTTCCAGACGGATGTATTCTACCGCTACATTCTGCGGCAGTCTGCTACTATTAGAATATTTCGTGGTGGCCACCCACTTGTTCTGCTTGCCGTCGAAAGTTGCGGGCAGGGTGCGAACAGTGCCGTCACTATTTAGCACCTTAATGTTTACATTCTTAATCAGGGTACTGTCATTACGGGTGAATTCGGCAAGGAAAGTGAAGTCTGTTCCACTAAAGAAAGGATAAGATGCAGGAGTTGTCGTACCTTCCAGGAGGTTAAACTCTACAGTCTTATTTTTTTTATACCATCCATTGTAGTATGTCATCGTTACTTTCTGCGGAACTGACAGGTTCTTGTCATACTCCACTTGCTTCGTCTCACTTGTCAGTTCCATTCCATCGTCAGCTACAATCTTTGCATAGATGCCATGGAAAGAATGAGCGTATGGCTTGTATAGTTCACAAGTTGCTGTCCAGGAGCCATCGGCTTTCGATGAAGTCGTACCGATTAGCACATCGTTGTCATAGATTCTCACCTCGCTATGTCCTTTCGCCGTTCCATGAATGGTGATATTGGTATTGGCTGCATATTTGGGTGTGCTCAGTGACAGTCCCTTTGCTTCAAACTGTGCTGTTCCTATTGGCTGCAAAACGTTTCCGTCCATGTCGAATGACGCCATGGCTGTTATCGTATAAGTCTGATTAAGCACGGGTATGATGCAGAAGCGTACCTGCCCTTGCCACTGGTCTTTGTTCAGCGTCATCGTTAGTCGGTTACCATCAATAGTGTGTGCCACCGCCTGACGATTTGCAATCACAGAATTCTCTACTATTTGGCATCCTTCAGGAATGTCTATCGACAATTTCACGATATCGGCCTTTTCTGAATATTCGGGCTTAAAGTCTAAGTGAGCCGTCAGCGTGAGATAGTTGCCGGCTGTCAGCGATTCTTTGTTGGCATTGAAGTAGGTGTTGCCACTGGTGTAGTAGAAGCGCGTATCGTCCATGCTTGGCACGGCACTGATAGTCGTTGCTGTCAGCAAGCCATCTGCCACCGTAATACTTGTTGCCACATAGTCGCTACCTTCCTGAAGTCCCACGTCCCGAAGGCTTTCCATGCTTGGCATATTGCCAAGGAGCGTACTGCTACCCATTGAAACCAGCGTGTAGGTTCCGCTCTTGATGTGCCGTAGCGACAGCGTTTCGCCGGCATAGCTTCCTCTTGCGGCCAGCTTATTGCTCGCATCGTAGAGGTAGCCGATGGTGGTGCCATTGTTGCTCGAAGCATAGGTAATGTCGATACCGCCTAATTCGGTCAATGCCAGGTTGAAGCTGTTTGCTCCTGCTTCAATGGTAAACAGTGCAGTGGCATCGGCAAAAATGCCTTGCTTGCTCTTGGCTGTCAACCTTATTTCGTCGCCAATTTCGGCTCCAGACTTTATAATCACATTTTCGTTTTGCGTAGCAAAGTCGGTTATGCTTGTATTTTTTGTTTCGTTGTAGAGCGTAAACTCTATGTTGTTCAGTCCGCCAGTCCAGTCGGCAGTTTCCTCTGCTTGGTCGTTGGCCACAGCTTGTTGCAGGGCGATATTGGCCGCTATGGCAAAGCCGGAAATCAGGTTCATCGGAATGGTGCCCACGTTTCCATTGCCGTCGAAGCCGTCGCGGTGGAGCGTTGCGTCGAAATAGCCGTCACCACTGATGGTGATGTCGGTCTCGTCGTCGTACACCTCCACTCGGAACACACCCTGCTCGTTGGTCTGCGTAGCGTAGTCTTGCCCCCACTTTCCATTGAGCTTCTGCTTCACGTTGACGGTCATTGCCGTCCTGTCAATGTCAGTGGCAGAAACACGACCTTCAAGCACGACGCGCCCAATTTCAGCAAGTTGACAGACAACGGTATCCGTTTCAGCCACTATCTTTTGCATCGTCACTTCGCGATAAGTGCGCCCAAATTCTTCATCCAGCGCGATGGAGTAATATATGGTAGTGCTATCTGTTATGCCATTCAGGTCCTTTCCCGTTCCTATCTGGTTTTTATCTGCATCATACCAAGTGATGCTTGCATGATTGGTTACATCGTTATTCTGGTTGTCAACAACTTTGAGTGCTAATGAGCTGCCTACTTCTACTTCGAAGGGAATGATATTTTTAAAGTCTTTCCAACCTTCTGTCGCCTCATATAGCTCAAGCGAATATGCAGGCACATAAAGAGAGGCTTCATTATAGGTATCGTAACCGAATACATTTCGTATCGGAAAAGGATTGTTAATGTATGAAGTGACACTTGTCAGGCCGTCACAGCCGTAGAATGCATAGTCGCCTATGGTCGTCACGGAGTTTGGAATGGTGATGTTCGTCAGGTCGAAGCATCCTTCGAATGTACTTTCGCCGATGGTCGTCACAGAGTTAGGGATATTGATGCTCGTCAGGGAGCAATACTCAAATGCACCTTCGCCGATGCTCGTCACAGAGTTTGGGATTTTGATGCTTGTTAGTCCGTAGCAACACCAGAACGCCTCAATGCCAATACTCGTCACGGAGTTAGGGATATTGATGCTCGTCAGGCCAGAGCATCCATTGAATGCAGCTCCGCCGATGGTCGTCACCGAGTTCGGGATGTTTACACTCGTCAGTCCAGAGCAATTCATGTATTTGCAAATTACTTTATATCAACTATTTGCCAATTAAACGGTAGAAAAATGACTGCGCAGATACCATGAATTGGAAAAAAGACGAATATTTAACGTTTTTAACTTTTTTAAACTACGGCACAAGTGTACAATGAATTAATTCTGTTATGTCAATTATACTTAGGGGTGTCTTTTTCTGGCAATGTAGCTTTCCTAGAGTAAAAGCGATACATTATTTATATGGGAATTCCATTTATATAACAAGAAAAGCATTATTATTTGCCAATCAAACTTAATTTCAACACTTAAAGTATTGTTGTACGAAAGAAATTTTGTACCTTTGCGGTCGGAAATATTTGTTATCATTCCGACCAAATTTACAGATATTATCAATGGAGAATGCAGTAGTACAACAGATTAGGAAAAGGATTACTCGCAGTAAGTTCGGCGAGATATTCTTTGTTTCTTCTTTTCCTCAGTATGATGTCGGGTACGTCACCAAGCTGCTCGCCATATTTGAGAAAGAAGGATTAATTACACGAATAGCTAAAGGTGTGTATGTCAAGGCACGTAAAACTCGTTTTGGTATCTTTTACCCTTCTGTTTACGAATTAGTGAAAGAGATTGCCAAACGAGATAAGGCAAAAGTCATACCGACAGGTGCCACGGCAGCTAATCGTTTAGGATTCTCCACACAAGTACCCATGAATACCATTTTTCTGACTACCGGGTCTGGACGAAAGTTAAAATTAGGGAATCGAACAGTGACACTTAAACATGGGGCACCCAAGAACTTTGCATTACGAGGACGTTTGATGCCGGAATTGGTTCAGGCACTACGCAACATCGGTAAGAACAACATCACTCAGGAAGTTGAATCGAGGATTGGACAACTGTTCACGGAAACGCCAGAGACAAATACCATAGAATATGATTTATTGTTGGCTCCCGTTTGGATACGACAAGTTATAAAGAAAGGAATAAAAAGCGATTTGGGAGTTTTGCTCTGATATGTTTGTACTACAGAAAGGAGAATAATAAAGGATGATATCAGCTATAATAAAATTAAGAAAGTCAACACCAGTTTCTTATAACTCCTCCGATTCTAAGAAACGTGAGAGATATAAAGGGACAATAGTAGAGGCCTTTTCCAGAAACTATAATGGAAAAGTACCCAAATTTCGTAAGGGTATTGAATTGTACGGTCAGGTGTATTTTTTTACAAGTGCCGGCACAGACCTCGATGCTGACAATATCAGCAAGCCAGTGTGGGATGCGCTGATTGGAACCATATATGAAGATGACAAACAGATTGTGCAAAGAACAAGCACGGTCATATATACAAAGAAACATGACTTGATACAAATAAATGGTGATTCTGATACATCTGCTGAGCTATTGCAAATACTGACAGGAAACAATGTGAAATGTATATATGTGGAATGCGGGTACTTCAAGGAAACCATGATAGAGATAGAAAAGGAGGACTTATATGAAGATTGATAAGCAATACCTTAAAAAATACTATCATCGCGCTGCGGTGGATCAACTCTGCGCTCAGTATAATAAAAGAGGCTATAAGGTAACAGTCGAAGAACGAATTGGCGACTATAGGGTTGATATGGTCGCACGAAAAGACGATTCGATCATCTTCTTTGAAGTGAAGACGGGAGATGTCAGAGCAGAAACAAAAGCCCGTATTAAACAGCAAGCGAGTTATCTGAAGGAAACTTATCCTGGCTGCAAGTTCTTCTTGATTGCGGTACGTTATCCTGACGAAGATACGATTGTCATTGATAATATAGAAGAGTTAGTGTATGATTATCTTGTCAGTAGCGGAATACCCTCTGACCTTGATGAACTGTCTACGCACACGTCCATCGAAGATGTGGAGAGTGTATCTGTCAATAGTATAGAGATCACCAATGAATCTATACTAATAGAATGTGAAGGCCGTGTAGGTGTTCAGTTAGATTATAACAATCGCGAATCGGATGCCCCATTCTATATGTCTTTTCCGTTCACAATGAAAGGGGAACTTGAATACAATGACGGAAAACTTGAGATGGTAGATATGACTGAATTCGAAGCTGATACGTCAGAGTTTTACGAATAAAAGAGCTATCCATCAATGATGCATCCCATCACATACATATTCTTATTAGGAAAAAGGCAAGAGATATGGAATCCTCTTCTCCCCATGGAAGAGTTGGTTAACCCATACCTTATGACTTTGGGTGATTTTCCGCAATGCATGGAGCATTTTGCTCTTGGCGTGGACTATTACTCTGGATTATATGGCTCAGGTAATCACCTAAGCTATATGGTGTTGTTTGTCTTTGAGGATACAGTGGATGATATAAGATTGG
>CACXYH010000040.1 GCA_902771785.1 uncultured Prevotellaceae bacterium
TCGTGTACTTCCACTTTATCACAGCCTATGTACCGTAAAGCCTTTGCTATCAACCATTCGCTAGGATTCCTTTCTTCCATATTTATACCATCTTTTTTTCAAGAATGCGGCAAGAGCAACAGATAGGAAACCTGCATGCTCTTGCCGCGAATACTTACGAGATACTACTTCACCACTACCTTACGGCCCTGATGCACATAGACACCAGGCTTGCTCGGCTTGTTGCTCAAGCGAATGCCTTGTAGGGTGTACCAGGGAGCCTTTTCGTTATCGCCGACGGAAACATTAGTTATGCCAGTAGGCTCCATAAATACCATGTGCAAACGCGAAGCACTGATGTTGTCGATGTCGAGCCATGCCTCGCCACCATTCACCTTCTCAGTGCCATTAACAGCCACGAAATTACAGTTATTCAGCACATAGCCACGGCTGATTTCTGTGTCGCTGAGCACGCCGCGTAGCAAGTTGGTGTAGACATAATCAGTGCCTTTCATGGCTACTTCATAGCTCTTGCCTTTCGTGCCCCTGAGCAGCAGGGCCGTGTATGCAGGCACTTCCTGAACATGGAGCATCACCACGTCACCAGTAGAAGTGCTGAATCCACTGGCAATGTATGCCTCTAGACCTTCTACACCCGTGAAGTCAAGGTCTTCGATGGAGTAGAAAGTGACCATGTCGTCGGCAAGCGTTAAGGTCATCGTCTCCTCTTGCGGACCAATGGCAATGCGCCACGTGGAAACCCACCAAGGCTGTTCTTTGTACTTTTTGGCGTATTTCTCAACGTCGCTGTCAGGACCTGCGGGAACACGCCATGTGCATGTGTCGGCTATATTATTAAAGGAGGTATAAGTGTTGTCGTATGTAGAGAAATCAACCGAAACACTTTCAATGTCCTTAATCTTACTGTTGATGTAGGCTAGAGATTTGCAACCAGAGAATACACTGCTGTTGAACTTTTCCACGTTCTGGGGCAGGTAAACATAATTGAGTTTTTTACTATCTTTGAAGGTGTTACTTTCCAACACCTTCACTCCATTGGGAACAACGAAGGTTTCAAGATTGTCGCAACCCCAGAAAGCTCCTGAACCTATTTTAGTAATACCGTCAGGCATATAGATAGCTGACATCTTGCAATCATCGAAGGCGAAACTGCCAATTTGCTTAACATTGGAGCCAAGGAAGAATTTAGCAATGTTTACGCATTTGTCGAAAGCATGCCCGTTGATAACTTCTACACTTTCTGGCAGACGCAACTCTTCAGCATAAAGTGCCAAAGGGCAACGCCAAAGGGTCTTCATGTCCTTGGTGTAGAGTATGCCTCCATCACTGGCAAAGGTAGTGTTCCGCTCATCAACCTCAAACGACTGAAGCATGATGCAACCCTCGAAAGCGTTGTCTGCGATGGTCGTGACACTAGGTCCTATTGTAAACCGTCGCAAACTGGTGCAGTTATAGAACAAATACGATGGCAATTTCTCAAGTGTGTTCGGCATCGTCACATCTGTCAGGCTCTTGCATCCCCAGAAAGCACTATTTCCAATAACCTTGACGCTGTAAGGTAGGGATATAGACGAAAGGCGATGGCACTCGTCAAATCCGAAGTTGCCAATACTGACAACCGACTCAGGAACTGTCACATTCACTACCTGTGCATAACTGAAAGCATGAGGGGCTATATGCTTCACTGTCGCAGGAATAGCAAAGGTGTCATCGGCTTTCCCCATAGGATATTTCACTAGAATGGTGTCATTTTGGTAGAGAATGCCATCATCTGCCTTATAAGTGGTGTTGCTCTCATCGACAGTAAATGCAACAAACTTAGGGCAACCGCTGAAATTATTGCTGCCAAACTCGGTAATAGTAGCAGGCAGGTGAATGGAAGAAAGGTTCTTGCTTCCAGAGAACGCATAATCTTCCACAGTGACGCATGCGGTGGGAAGTTCAACCATAGTGAGGGCGTTGCAACTTTGGAATGCCCACTGGCAAATCTTTGTGGCAGTAGCAGGCATTTTGATGGAAATGAGACCGTCGCAGTCGTAGAACATGTTTTCACCGATAACATTATCCTCAGTGCTTTCCGACGAGTACGAAGTGCTGTAATAAGGCTCTCCGCCAGCTACAATCGATGCATCTTTTAGGTCTAGGTATGCTAAACGGCCATTAATAATCATCTCACGGATGAACTTGATGTCGCTGCCATTGATATGACCGGAAACGGTAAGGCCGGTAGCTGTCAGTTTATCCTTATATGAAATGTTGTTAGCCAGTTCGCCTGCTTTGTTTGAGATTTTCAATTCTGGGCTTGGTATAACGACAACAAAGCATGTGTCTGTTTCCGAGTCGTTCCAAAACTCCTTCGTAGCCTTAGCCATGATTGTTGTGGTCTCTTTGACGGAGAATGCACCTTCATAGGGTTGACCAGTCTTAGATGTAGGTATCTTACCATCGGTGGTATAAAACACTACGGCACCGTCGGTGGCACAGGAAATAGTCACGTTGTAATTATCATCAGCCACTATTTTTGGTCTGGCTACCACAAACGATTTCTCCTCGGCAGTATACACCTCAGATGTTTTTCCATCTTTCTTGGCAACAGCTTTTACTATGCCGTTATGCTCAAGAGTAAAGGGTGCAGAGTATGCCTTGTCTGGCTCAGTCCCATTTTGCGAGAACGAATAATAGATGCTGGCCCCCTCGGTGGCGCAAGTTATTTGCACTCGATGCTGATAGTCGATATAGATGGTAGGCGTAGCCACCTCGACAGGATCAAGACGTTGATAACTGAAATCAGTCATGCTATATTGTGAAATGCCCTTTCCTGAAGACTTGTCGATAGTGCCCCAAGTGTTGCGTATCTGCATGGTGTTTTTTTCCAGTGAAATATATACAATCACGCTGTCGGTAGAACCGAAATTGTTGAACCACAGGTTGCCGTTTATCTGCTGATTGCCAATACGGATGTTGCCGTCGGGGTTCATGACACCTACCACCTTGTTGTCGTTGGCAGTCACACCTTTTGCAGCGACTGCTGGGTCGATACCAAAGAAAAAATACTTGCCTTCTTCTGTTTCGTCCTTTTCTACCTGTACCGTCCAGAGCTCACTGGTGCTGTTTGCTTTTACGGTGAATGTGCCGGTAAGTCCTTCGGGAAGTGGAACTGGTATAGGAGGCTCTGTTTTGTCTTTTATTATCTTCAGAGCTTCCAAATAGACAACTCCATCGAGAACAGTAGCACGATACCAGTCTTTATTGCCATTCACTGTCTTGACGAGCGTTGGCTTGCTACTGGTGCTGTGCTGAGCGTAGAGAGCTATATAGTATTGCTTTCCGTCTTGGAAAGTGGAACGGTCGTAACTGAAACTTTTCAAGTAGGAACTTGCTTTCCAAGCCCCACCATGCAGACCACGAATTCCTCCAAATAAGTCTTTGTCAGTTACGTTTATAAGTGTCTCTACAAGATTCCAATCCTTGTCGAACACTCCTAGGCCAAATCGTCCTGTAAAAGTATTATCATCATTAGTCTTGTTTGAACAGCAATACGGCTGATATTTTAGTGTAGTGGTAACGTCTACTTTTGTGTTGGAATTGAGATCTAATTCCAAGGAATAGAAGATGTCTTGACTCTCGCCTATTTTTTCTGGGCAAATGCCAACTACCATCCCTTGATTATGGTTGAAATCATACTCTGTAGAACCAAGGCTTACTTCACCAAATGAATAGTCTTCAACAGGATTAATTGCATCTGTAGCGAAATAACCATCGCAATTACCATTCCAACCAAAGTTGAAATGGAAGAGTCCTTGCCTGTCCATACCATCAAGCACGAATTCATGCGCCCCTTCAGATTCTTCTTCCCTGCCCAAAAGCTTTGTTTTTACGGGACCGTCTCCTCCATATAAAATAGGCCGTCCTGATGTAAGCTCATTTACAATGATACTATCCCATTCATTTTTTTTATAGAAGTCCTTCACAAGATATTGCATATTTGGGTTGTAGCCGAAATAGTTAATCATAGCGTAAGGAATAACACCAGGATTTGCCCCAGAACCAGAGTCATAATTCATGTACACCGATACTCCACAAGCATGCATGAGCTTGGCCACTTCACTGCAAGATGAGTTCGGGCTCTCGCTGTCATATTCTGAAAGTAACGCATCCCAGTTGAATGTTATTTCGTTGAAATTAATACTTTGTAATGTGCCTGTTGTCTTGGTCTTATATGACAGACTTCCTCCTTTTGCCTTGGTTGGATAATGATAGAAGTTCATTACCTGTGCCATAGCTGTAGCAACACAGCCTGTGACGCTTGTTTCTCCTTTATTATCTAAAGGGCAATCTAAATTGAAGGGATTCCCCTGTCCCCATTTCGTCTTAATAAGTGGGAGTATCGGCTCTACGTCAGCCCTTTTTGGTGCTTCTGCGATGGTAACATTCTCCTTCTTCAATTGTTCATACTGTCCGTCATACCATCCCAGCACATCGAATAGCTGTACGGGAGCATTCTCTGCATTGAAGGTGCCATTGTCGGAATAACCGAGTACTTGGTACATTCGCTCGTCAGCTGACACGATGACGAAGCGTTGGTTGGCTTCATCATTCACGATGTAGTAGCCTGCCTCATCAGATGACTGAACTTTTACCCTGCGGCGAGACATTGCTGTGTTCACTTGCTGTCGAGGTACGGCCATCAGCCGTGCCTTGTTTGTAGCCTGCTTCGGAGCAAAAAATTCCTTTGCAATCTGCAAAGCATCTTGTTCACTGCGCCTTTGCGCAAATACTCCCACTGCTATTAATAACAGGAAGAGCGACACTAGTAGTTTTTTCATAGACATTTTGTTTGATTAGTTTGAAATATTGGTAATTATCGCTTATCGTTAATGCGCCTTTTTTGGCAGAATTTCCGCACTAACTTTGGGGCAAAAGGAAAGCGCAGACAACTGCCATACGTCTTCCAGGTTCACCACAAACCCTAAGCTGTTTATGGAGAGTCTACGCTTATGCGCAGCTCCAAACAGCTTAGTTTTTGCTCGTTTTATGTCTCTTTCGAGGTGGTGATTCGGAAGACGATGTTGAGCAAATATGTCATGCGTCTCTTGCGAGAGCATGGTGCAAAGATACGAATTATTCATGTTTCTGCCAAATTTTTTTGTCGTTTTTATTTGTTGCGTAGTAACTAATTTTATTCCATAGATATGAAAAAAGGCGTAGGTTCTGCTTCTGGTGCCTATCCTGGGAACATGGGCCTTCGCATTGCCTCAACCATCAGGATAAGCAACTACAGGCCCACGCCAGCACGTATATCTAAATGCCGCACCGATGGATTGCACACCAGTGACTTCGCGATAAGACGTACTACGCAGACGCTTCGTTGCTCTGCCTGTCATGGTTTTGACTTTTGCGAAGTTTCTGTTCCAACAGGTCAGACGCTTGAAAACGTCTTTCTCATATAAAGAGTCGTCGGATGCTCCGTTAGGGGCAAACCAAACGATGCGGCAAAGATACGAAAAAACTGAATGATAACCAAATGTTTTCTTCATTATTTTTATATACATTACCTGCAAAAGTATGAAATCGGGATGGAACGGACAAGTGATTTATACAGCCAAAAAGTTAGTTGGTTTATATTAAAGATTCAAGTCTCTGAAGTTCTGAAATGTGTTTTGGCCCAAAACGGGGGGCGTTTTGTATGGAAACGGAACGCGTTTTGTAGCAAAATGGAAGACGTTTTGTATCAAAACGCATTTCGTTTTGCCATAAAACGGAGGCGCAAAATGGAAAACGCCTATGCACAATACGCGTTGCATTTGTATGACCTTACTTCTCTTAAACCATAGCAAATTCCCTACTATCAGACAAGAGCGAGAGCAAGCGAAACAGGAATTAATGAGGGAAAAGAATGCTTAGATTCAAATTTTTTCGTATCTTTGCGGCAAAATAATATAATATATAATAGGTGTAATAATGAGAAAACTGATCTTTTTTGTGATGGCAGTTGTGCTGGTGGCTTGTGGCCATCGGGGGAAAGGGATAAATGACGACGCGACTGCCTTGGATAGTGCCTGCCAGGTGAAAACTGACAGTGTGGAAATGCCTGTCGGAGCAGAGACTGATGATGAGAATGCTGAGGACAAGGGACTTCAGAGATTGGCTGATGCTTTAGAGTCGATTGTAGAGAATCTGGATGAAAAAGATATGTTCGACTATCGAACACAGTTGAATTGGCAGAAACGATATGAACGGATGTTGGTACATAGCTTCGACTCTATTTTCCCTGGCACGGAGCTAGCTGTGGAGGCCAAGGCTGATTCGATGCTGTCTGTAGTGAATACATATCTAAACCTTCATTCGGATGACACCACCTGGGGCATGATATACAGTGCTCGCATGATGCGTAATGTGTGTTTATATAGGATTGCCAAGGCATCAGGGGAACTCCTGAAGAATAATACTGCTTTCGCTAGCGAGTTGAGTGCCTGGAGCGCATTGCATCAAGCGTTGGATGGCTTTTGCCTCGGCATCGTAAATCTGCAGTGGTGGGGAGGTAGTGGCATGGGACCCGTCATGTGTTATACGAGTTATGAGATATGTGAGATGAGGCTCAACGACTTGAAGCGTGTCGAACAGAAAACGGCAAAAACGGGTGACACCGATGCAGCAATGCAACAACTTAGGCTGCAGGTGGAAAAAGTCGTCGATAATGCAAAAAAGGATAGTAATGGTGACTGGCTCGAGGACGAACAGCGTTCCGATTACTCTGCTGCGGTGAAGCGTGTGGAGAATGGTGGCCAAAAGCTCTTGAAACTGGTGGAAGAATGGATATCAGTTCGCAAGGACAACAGCTGGGCTACTGCGCAATGCCTGAAGGATATGGCGAAACTCATAGAAAGTTGTGTGGAATCAAACCGCTGATTTCCTTACGAACGGGCTTGCAGCTCCTATATTCTAACAAGCAAGTATATGTTTTTTCAGCAGACAATAGAATGCTATTTGAAAAAGTCTTTGTATCTTTGCACCCATGAAGCAAGTACGTCCGAAGAAAAACCTGGGGCAGCACTTCCTGACTGACCTCACTATTGCCCGTCGCATTGCCGATACCGTCGATGCATGTCCTGAACTGCCTGTGCTCGAAGTAGGGCCCGGCATGGGAGTGATGACGCAGTTTCTTGTAGAGAAGCCGCGCGAGTTCAAGGTGGTTGAGATCGACCGCGAGTCGGTGGCCTACCTGAACGAGCACTTCCCCCGTCTGCGCGAGAACATTATCGGCGACGACTTCCTGCGCATGGACCTGCGCACGCTCTTCGACGGACGTCAGTTTGTGCTCACGGGCAACTATCCCTACGACATTTCATCGCAGATTTTCTTCAAGATGCTCGACAACCGCGACCTCATCCCCTGCTGTACGGGCATGATACAGCGTGAGGTGGCCTTGCGCATGGCCTCGCAACCGGGGACGAAAGCCTATGGCATCCTGTCGGTACTGACGCAGGCCTGGTATCACGTCGACTACCTCTTCACCGTGGAGCCTTCGGTCTTTAACCCGCCTCCCAAGGTGCAGAGTGCCGTTATTCGTATGACACGCAACGAGGTCACTCAGTTAGGCTGCGATGAACAGCTCTTCAAGAGGGTGGTGAAGACCACCTTCAACCAGCGCAGGAAGATGCTCCGCGTGTCGCTTCGACAGCTTTTCGACGCACAGCACCCTGCTTCGCCCGCTTTCTTTGAACAGGACATGATGACCCAGCGGCCTGAACAGCTCAGCATTGCCCAGTTTGTGGAGCTGACAAACTTGGTGGAAAAAGAGGTGTTTGCGAACACAAAATAACTGTGTTCGCACACAAATGGATTGATTTACGTCAAAAGATTGGCACTTTTTGGTCGAAAAGAGTGCAGAAATGATACGGCGAATGAAAATTCGTTGTACCTTTGCATCGTCAAAAAGATAAAGTGATATCTGACAGACGTAAAAGATATAATAGGTATTTAGTTAAGGTAAGAAGACATTATTCAATAGGATAGTTTTTAGGTAAAAGATTTGTTTCATAGGTTAGTTAGTTTTTGGTAAAAGATTGTTCAATAGGTTTAGTTAATGATTAGGTAAAAGATTGAGTTTAGGACAATTGGTATTAGTAATAAGGTAAACGAAAAGATTGAAGAAGGATAACAGAGAAAAGATGTTGAAAGCAGGGGCGTCGAGACGACGCGTACTGCAGATGCCGGGCGAGAGACAACAGAACATCGCAAGGCTTCATCTTTAAGAAAGAATCAAAAAAGAGAGAGCATAAAGGTTTTTAGTTATTAATATCGTGTTGATGCAGCTCCAAGGCAGAGGCCCGCGAGCTGCAGTTTTTTTTACCAGATGCTCTTGGAAAGCGAATGATTATTCTACGATGCTGGCGCGAAGGATGCGCACATCATCGACAGGACGGTCGTAATCGTCGGTGAAGACGCGCTGAATGCGGTCTACCACGTCGAGGCCTTCAACGACTTCGCCGAAGACCGTGTACTGTCCGTCGAGATGGGGCGAACCGCCTTGCTTGCGATAGGCTGTGCGCATCTCGGGCGTGAGCGAAGCCGCTCCGTGGGTGGCCTCGCGTATTTGCTGGTCTATCTTGTCGAGGTCGACAGACGAAAACGTCTTGCCCCACACGATATAGAACTGGCATCCGCTGCTGCGGCGCTCAGGGTTCACATCGTCGCTCTCGCGGGCTGCTGCCACCATACCGCGTCGATGAAAGAGCTCGGGAGTGCGGAACTCCGGCGGTAGTGTGTAGCCCGCATCGCCTTCGCCCAGCGTTGCGCCTGGTTCGGCATGGCGGCTGGTGGGGTCGCCGGCCTGAATCATGAAGTTGCGAATGACGCGATGGAAGAGCAGGGAGTCGTAGAAATGCTCTTGCACGAGGCGGATGAAATTATCGCGATGCTGCGGCGTCTGGTCGCTGAGGGCTATGCGTATGTTGCCCATCGTCGTTTCGAGAAGTACTTGACTGGACTGTGCCCGCATCGCGGCAGACAGGGTCAGAATGGCTGCACAGAGAAGGAATAATCGTTTCATGACCGGATATTTTTGTACCATTTTCCTTTGAAAAGACGGGTGAGGAAGAGGATGCCGCGCACACTGAGGTCGATAGCCATGGCCGTCCATACACCCTTCAGACCGAAGCGAGGGGCCAGCGAGGCTGCCAGCGTGAGGCGTACGCCCCACATCGAGGCGAGGCTCATGATGGCAGGGATGAGTGTGTCGCCTGCTCCGATAAACACACCGTTGGCCACTATCGTGGCAGCGAACATCGGTTCGGCAAAGGCTTCTATGCGCAGGGCCTCGGCGCCTTGCTCAACGATAGCCTCTACGGGCGACATGACTGCCATCAGTTCGGGGGCAAAGACGAACATCAGCACGCCCATGAACGTCATGACCAGCATGCCAAGACCCACCGACAGGTGGGCAAAAGAGCGCGTCAGCAGCTTTTGGCCGGCGCCTATTCCTTGGCCTACAAGCGTAGTGGCTGCTTCGGCAATGCCGTAGCCGGGCATGTAGCAGAGACTTTCGACGGTAATCGCCATGGAGTTGGCTGCGATGGCAACTGTTCCCAGTGGGGCCACAATGATGGTGCTCACAATCTGGGCCGAGCCCATGAGCAAGTGTTGCAGGCCCATGGGCGCACCAATCTTGAAAGCCGTGCGGATGGTGTCGGCCTTCGGACGGAACGAGCCTTGACGCCCCACGAGGCTGAGCATGTCGCTACGCACGATGAGAAAGTAGAGCATGAGTATGGCGGTGACGAGCTCGGCCAGCGCCGTGCCCATGGCGGCTCCCTTGACGCCCATGTTGAACTGATAGATGAAGAGATAGTTGAAGAGCACGTCGAGCACACACATCATGATGTTGAGTGCTGAGGGAATCTTCATGTTGCCCGAGCACTTCAGCATGGAGGCGGCCAGTCCTTCCATCTGAAAGAAGATGCCAGCCAGACCGACGATGAGGAAATACATGGACGCATCATGGGCTATCTCGGCACTTCCGCCCAGCCAGAAAGGTAGCTGAAGATGAATGGCAACGGCCGTGAACGACAGCATGAGGCTCCACAGAAAACTGCACACCAGCGACTGTCGCAGCACGCGGCGCGCTGCTTCAAAGTCGTTGGCACCGATGAAATGGGCTACCTGCACCGAGAATCCCATGTTGACAGCCGAGGCCAGACCGCCCATGAGCCAGGTGGTGCTCTCTACCAGTCCTACGGCAGCCGTGGCCTTCTCGCCCAGATGGCCCACCATGGCATAGTCGATGAAGAACATGACCGTGGCTGATATCTGCGCGAGGATAGAGGGAATGGAGAGCTGCACGATGAGGCTCAGCTTTTCGCGCTGCGTCATCGTACGTCCTTCGCGGATATAGGAGAGTAGGTCTTTGCTGTTGCTCATTGCTGGCTGTTTAATCGTTGTCTGACTGCTTCGAAGAGCAGGATGGCCGTGCTGACGGAGACATTGAGTGAGTCGATGCGTCCAAGCATGGGTATGCGGATGTGGGCATCGGCAGCCTGGCGCCACTGGTCG
The DNA here is from genome assembly GCA_902771785.1 of uncultured Prevotellaceae bacterium. Lineage (GTDB taxonomy): Bacteria > Bacteroidota > Bacteroidia > Bacteroidales > Bacteroidaceae > Prevotella. Next base: position 10,552 of record CACXYH010000040.1, read on the forward strand.
GTGAGTCCGGTGGCCTCCGTTCCCATGACAAGGGCGGTGCCACAGCGCATGTCGGTATCGTAATAGAGGTGGGAGTCCTGCAACTGAGCCGTCAGGATGCGGATGTTACGCGCCTTGAGAAAGGCAATGCAGGCTTCGGAAGTCGTGGCTACGGTGGGTACGCTGAAGAAGCCTCCCACGCTGCTACGGATGAGGTTCGGGTTGAAAAGGTCGGTCAGCGGGTCGCAAACGATGACGGCATCGGCCCCGGCTGCATCGGCACTGCGGAGAATGGCGCCCAGGTTGCCTGGCTTCTCAACGCTCTCGACCACCACGAGGAGCGGATGCTCGCTCAGTTGTAGGTCGTTGAGCTGCAATTGGCGTGTGCGGACCAGCGCGACGACGCCCTCGGTACCGCCACGGTAGGCAATCTTCTCGTAGACCTCGGGCGATACATGATATATATAAGGTATGGAATAGCGGTCTAAAACAGCCTCTGGGCACAGTTCCGGACAGCAGAAAACGGCCTCGAGTTCGAAACCTGCGTCCACGCAATGTCCCAGCTCGCGCTGTCCTTCGACCACGAAAAGACCCGCTTTGCGGCGCTCATGTCCTTCGACCACGAAAAGACCCGCTTTGCGGCGCTCAGACGACTTCTGCTGCAAGGTCAGTAGCTGCTTGACTTTAGGGTTCTGCAGGCTGGAGAGAAAGGTGATATTTGTTCTCATGTGGCTGCAAAGGTAAGAAAAATAATCGAGAAAGCGTTTTTTTCTAATTATTATTTGTATCTTTGTGCGCAGAAAACTATAACTAAAACAGACGATGAAAAAGATTTTCTTCTTGTTGGCGGTCTTCTTGACTGTCGCAGCAATGAGTGCTGCAGAGCGTAAGAAACTAAACTTCAACGGCCAGTGGCTGCTGGAAATAGGTGATGTGCCGCAGGCAGAAACTGCTACTTTCGACGATCAGAGCTGGATGCACGTCACGTTGCCCTATGCCTTCAACGGCAGCGAGGCCTTTCAGCGCGACATTGTCGACCTGACCGATACCATCTGCTGGTATCGCAAGCATTTCACGCTCACAGCGCAGGAGGTCAAAGGGAAAGTGTTCATTGAGTTTGAAGGGGCCCGGCAGGGTGCCGACGTCTGGCTCAACGGACAGAAGGTGGGCTTCTCTGACAATGGCGTGATGGCCTTCGGCTTCGACCTGACGCCCTATGTCAAGGCGGGTGAGAATGTGATGGCTGTGCGCTGCGACAACTCTTGGACGTATCGCGACCGCGTGCTGAACAGCCGCTACCAGTGGAACGACAAGAACTTCAATGCTAACTACGGCGGACTGCCCAAGAACGTATACCTGCACCTGACCGACAGGCTGCACCAGACGCTGCCCCTCTTCTCGAACCTCGGGACTATGGGCACCTATATCTATGCTACTGATATCGACGTCAGAGCGCGTAAGGCTGTGGTTCATGTGGAGAGCGAGGTGAAAAACGACGATGAAAAGGAGCACCGATTCTTCCTGAACGTAGTCGTCAAAGACCTCGACGGCCATAAGGTGGCCGACTTCAATGGCAGTCAGCCTGTAACCCTGAAACCAGGCGAAAAGACCACTGTCAAGGCAGAAAAAGCATTGCAAGGCCTGCATTTCTGGTCGTGGGGCTATGGCTATCTCTATACGGTAGAGACCTTTTTGCGCGAAAAACTTGAGACAGCGACACCTTTGACAGATAAGGTCGTCACCCGTACAGGCTTCCGCAAGACGGAATTCTGTGAAGGAAAGTTCTATCTTAATGACCGCTGCATGATGGTTCACGGCTATGCACAGCGTACCAGCAACGAATGGCCCGGCGTGGGCATCAGCGTTCCTGCATGGCTCAGTGACTATTCGAACGACCTTGTGGTGCAGTCGGGTGGCAACCTCATACGCTGGATGCACGTCTGTCCGTGGAAACAGGACATCGAATCGTGCGACCGTGTGGGCCTGATTCAGGCCATGCCTGCCGGCGATGCAGAGAAAGATGTTGACGGTGCCCGCTGGCAGCAGCGCACACAGCTGATGCGCGACGCCATCATCTATAACAGAAACAATCCTTCGATTATCTTCTACGAGTGTGGCAACTTCCGCATTTCGAAAGAGCACATGGAGGAAATGAAGCAGATACGCGACCAGTACGACCCGCATGGAGGACGGGCCATCGGTTCGCGCGAGATGCTCGACCGCCCCGAGGCGGAGTATGGCGGTGAGATGCTCTACATCAACAAGTCGGCAACGAAGCCTATGTGGGCCATGGAGTATTGCCGCGATGAGGGACTGCGCAAATATTGGGATGAACAGTCGTACCCTTATCACAAGGAGGGCGACGGCCCGCTCTATCGCGGAAAGCCTGCCTTTGAGTATAACCATAATATGGACTGGTTCGCGGTTGAAATGGTGCGTCGGTGGTATGACTACTGGCTGGAACGTCCAGGCACCGGAAAGCGCGTCAGCAGTGGTGGGGTGAAGATTGTGTTCAGCGACACAAATACCCACCATCGTGGCGAGTCGAACTACCGCACCAGTGGCGTTACCGATGCCATGAGAATTCCGAAAGATGCTTTCTTCGCCCATCAAGTGATGTGGGACGGCTGGGTTGTTCCCGAACAGCCACGCACCTATATCGTGGGCCATTGGAACTATGAGCAGGGAACGCGCAAGACGGTCAGCGTGGTGAGCAATGCCGACGACGTGGAACTGTTTCTCAATGGTCGGAGTCTGGGTAAGGGCGAACGCAGCTATCAGTTCCTGTACACCTTTAAGGATGTGGCTTATGAGCCGGGACGGCTTGAGGCTGTTGGCTCGAATGGCAGCCGCTACGAGCTGCAAACGGCTGGTGAACCTTTCCAGTTGCGCCTGAAAGCCATGGAAAATCCCGAAGGTCTGCAGGCCGACGGAGCCGACATGGCACTCATTGAGGTGGAAGTGCTCGACAAGCAAGGACGCCGTTGTCCGCTCGACAACCGCATGATTCACTTCGAGATGAATGGAGAAGGCAAGTGGATGGGCGGCATTGGCGTACGTAGCGGTAAGCAATACCGGCAGGAGGACGTCAGACGCGACCCGTCGCTGCTCGACGCTGCTGCCACGAAGAGCGTATCCGACAATTATGTGGGTGCCATCGACCTGCCTGTTGAGTGTGGCGTCAACCGTGTGCTTGTGCGCACTACGACGAACGTAGGGTCTATAGATGTTTCTGTATGTGCCGACGGCTTGCGACCAGCTAACCTGACGCTGCACACCAAGGCGGCTCCTGCTGCCGACGTGCTGCCTTCGCTTACGCTGAAACCACGTTTAGGACGAGGAGAAACACCTGCTTCGCCCAGCTATGCTGACAGTTTTGCTACCATTGACATCAAGGGCGTGAAAGCTGAGAGCAATGCCGAAACAGCTGCTAACAGCTTCGATGACAACGAACTGACGGAATGGAAAAGCGACGGAAGTCGTGAACGTGCGGCAATTACCTATCTGTTGGAGCGCAAGGCCAGGGTAGACGAGGTGGTGCTGAAGCTTGCCGGCTGGCGTACGAAGCACTATCCGCTGGCTGTCTTTGCAGGAAAGCAGAAACTGTGGGAGGGCATCACCGAGCCTACGTTAGGCTATGTGCATATTCCCATTGACAAGCCCGTGGCTACCGACCGACTGACCATTCGCATGCTTGGTCCTTCGACGGATAAAGTGGAACGGGGCGACACGAAAGAGTTGGCAGGAGGTGCTGCCAGTGCGCTTGATCGTATCAAATCGGCCAAGGGTGCCGTGGACCTGCGCATTGTAGAGATTGATTTCCTGGAGAAAGTGAAATAGAACGGTGAAATGACGGCTATGCCTCCGGCTTCGTTTTGTATAGCTTGTAGTTGCGGTAGAACGAAGCGGGCGAGGCATAGCCCGACTGCAGTGATACTTCAGTCTTGCTGAGCTCAGGGTGTGTCGCCATGAGTTGTTCGGCATATGCGATGCGTTGCCGGTTGATGTATTCAGAGAAGCTCATTTGCAACTGCTGACTCAGCATGGCGAGCAGATAGGTTCGATTGGTGCCCAGTCGGTGGGCCACATCGTCGAGCTTGATGTCGGTTTGCAGATATAGCCGTTCTTCATCCATGAACGCTTGCAGGCGTTCTTGCAGTTGCTGATTACGCTTGATGACTGCGGGCGAGAGGGTTGCTTCCTCCTCGCCCGATGAGGCGCCGGCACTATCTGCAGGCAGGATGTCTTTGATGGAATAGGTGGTTTGAAGGCCTGTCCATCCTAGAAACAGCAGCAGGAACGAGAAGGCAAATGACGGGACTGCCAGCCAGATAGTGTCGACAAAGAAATAGCGACCCATGAAGTTGACGGCTACCGATGCCAGCGACGTGACTACCAGCAGGAGCAGCGCCCAGTACACGGAGTGCATCTGCCGGTCCTCTGCATCGGCATAGAAGAGTGTTACCATGTGGTTGTAGTGCCGGATGAGGCGCAGGCCTGCTGTCATGACTACTACCACGCCGATGGCAAACAGCACGCGGCACACATTGTGCCATAGGCATTGGGCTCGCACAACCCGTGTTGCTCCGTCGGGTATTCCTCCATGATACAGATAGCCTTCTATGAACTGTTGGATGTCTTCCTGCGACATCAAGCCGTAGAGGGCTGCGGCCACCACACCGCCTAACAGCGGTATGCCCAGCAGCAGTGACAGTTCGGTGCGGCGCTTTGACAGCGGTTTGGGCTGCGTGAGCTCACTTAAATAAATAAGGTATAAGGGATAGACGGCCAGGTTACACACTACATAGACGATGTCGGAAATAGGAAAGGCTGCTGTGATGTGCTCGAAATAGAGCATGTGGCACAGGTAGAGCACGGTGGCTGTAGCCGACCAAAGTGCGAGCCAGCAGAGCGCACGGTCGCGCTTCTTCAGCAGGCTGAGGCCCATTTCAATGGTCAGAACGCCACAAACGGAAAGTGGCATCGTGTGGATAAGCACGTCAAACATGCTGCAAAATTAGCATTTTATCGCGAAACACAACCAACCAACGTCCTTAAAATTGCAAATATGCGACCTGCTTTTGCAGAAATAATAGATATTTTTGCAAATATGATACAAAGATTTGCAAATAGGGAATGCCTCTTTGCTTGTTTTCGACTAATTTTGCATTTGCAATCTAATGCCAGACTACACATATTTAAATATAAGGAGAAATGTGATATGTGACTGCAAAGATAATGGAAAAATGGTGATATAGATGACCGTGCCGAGAAAGCGAGCACGGTTTAAGTGGAGGGAGGACTTGAATAGTCTGCAAACTGCGTGAGCGACAAAGTTTGCAGGCTATTCTCTTTTTTGAACGTTTTTTGCACGCGGAGCTTTTGATGGATCAGTCCGAAAACTTGGTTGGCTGTTGGCGCAAGAGTTCCCCTCCCTTCCAAGGGGAGGGGTTAGGGGTGGGGTCTGTAATATAATTGCTGTGAAGAAGTTACTGACCCCACCCCTGCCCCTCCCCTACTTGGGAGGGGAATTGCATGCTGATTGTCCGCAACTGGTTTTTTGTACTGATCCCTTTTGATGGCAGAACCCGGCTAAAAAGAAAATCAGCAAGCTACTCTTGAACGTAACTTGCTGACTTCTGATGTAGCGGGAGCCGGGATTGAACCGGCGACCTCATGATTATGAATCATGCGCTCTAACCAGCTGAGCTATCCCGCCATCTGCGTTTTTGCGGGTGCAAAGGTAGCAATAAGTTTTGAAACTACAAAATTTTTTGCTGAAATAATTTTAATATGTACAGAAAAAGTTGTAATTTTGCACGCGATAAACGCTATAAGACTAACTAAGCTAATGGAAATGAGAAAACAACGCTTGGAGATAGAATATCCTTTGGAGACCCGTTCGTCGGGCATTGTGTGGTCGCTCATTAGTACAGATCACGGTCTTGGACGATGGATTGCCGATAGTGTGACCGAGGAAGACGGACACGTGTTCTTTACCTGGGGACAGCCGTGGGCTGAACATCACACCATGGAAGCAATGATAGAAGAGCGCGAGCCGAACAGCCATATACGCTTCCGTTGGGTGGAAGACGAAGATCCCGATGCTTTTTGGGAGATGCGAATAGGCAGTAGCGAACTGACTGGGTTGCTTTGTCTTTACGTCACTGATTATGCATGGGCCGAAGACTTGGACGACCTACGTTCTCTTTGGGACGGCAATATGGAACGTCTGCACCAGTCGAGCGGATTATAAAGAATAGTGAAAAGTGAGGGGTGGGAAGTTAATAATTTGCTTTTCACCCCTCTTTTTTCACATCTTTTTATTACCTTTGCACCCCGAAATATGTTTCGCATCAAGAAATTAGACCTGTTCGTTGCCAAGCAGTTCCTTTTACTCTTCTTTGCAACGTTCTTCATCTGCCAGTTTGTGCTGATGATGCAGTTCCTGTGGCGATACGTTGACGAGCTGATAGGAAAGGGTCTTTCGATGGATGTGCTGGCCCAGTTCTTCTGGTATATGGGACTGATGCTGGTGCCGCAGGCCTTTCCTCTGGCCATTCTGCTCTCATCGCTCATCGCATTTGGTAATCTGGGCGAGAGCTCTGAGCTGACAGCCATCAAGTCGGCCGGTATTTCGCTGATGCAGGCCATGCGCTCGCTCATCGTCATGACGCTGGCCATAGCCGGAATCTCATTCTATTTCCAGGACGTAATTGGTCCTGACGCCAACCGTTCCTTCGGTCAGCTGTTGCTCTCGATGAAGCAAAAGAGCCCCGAACTGGAAATTCCCGAAGGCATATTCTACAACGGCATTCCCAACTCGAACATCTATGTGCAGAAGAAAGACCTGCAGACGGGTAAGCTCTATGGCGTGATGATATATCGCCAGACGGGGTCATACGAAGACCAAGCCATTATTCTTGCCGACTCAGGCATGATGCAGTCGACGGCAGAAAAGAAGCATCTGCTGCTGACGCTGTGGAGCGGAGAATGGTTTGAAAACATGCGTTCGCAGGATATGGCCGGCTCGGCCGAAGTGCCTTATCGCCGAGAGACTTTCGGAACGAAGCGGCTCGTGCTCGACTTCGATGGAGACTTCAGCCTGGCCGACGTGCGCGATATCTCGAGTAATGCGAAGACCAAGAGCTTGAAGCGAATCTATCACGACCTCGACTCCATCCGCGAGTTCAACGATAGCGTGGGCCGTCAGTTCTATCACGAGGCCCAGTACTACACCTTCCGCAGGCCGCAACTTGAAAAGAAAGACTCGCTCAAGGTGCTTGAGGAGGCGGCTGCCGGCAAAGTGGACTTGGACACACTCTACGTCCACCTGTCGACCGACGTACAGCGCGATGTGATGAAGCGGGCAGCGCAGGATGCTCAGCAGGCTTATACCGATGTGACGATGAAAAGCGACTATTCGGAATACCTGAACCGCGAGGAGCGCAATCATAAAATCGAGGCTATGGGCAAGATTACGCTTGCGTTGTCGTGCATCATCTTCTTCTTTATCGGCGCACCGCTCGGCGCCATTATCCGCAAGGGTGGACTGGGCGTGCCTGTCATTATCTCGGTGATCGTCTTCATTGTCTATTACATTTTCGATAACTCGGGCATGCGAATGGCCCGCGCCGACGTATGGACGGTGTGGTTTGGCAAGTGGATACCCACGATGGTGCTGGCTCCGCTGGCTGCCTTCTTCACTTACAAGGCCAACAACGACTCGACGGTGTTCAACATAGACCTCTATAAAGACGTGATGCGCCGGATGCTGGGACTGCGTACGAAGCGCAACATAACTCGCAAGGAGGTCATCATCAGCACGCCGCTCTATGCTCAGGACGTTGCGGCCTTGCAGGCTGTCAATGTCGAGGTTGCACAATATGCCGAGGAACATAAGCTCTATTTGCTGCCCAACCCCATCAAGGTGTTCTTCACCGAGGGCAACGACAATGCCATAGAGCACATTGACGAAGAGCTGGAGGCGGTGATTGAAGACCTGGGCAACACGCGCGACAAGATTGTGCTTAGCGAGCTCAACCACTATCCTGTCATCGCCACCCGTGCCCATACAAACCCGTTCAAGCGCAAGTGGCTCAACGTGCTGACGGCACTCGTGCTTCCGCTGGGCATCTTCTTCTATCTGCGCATCTGGCGCTACCGGTTGCGACTCTACAAGGACTTGCGCGACATACGGCAGACCAGCGATCGCCTGATAGCACGCATACAGACCCTGATTGGCGAGCAGAATGGAGCGGAAACCAACGACTCCCTATAATATATAATAAGGTATAAGAAAAAAAAGCATACGATATGGAGAACTACAAACTCAATACTATTGACGAGGCCATAGAGGACTTCAAGCAAGGACGCTTTGTGATTGTGGTCGATGATGAGGACCGCGAGAATGAAGGCGACTTGATTTGCGCCGCCGAGAAAATCACGCCAGAGATGGTGAACTTCATGCTGAAATATGCGCGCGGACTGCTCTGCGCCCCTGTTACCATCAGCCGAAGCCAGGAACTCGACCTGCCGCATCAGGTGCAAGACAACACTTCGCTGCTCGGAACGCCCTTCACCGTGACCGTCGACAAGATTGAAGGCTGCACGACGGGTGTCAGTGCACACGACCGCGCCGCCACCATCCAGGCGCTGGCCGACCCCGCATCGACCCCGCAAACCTTCGGACGGCCAGGACACGTGAACCCTCTTTATGCGCAGGACAACGGAGTGCTGCGCCGAAGCGGCCACACCGAGGCTGCCATCGACCTGTGCAAACTGTCGGGACTTTACCCTGCCGGCGCGCTGATGGAAATCATGAACGACGACGGAACGATGGCTCGCATGCCGCAACTCGTGGAGTTTGCAAAGCAATGGGACCTGAAAATCATCACGATCAAGGACATGATTGCCTATCGGCTGCGCAAGGAAAGCCTCGTAGAGATGGGCGTTGAGGCCGACATGCCTACCGAGTACGGCCACTTCCGCATTATTCCCTTCCGCCAGAAGAGCAACGGACAGGAGCACTTTGCCCTGATCAAGGGTGAGTGGAAAGCCGACGAGCCCATCCTGGTGCGCGTCCATTCCAGCTGCGCCACGGGCGACATCCTTGGCTCGAAGCGCTGCGACTGTGGCGAACAGCTGCATAAGGCCATGCAGATGATTGAGAAGGAAGGCAAGGGCGTCATTGTCTACATGCAGCAAGAGGGTAGAGGCATCGGCCTGATGAACAAGCTGGCTGCCTACAAACTGCAGGAGGAGGGCTATGATACCGTCGACGCTAACCTCTGCTTAGGTTTCAAAGCCGATGAGCGCGACTATGGCTGCGGTGCGCAGATACTGCGGCAGCTGGGCGTGCAGAAGATGCGGCTCATGACCAATAACCCCGTGAAGCGAGTCGGACTGGAGGCCTACGGGCTCGAGATTGTTGAGAACGTGCCCATCGAGACAACCCCCAACGAATATAATCGCCGCTATCTGAAGACAAAGAAAGACCGCATGGGGCACACGCTCCATCTATAGTCTTTCCGGCATTTTGGGCCAAAACGCGCTACGTTTTGGCCCAAATCGTTTTCTATTTAGGCCCAAAACGCAACCCGTTTTGGGCCTAAACATATCCTGACAGTTGTACCTATGCTTTGCGTTTCGATACAAAACGCAGCCTGTTTCGATACAAAACGCATGACGTTTTGATATGAAATGCCGTCCGTTTTGATACAAAACGCAAAAAAACACCCTTTTTATTTCGTCATAAAGAAATAAATGTGTAATTTTGCACATCAAATAATGATAAAGCAATAATTGTATGGCACAACTATCCAATCGCTTGCAGCGACTCGCACCTTCGGCCACACTGGCCATGTCGCAGAAAAGTTCAGAGATGAAAGCCCAGGGCATCGACGTCATCAACATGAGCGTCGGTGAGCCCGATTTCAATACCCCCGACCACATCAAGGAAGCCGCTAAGCGGGCCGTCGACGAGAACTACTCGCGCTATTCGCCCGTACCCGGTTATCCCGAACTGCGCAAAGCCATCGTCGAGAAACTGAAACGCGAGAACGGACTCGACTATTCCGTGGCCGAGATATTGGTGTCGAACGGTGCCAAGCAGAGCGTTTGCAACACGGTCATGGCGCTTGTCAACCCCGGCGAGGAGGTCATCATTCCTGCTCCCTATTGGGTGAGCTATCCGCAGATGGTGAAGTTGGCTGGCGGAGAGCCGGTGATTGTAGAGGCTACTTTCGAGCAGAACTTCAAGATGACTCCCGAACAGCTGGAGAAAGCCATCACCCCGAAGACCCGCATGCTCATTCTCTGTTCGCCCAGCAACCCTACGGGCTCCGTCTACAGCAAGGATGAGCTGAAAGCACTGGCCGATGTCATTCTGCGCCACGACGACCTCTTTGTGCTGGCCGACGAGATTTATGAACACATCAATTACGTAGGCCGCCACGAAAGCATCGCGCAGTTCCCCGGCATGAAGGAGCGCAGCATCATCGTGAACGGTGTCTCGAAAGCCTATGCCATGACGGGCTGGCGCATTGGCTACATTGCCGCTCCCGAATGGATTGTGAAAGGTTGCAACAAACTGCAGGGACAGTATACCAGCGGTCCCTGTTCCGTCAGCCAGAAGGCTGCCGAGTTTGCCTATACCCAGAGCCAGGAGTGTGTAGAGCAGATGCGTCAGGCATTCGAACGCCGCCGCAACCTGATTGTTAGCCTGGCCAAGGACATTCCCGGACTGGAGGTTAACGTCCCCGAGGGTGCTTTCTACCTTTTCCCCAAGTGCAGCAGTTTCTTTGGCAGCACGGCAGGCAGCGACACCAAGGCTACGAAAAAGACCATCGACAACAGTACCGACTTCGCCATGTATCTGCTTGAGGAAGCCCATGTGGCCACCGTCGGCGGCGACGCATTCGGCGACCCCGACTGCTTCCGCATGAGCTACGCCACCAGCGACGATAACATTCGCGAGGCTATGCGCCGCATCAAGGAGGCACTGGCTAAACTAAATAAATAAAAAATAACATATTAAAAGTTGTTAATTTATGCCATAGTACGCATTTTTGTGTTACCTTTGCGGATGTATTTGCCATGTACGCATAGCAAAAAAGACGTCTGTCGGGCGTAATTAACACTAAGTCGGATATTTATAAACTCTTTTATTTAATAACTTAAAAACAAAAAACAAAAAAATTATGGCAACAACAACAAAGGCTGCAGCCCCAGCTAAAAAATCTAAGGGCTTCAAAGGCGTAAAGGATGCATGGATTATCCTCGTTATCTGCTGTATTCTTGCTTATGCTTTCTACTTCCTCGTTCTCGGTGATCCCAGCCACTTCCAGGGCGGCGACCGCAGCGGTCATCCTGCAGACCTGATGGGTACTGTGTATAAGGGCGGTTTCGTGGTAGGTCTTATCATCACCCTGCTGCTCACCGTGATTGTACTGGGTGTAGAGCGTTTCTTTGCTATCAAGAGTGCTTCTGGTAAGATTAACCTTGCCAAGTTCACGGCTCAGGTGAAGGAAGCCATCAAGGCTCAGGACTTCGCTAAGGCAAAGGACCTCTGCAACAAGATGCAGGGCTCGGTAGCTAACGTAGTGCTCGCTTCTATCAACATGTACGAGACCGTTGAGAAGGACGACACCCTGAAGAAGTCTCAGAAGATTTCGAAGATTCAGCAGGCTCACGAAGAGGCCACTCAGCTTGAGATGCCTACGCTGACGATGAACCTCCCCATGATTGCTACTATCGTATCGCTCGGTACGCTGACCGCTCTGTTCGGTACTGTGCTCGGTATGATCGGATCGTTCCAGGCTCTGTCTGCCGGTGGTGGTGCTGACTCTATGGCTCTGTCTGCAGGTATTTCTGAGGCTCTGGTTAACACGGCTTCGGGTATCTTGACTTCATGGGTTGCTACCGTGGTTTATAACTTCTTCTCAAACAAGATCGACAAGCTGACGTTTGCTCTTGACGAGGTTGGTTACACTATCGCTGCTACATACGACTCTAACCACCACGAGGCATAAGCTGTTTTACCTTTTAATTCCTTAGACGATTATGGGTAAAATAAAAATTGAGAAAAAAGACATCTGGATCGATATGACGCCTATGTCGGACGTTATGACCCTGTTGCTCTGCTTCTTCATGTTGACATCAACATTCCTGACGCCAGAGCCTATCAAGGTCAACACGCCGAGCTCCGTGTCCGAGGTCAAGGTGCCCGAGAACGATGTGCTTAATATTCTGGTTTCGCCAGAGGGCAACATCTACGTGGGCTCTGAGAACAAGAACACGATGGTGGACATGATGCAGACGGTCACAGACAAGTTCAGCGTTACGCTGAATGCCACTCAGATCAAGCACTTCAAGGAAGATGCTATGATTGGTGCGCCGATGGCTGTGTTTGCCGACTACTATAGCATGGACACCGAGAAGATGGCCGAGGAAATCCAGAAGTTGAGCGTTCCCCTTGATAGTATCAACGGTGGAAAAAGTGAGTTCCAGGAGTGGGTTACGGCCGCTCGCGAATCAAATCCCGACATTCGCCTTGCTATTAAGGCCGATGCCAAGACTCCTTACGCAGTCATCAAGAAGATGATGTCGGAGCTGCAGGATATGAACGAGAACCGTTATCAGCTCATTACTAATCTTGACACTAAAAAACAGGCGGAGATTTAAGATATGGCAAAAAAGAATGCAAGTAAGCAGAAAAAGATGGACACCCGCGTGAACTTCACGCCGATGGTGGACATGATGATGCTTCTGATTACGTTCTTCATGCTCTGTACGACGCTGGCTAAGCCACAGTCTATGCAGCTGACGATGCCGAGCAATGACGAGAACATGACCAAGGAAGACAAGTCGGTGACGAAGGCTTCGTACACCATCACGCTCTACCTTGGAGCAGAAGACAAACTTTACTATGTTGAAGGTCTGCCTGACTACGAGAATGCCGAATGTCTGAAGGAAACCACCTGGGGTAAGGACGGCGTACGTAAGCTGCTCATCGAGCACATTACGGAAGACGGCTTCAGCCCTGTGGCCAAGGTCATGATGGCAAAGAAAAAGCTGGACGAGAAGAAGGCTCAAATGGGCGACAAGCTGTCAAAGGAAGATTATGACAAGATGCTCTCCGACATCCGCAATGGTAAGAACGTGGATGGCGAGACAATTCAGACTCTGACGGTGATTATCAAGCCTATGGATGTCTCTACTTACGACAACATGGTACAGGCTCTTGACGAGATGTTGGTTTGCAGTATTGGTAAGTATGTCATCGATAAGGTGAACGAAGACGATGAGAAGCTTCTTAGCCTTAAGAATATTAAATTCTCGATTGACAAATAAAAGAAAGGAAATAGACTATGGCAAAAGTAGATCTAATTGACAATAGCTGGGTAGACCTCGTCTTTGAAGGAAAGAACCAAGAATATGGTGCATACGTTCTCCGTAAGGAAACCGGAAAGCGTAATGTGAAGGCTCTCGTATGGGTACTTATTGGTATTGCTGCAATATTCCTGGCAGTATTCCTCAATGTGCAAATCCAGAAGGCTATGGAGAAGAACGTCGCCGTTGAGACCGACGTGGAGCTCTCGAAGCTGGCACAGAAGAAGGAAGCTAAGGTTGAGCGCAAAGAGCCCGTTAAGGTTGAAATGGAACAGAAGGTCGTTGAGAAGGTTAAGTCGTCGGTGAAGTTCACCGCTCCTGAAATCAAGAAGGACGATGAAGTGAAGCCTGAAGACGAAATCAAATCGCAGGACGACCTGGCCAAGACCAATACCGCTATCGGTACGTTCGACGTGAAAGGTAACGACGAGGCTGAAGGTGAAGTGCTGAAGGCTAAGGAAGTGGTCGTCGACGAGAAGCCGAAAGAGGAAGAGACCAAGGTCTTCGACGTAGTAGAGGTGATGCCTCAGTTCCCTGGTGGCGATGCAGAACTGATGAAGTATCTGAATACTCACATCAAGTATCCTGCCATTGCTGAGGAGAACGGCGTCCAGGGTCGCGTAGTTTGTACCTTCGTGGTTGAGCGCGACGGTTCTATTACAGACGTGAAGGTCATGAAGTCGGTCGACCCGTCGCTCGACAAAGAGGCCATTCGCGTGCTGAAGTCGATGCCGAAGTGGATTCCTGGTAAGCAGAATGGTTCGGCCGTGCGCGTGAAGTTCACTGTTCCTGTAACGTTCAGACTCCAGTAGTATGAATAGAAACTCATTCGAATATATCGGATTAACTCTCATTTTAGGCTTGTTCCTCGCTTGTGGGAACAAGCCTAAAAAAGATTTAGGCTATGATTACGATGCTGCGGCAAAGGAATTTATGGCCGACGAAAGCTTTTATCCCATTCTTGATGAGGAAATAGACGTGTTCATGGCCACCGTTGCCCAAGACAGTCTGAAGCCTCACTACACCAACGAGCAGGAAGCCATCGAGAAGTTCATGAACCTCGAAACGTGGCTTGCCTTTACCACTCGAAAACTCACTGAGAACGAGATGAGGAGCCTGAAGAGCCGCAACTTCGTACCTCAGATTATCCCCATTGCCTACGACGGACTGGCCATCATCGTGAACAATGCCAACCGCGATACCTGTATCACGGTGAAAGACTTTGCCCGCATACTCAGCGGCGAGGCCACCAAATGGAGCGATGTGTATCCAAACTCCAAGTTGGGCGATATCGACGTCGTGTTCGACAACCCGCAATCCAGCACCGTACGCTGGTGCGTCGACTCCGTGTTAGGCGGCAAGCCCATCAACGGCGGCACCAACATTGGCGCTGTGCTGAAGAGCAGCGAAGTCATCGACTGGGTAGAGAAGCACGAGAATGCTATCGGCATCATCGGCTCTAACTGGCTCAACGACAAACGCGACACGACCAACGTCACATTCAAGAAGAACATTACGGTCATGAAAGTGAGCCGGCTCGACTCTGCCACCGTGCAGAACAGCTGGCGTCCCTATCAGTACTATCTATACAACGGAAACTATCCGCTCATACGCACCATCTATGCGCTGCTCAACGAGCCGCGCTCGGGTACGCCCTCTGCCTTCGCTCACTTCTGCCGTTTGCCTAAGGGACAGCTCATCATCTTCCGGGCAAGTCTGTTGCCTATCCAGGCCAATCTGAACGTGAGAGAAGTTAATGTAACTAAAGAGTAATAAACTTTTTTATCGATAAATAGTCATAAAAATGCAGTGAACCTCAAAAACATGTATAACTTAAACGAAGCAAGAAAAGAAATTATGAAACCGATGAAATATTTATTGATTGGAGCTCTGATGCTCAGCTTCAGCGCTCCTGCTATGGCACAAGACGGCACCAAGGCCGATGTTGATGCAGTGAAGAACCTTATTAAGAGCAAGCCTGCCGACTTCGAGAAGCAGATGAAGGCTTATTATAAGGAAAACAAGAAGAATCCCGAGAACCTCGTGGCTTTCGGACGTGCTTTCTACGAAGCAAAGGATACGGCTAATGCTCGCCTGTATGCAGACTATGCCCTGCAGCGCGACAAGCAGTATGCTCCCGCCTACATTCTGAAGGGCGATGTTGCCGTGCTCGGCGAAGATGGTGGCGCTGCTGCCGGTCTCTACGAGCAGGCTATCTACTTCGATGCAAAGAACCCCGAAGCCTATCGTAAGTATGCTCAGATTTATCGTAAGGTCGACCCGAAGGGCGCTGTTGCCAAGCTGAACGACCTGCGTGCGCAGGTGCCCGACTATCCCGTCGATGCACTCATTGGCCACATCTGCTACATCTCTAACGAGTTCGCTGATGCTATCGATGCCTATGACAAGGTGGCAAAGGACAAGCTCGAGAAGATGGACATGATTGAGTATGCCACTTCTTGCTATTTCACGGGTAAGTACGAAAAGGGTTTGAGCATGGCTGAGTTTGGTCTGTCTAAGGAGCCGCGCAACTCTACGCTCAACCGTATGGCCATGTTCTGCAACACGGAGCTGGAGAAGTACAATGAGGCACTCGAATATGCTGACCGCCTGTTCAACAAGAGCGACTCTGCCAATATCTCCTACATGGACTATGTCTACTACGGCAATGCCCTGAACGGCATCAAGCAGCACGACAAGGCTATCGAGATGTTCCAGAAGGCTCTCGACCAGGAGTTCGACAACAAGGACAAGCGTGCAGGTGTCATCCAGACGCTGGCCAACGCCTACAAGGGTATGGGCGACTATCCCAATGCCATCAAGTACTACGGCCAGTATCTCAAGGAGGTATCAAAGGCTGCGGCTTCCGACTACCACAGCTATGCACAGCTCCACGTGCAGCATGCCAACACCCTGGAGGGCGATGCCAAGACCGAGACCTTTAAGAAGGCCGACGACATCTATGGCAACATGCAGTCGAAGTATGCCGACATCGACGACTTCATCGCTTTCCAGCGTGCACGCATCGGCATGTACATGGACCCCGATTCGAAGCTTGAACTGGCAAAGCCTCACTACGAGAAACTCGTTGAGGTCATCGAGGCTAAGGCCGAGAAGAGCAATACCGACAAGAACCGTCTGATTGAGGGCTATCGTTACCTCATCAACTACTATCTCAACATCAAGGACGATACCGCTACTGCTAAGACTTACGCAGAAAAGCTGCGGGCCATCGATCCCGAGAACGAGATTGCCAAGATGGTGCTTGAGCTGAAATAAGTTTATTTGTTTTTTCATAGTTTGGCGGAGCTCTTTTCGGAGAGCTTCGCTTTTTTATTTGCGATAGAAGGCTTGCCTTTGGCTGAAGCAAAGTGCCGCTTTCACTACGGTAAAGTGCCGCTTTAGGTGGCTGAAAACGGCACTTTACGTTGCTTAAAGCGGTTCTTTTCATTGCCTAAAGCGGCACTTTGTCATTGGCCATGCGGTTTCTGGCTAGGCATAAAAGGGATCAGTACTAAAACCCAGTTGCAGACAATCAGCATTGAATTCCCCTCCCATGTAGGGGAGGGGACAGGGGTGGGGTCAGCAACTTCTTCGCAGACATTATATTACTGACCCCACCCCCAGCCCCTCCCCTACATGGGAGGGGAACTCGAGCGCCAACAGTCAACCAAGTTTTCGGACTGATCCCATCAAAGAGCAGAGGCTCCTCGAAAGGAGCCTCTGTCGTTTTTTGGTTTATGAAGCTTTGGTTTGCTTTCTTAGCCGAGACTGATAGCCTCAGAGGGGCAAACGCTAGCGCAAGTGCCGCATTCTGTGCAAGCATCAGCGTCGATTACATACTTCTCAGCACCCTCAGAGATGGCCTCTACGGGGCATTCACCTTGACAAGTACCGCATGCGATACAGTCGTCACCAATTACATATGCCATAGTCTTAAAATTTAAAAGATTAGTTAATACTCAATTTTTGTGATGCAAAGATACGAACTTTTCCCGAAATATACCCACTTTTTGGTATTTATTTTTGCAATTTATACGATGTCGAAATTGCTTGCGATATAATAAGACGGCGAAAAATACGTTATAAACTATACAGAGATGAAAAGAATTCTTATAGCTATATGGCTGTTAGCAGCCGCTGTCAGTGCCTCGGCACAGGAGCCTGTTCCTCAGAACAAGCCCTACATTGACTTGCGTCCCCTTCACTTCGGCATCCTCGTTGGCCTGAATATGCAGGACGTAGAGATGCAGAATGTAGGGTCGCAGCTTATCGACATGCCCGGAGTGGGGCCTACTGAGCAATGTATTGTGGGCGAAGCTGATACCTGGAACCCCGGTTTCAGCGTGGGTGTGCTGGCTGATTTGCGTCTGAACGAGCATTTCTCGCTGCGCGTGACGCCCACGATGCACTTCGGTGCCAAGCATCTGGTGTTCCGTAATCTGCGCGATCTCAATGAGTTTGGCCGTCCGCACGAGGAGACGCAGGACTTGAAGAATACTTACCTCTCTGTGCCTATCGACCTCAAATTCTCGGCTAAACGCTTCAACAACTACCGTCCCTACATCCTGGCAGGCGTCAGCCCTATGTTCAATCTGGCCAGCAAGGATCAGGATTTCGTCTGCTTGAAGCGTTATGACACGATGCTTGAGGTGGGCCTGGGTTGCGACTTCTATCTGCCTTTCTTCAAGCTGATTCCCGAAATCAAGTTCTGTTACGGCCTTTCGAACGTGTTCGACAAAGACCATGTGAACAGCATTACCGATGGCAATAAGCAGGCTTACGCCCGTAGCATCTCGGATGTGAGGAGCAAGATGATTGTCTTTACCTTCTATTTCGAGTAGCCTCTTACCGCCACTTTTCTCTTAGCCTGTCCCTGACGTACGATATAAATGCCCGCAGGAAGCCCATTCAACTGGTCGCCGCAGGCTCTTCCCTGCAGGTCGAACACTTGGTAGGGTAGGGAGTAGTCTATGCGCATGGCGGCAATGGCATTGGGCGTATAGACGTAGTTCAGCTTCTTGTCCATCCATTTGATGCGCTCTTTTATGATTGTTCTCACGTTTTCCACCTCCGCCTCGTAGCTTCCCCAGATTCGCGGGTTCTGGTGAACATACGTGTTCATGATGGGCCATCGTTGGAAATTCAGCTGTTGCGACAAGGCCAGTTCGTGCTCCATGCTGTCGATGAAGGCTACAAGGTTTTCTTCTGTCAGCCCGTTCTGTCGCGCTTCGTCCCATATTTCCAGCAATTGTGCGCGTGCAGCCTCGTCCCTGACCACAATGTTGTCAGCAAACGAGCGCATGTTTCCGCTGTAGCTTCCGCCACTGCGGTAGATGTAGTCGGTCTTGCTGTTGACGGGATAGGTTCTGTTGTCGTTGTTAAAAGCCAGGTCAAAGTCCCATACAGGGCCTGTATAGAAGAGCCTGTCGTTGCGCTGTTTGTACATGAAAACGCTCCAGTACGTGTCGGTATTGCCCGAAAGTTCGCCCACGAGGAAGTGCCGCAGAAACGTGTTCGTGTCCAGGTACGTGCGCCAGTTCCTCTCCATCAGGTTGAATTGCTGGCGAATGTAGTTGCTTTGCTGGGTGGTAATGGAGTCCTCGTCGGGCGACTTGATGGTGACGGGATTGCCCTGGCTCGAGGTGAATCTTGATTTTTCCTCATAAGTGTACGCATCTATCTCTATCAGATAGCCGCCGGTCAGGTTTGTGCCTGCGTTGTCCTGCGGGGTCATCTCCTCTATTTCCACGCGTCCCTTGCGCACCTCTATCTGGTCGCACAGCTGATAGGTGCCCTTGTATTCGCCGTTCAGCAGCACGTCGACGGCGGTTCCGTAGGGCGTGTAGGGCATGCCCAGGCGTCGGCTCAGCTCGAATGCCAGCAGGTTGCGCATCAGCGTTTTGTCGCCATAGTTGTTGATGAGCGTCCATTTCTTGGCCTTCGACGGTGCATCGAGCACGCGCTGTTTCTGGTCGAATTTTATTCTGTAGGGCTTCTTCGGAAAGCCACGCGAGGCGTTGCCACGCTCTCGCGTCGTGCCCATCTCCTGCAGCAGCCCCTGGTCGGAGACGATGGTCAGCTGCGATACGATCTGGTGTTCCTTGTCGTAGGGTATAACGCCGTCCTGCGTGTGTATGCTCACGGTCGGCAAGTTCGTCACGTGGTAGGGTCGGCTGAGGTCGCCCTCGCCGGGATGTCCGTAGAACTCCAGTTCGGCTACGTTGCATCGGGCGTCGGCCGGTCCTATGTATCTCACGTAGCGGAAACCCTTTGAACAGCTCACGTCAGCATGCGAAACAGTGCCGATGATGCCCTTTTCGGTGATGATGTAGAGCGGTAGCGCATCCATGAAGTCGGGACTGTTGGCCCCTTCAAACACGCCCAGCAGCATCCGTTGCTCGCCCAAGCCGTCGTTGCGGGGCGACCATCCCACGCGGGTTATCACGTGTGGCTGTCCCAGATCCAGCCCGGCCCAGGTGTAGCTTCGTTCCCACGAGGCAAAGAAAGTGTCCAGTCGTCCGTCGAAAGCCTGCCTGCAGGTGTTGATGGTTGTCGATTGCTTGCCCGACGCATAGTCTACCGACTCCTTCGTGCCGATGACCGTTCCAGACAGTTTCTGGTCGTCATCAGCGCCAAAAGCGTGGCCTGCAGTCCCCATCAGGCATAGCAGCGCGAATAGTCTTCTCCTTGTTTTGCTCATTCTTTCTGATGAAAAAAGAAACAGGAGCCGCTATTTTTATAGTGACTCCTGCGTAATTGGCTTGGTGACTCGTTTGGGGCTCGAACCCAAGACCCCAACATTAAAAGTGTTGTGCTCTACCAACTGAGCTAACGAGTCTCCGTTTTTTTGCTGTAAAGCGGGTGCAAAGGTACAATGTTTTTTTGAATTGACCAAATTATTGGGCCGTTTTTTCAGCTATTTCTTCATTCGTAGCCTCTTCTTCCACGTCTTCCTTCGTGACGTAACGCTGATAGTAGGCCATGAGCAACGTGGTGAGTGGCAGTGCAATAATCAGTCCGATGAAGCCCAGCAGCGCTCCCCACACCGAGAGACTCAGCAGCAGAATGGCGGGGTTCAGGCCCATGGCCTTGCCCATCACCTTGGGCGTCACCACCATGTCGATGATTACCTGGACGATGGCAAACACGGCCAGTGCCGAAATGAGTATCCACCAGAAGTTCTGGCCGGTGTCGGCCGCCTTCAGCAGCGCGAGGAACACCGTTGGAATGAGTGCGAACGTATGCAGATAGGGCACGAGGTCCATGATTCCAATCAGAATGCCGAGGCCGATAGCCATGGGGAAGCCGATGATGGTGAAGCCGATGCAGAAGAGAATGCCCATGATGAGCGCTACGAGTCCTTGTCCGCGAATGTAGTGGTTCAGCTCTCGCTCAGCGTCGGTGGCCAGTTCGCGCCAGAACGGACGGCTCTTCTTCGGGAATATCTTTATCCAGGCATCGGTCAGGTATTCATAGTCCATGAGGATGAAGAACATGTAGAGCAGCGTGATGAGCGAGGCGGCAATGCTGATGATGATGCTGGCCGTTTGTCCCAGCACGCTGAACACTTGTGGCATCGCCTTCTGCAGTCCTTCGGTGAAGTCGCGGCTCTGGAAGAAGCTGATGATTTGGTCGTGGTTGTCCTGCACCCACTGCTTCACGGCGTTAGGTATGCTACTGATGTTGGCCGACTTCTCGATATAGTCGGTAGCCAGTTGCCCCAGCTTTTCAAACTGCTCAATCATGGGCGGAATAATGGCCCACGTAACGCCGGCGATAACAGCAGTGACGGCAATCAGCGTAACGATGATGCTGAGCACACGCCCAGGAACATGCATCTTAAACTGTACGAACTTCACGGCAGGGTAGAGCAGATAGGCCAAAAGCCACGCCACGGCAAAGGGCAGCAGCACCCCACTCAGATAATTCAGCAGCAACAGCACTATCACTACGATGAGGCAATAGCCCAGAATGCGTACAAAACGGTCGAAAGTAATCGTCTTCTCCCCCATAAATATTATCTCTTATCTCTTATCTCTTATCTTTCTTCTCTTTCATCTCTCGCGCTATTGCTTTCTGATAGCATTCGCGGCATAGCGGCTCGTACTCTTGCGTCTCGCCCAGCAGCACGCGGCGCTCGTCGTGCACCTTGCGGTGGCTCACATAGGCCAGCGATCCGCAGTTCACGCAGATGGCATGCACCTTCGTCACCTCATCGGCAATGGCACAAAGCGCAGGCATCGGACCGAAAGGCACGCCCTTATAGTCCATGTCGAGGCCGGCAATAATCACGCGAACGCCCCGATTGGCCAATTCATTGCACACGTCGACGACGCCCATGTCGAGAAACTGTGCTTCGTCGATGCCCACCACGTCGATGTCGCTCGACAGCAGCAGGATGGAAGCCGACGAGTCGATAGGCGTCGAAGGAATGTGGTTCTGGTCGTGGCTCACAACGTCTTCCTCCGAATAGCGCACGTCAATGCTCGGCTTGAAGATTTCCACCTTCTGCTTGGCAAACTGTGCGCGACGCATTCTTCTGATGAGTTCTTCGGTCTTTCCCGAGAACATCGAGCCGCAAACCACCTCTATGCGTCCAGAGCGGTGAGGCTCTCCATGAGTGTATTCCGTCATATTTTTGCTGCAAAATTACAAATACGTTTTAAAAAATGCAAAGATTTTGTCGCTTTTTTCTCTATTCTATAATAATTAACTAATTTTGTCCTCCGAATGGGCATATTGTATATAGTACCCACACCCGTGGGCAATATGGAGGACATGACGCTTCGCGCCATTCGCATCCTGAAGGAGGTCGACTTGGTCCTGGCCGAGGATACCCGTACGTCGGGCATCCTGCTGAAGCATTTCGACATCAAAAACCACCTGCAATCACATCACAAGTTCAATGAGCACGGCACGTCGGCACAGGTCGTCGAGCGGTTGTTGGCAGGCCAGAACGTGGCACTTGTCAGCGATGCCGGCACGCCTGGCATCAGCGATCCGGGCTTCTTCCTTGTGCGTGAGGCTGTCAGGGCTGGTGTTGAAGTGCAGACATTGCCCGGCCCAACAGCCTTCGTGCCTGCATTGGTCAGTAGCGGACTGCCCTGCGACCGCTTCTGTTTCGAGGGTTTCCTGCCACAGAAGAAGGGCCGGCAGACGCGTCTGGAGAGCCTCAAGGCCGAACAGCGCACCATGGTGTTCTACGAATCGCCCTATCGGCTGGTGAAAACCCTTCAGCAGTTGGCCGAGACTTTTGGCGAAGAACGGCAGGCCTCCGTATGCCGCGAGATTTCAAAAGTCCATGAAGAGAGCGTCCGCGGCACGCTTGGCGAGGTGCTGGCCCACTTCCGTGAGCATGAGCCCAAGGGCGAAATCGTCGTCATCGTGGCCGGAAACGACAGTAAAGATAATCATTCAAAAACTGAAATAACATGAAAAAATTGTTTTTAGCAGCCTTTTGTGTGCTGGCATTAGCAGCCTGCAACAAGAGTGGAAAAGATGCACAGCGCCTTGCTTCAGAGCAGCAGCGCGATTCTCTTGAGCGTATCATCGCCCAGAAGGACAACGAGATTAACGACATGATGTCGACGCTGAACGACATTGAGGAAGGTTTCCGCGAAATCAGCGAGGCGGAAGACCGCGTGACGGTTGCCAAGCGTGGCGAAGGTGCCAGTGCTTCGGCTCGCATTCGCGAGAATATGCAGTTCATTCAGCAGACGATGAAGCAGAACCGCGAGCTCATCAACAAGCTGCGTCAGCAGGTGCGCGAGAGCTCTGTGAAGGGTGAACAGCTGAAGCGTACGCTCGAGAACCTCACCGCCCAGCTGGCAGAAAAAGAGCAGATGCTGCAGCAACTGCGCGCAGAGCTCGATGCCAAGGACATTCATATCGCTGAGCTCGACGAGACCATTGCCGACCTGCATCAGGACGTGGCCAGCCTGAAGGATGAGGGCACGAAGAAAGATGCAACCATCGACACTCAGGACAAGCAGCTCAACACCGCCTGGTTTGTCTTCGGTACGAAGAAGGAACTCAAGGAGCAGAAGATCCTGCAGGATGGAAAAGTGCTGCAGTCAAACTTCAACAAGGAGTATTTCACGAAGATCGACATCCGTGTAGACAAGGAAATCAAGCTCTATTCCAAGTCGGCCGAGATGCTTACAGCCCATCCTGCCAGTTCCTACACGCTGGAGCGCGACGCCAACAAGCAGTATGTGCTTCGCATCACCAATCCCCAGCAGTTCTGGAGCACCAGCAAGTATCTGGTCATTCAGGTGAAATAGTCGTCACAATAACGTGATATCCAATAAAAGGAGGTTGCCCACACGCAGGGCAACCTCCTTTTATTAAATAGGTATGTCTTATGTTTAATAGATCACCTTCCGGCCGTTGCGGATGTAGATACCCTTGCCGGGCGACTTCACCTTGCGGCCTTGCAGGTCGTAGAGATGCCAGCAGCGATGTAGTCACTACCATCGGTGAAGGTGATATACTTGCCTGCCAACTTGATATAAATGGCGTTGCCTTTCAAACCACCGGCAGCATCGGGCAGCATCCATTCACCGTCGTTTTCTTTGAAAATCATACGAATGGCGTAGTCTCCATCGGCATACGATTTTTGCGCCAGTTTGCAGGTCGCTGTTGTGCCGGCCTGCCTATAATAGCCGGGCTGCAATGATACTTCGGTATTGCCGTCACGGCCCGTAGCGATGACTTCTATCAGATTGTTTTTGGTATCGAACAGTCCGACGGACATGATCCATGTGTGGTCTTCACCATTATAATTATAGATATTACCCATTGATATGCTGAAACTCAAACTGCTATAGCGTAGTTTGTCGCCAATTTTTTGGGTTGTTGAAAAACCTTCGCCCACATAAGGATACGCTGTGGGTGTGCCTGTCTCTCCATTTCTGGCAGGTTGTATGCCGACAACAATCTGTTGCCTGATGGTGTATGTGAAGTTCATCGGGTTCATCTTGGTAATGTTGTAATAGGCATTTGCCGTTCCATTCCATCCCCAATTGACGTGTACCAATCCTTCAGCACTATAGCCGTCAATGATATAGGCATGACCACCTGTGCCTCCAACATCGGCTGCCGACTGATAGACGGGGCGTCCGGCATCTATTTCATTAAAGATGATGTTCAGATAGTCTCTGTCTGATTCAAAGGCATCGCGTACATAGGTGCGCAGTGTTGTCGGAATGTAGCTGAAATTGCGATACAGCGCACCAGTGGGATTTTGTGCTCCACTGCCCTCTAATCCCCACTGCATGCCTACTGCCAGTCCGCAGTCATAGAGCAGCTGCGCAACAGCGAGTGCCGACTCTTCAGAAGCGAGGTTTCCTGCTGCAGTGGACTGCATGGCATTCCAGTTGTATTCATGCTCCAGTGAACCGTGAATTGTCTCGCCATCAGTATCTTTGCCTGATGCATATCCAGTTCCTTTTACCGGCCATTTCCAGTAGTACAGCAGTTGCCCAAGGGCCGTTGCCACACAGCCAGTCAAGCAATGTTGGTCCTTCAGTATGGGACATAGGTTGTTGAAGGGGGTGCCCTGCCCCCACTCAGTTTCAAGAAGCGGCTTTGCGCCTGCAGCCCGGCGAATGCCAAGTGCATTGCTGCTGGCCGCCGGTTCTGTCGGTGTTGTCTCTCCGTTTCTCAGCGCTGCTACATGCTGTTCGTAGGTGTCGAGGAGGGCTTTCAAGGCATCAGGCAATTCCTCGGTGTCCGAGAGATGTCCTTTTAGCGAGTAGCCCAGCAGTGGCTCCTCGTCGTTTTCCCCCGAGATGAGGGCAAAGCCTTGGCCGTCAGCGGCATTAAAGAAATAGTAGGCAGGATGTTCTTCTGACTTTACAGCAGAGCGGCTCCTGCTCACCTGTTGCACTTCTACCGCTTTGCCCAGCACCTTTTCTGCTTCCTTCCGAGCGTCATCCTCGTCAATCGGCAGTGCGGCAACCGTCAGGCTGCCGAGCATTGTGATAAGTATGATTAGTAATCTTTTCGTCATATTTACTGATAGTTGATAAAGAAACGGACGTGTCCAGGTTTTTTATCCATGGCACGTCCGTTTAAAATTACTGGTGAGAAATTACTTCTTTACGATGTCGTAGATTTCCACGGTTTTCGCGCCAAACGATCCTGCACTCACGGTATACTCACATCCGAACACGAATTCGGGTCCTTCTTCGAACTCATAGTAGCCCAGATAGCCGGCATCTTCCTTGGTCAGGATGTTGGCAGTTACGTTGCCGTAGGTAGGATGTACCAGACCCGAGAAGAATGTTTCGATGGCGTTACCATTCTCATCTGCGATGTAGAAGGTCTGATCATCATCGCTGGTACCGTCCCATTTGAAGAACCAGGGATAGCCGACATTAAACAGGTCGGGCAGGCGATAGAGATCCTTCAGCTCTGAATACTGAATCTCGATTTCATACGGGTTGTAGAAAGCTCCAGGTGCGAAGGTTGCTGTTGCCCACGTCTTATAGTCTTCGCGCAGCACTGTCACGTTGTAGCGTGCATAGGTGTCAGGCTCAGCCTTATAGGTGTTGGCAGCATATTCTTCGGGTATTGCCAGTACGAGGAAATACTTGGTGAAGGGTTCAATGCCGTCGCCTACAGTCACAGTGATATCCTTCTCTGTTTCGCCAGCGGCGAATGACACAGACTCAGGAACCTTTGTTGAGGGAGGAGCAGTAACTACCTGAATAGGCACGGTTATTGCAGAAGAAGCATCGGTACGGGTAAGCGTGACCGTGAACTCCGTCTCGTCAATTCCAAGCACTACGTTCTCTTCGTTGTCAAAGGTAACTTCAACACTTCCAGCTTCAGGACCTGCCGTGTAATCGTCATCGTCGCTGCAAGAGGCCAAGCCGAAGCTCAGCATAGCGATGCCCGACATTAGGAATAATTTGTTGATTTTCATATCTTTAGTCTTATAAATTCATTATTAATTAATCAGTTACGCCATCACGCAGGTTGGGATTCTGGCCGGCAGTGGGAATCTGGCTGCCGCTGTTGTCGACAATACCGAAGTTGTTGTCCATTTCGGTCTGCGGGAAACGCATGTTGAGCCATGCATCGTCGGCAGCGATATTGAATACGAATGCCTCAGACAGATTGGTGTTGTTCTTGTTGTGGAAGCGGACGATAGGCTTGTTCAGACGGCGAGCATCGAACATGAAGAATCCTTCACCCCACAGCTCTACACGGCGCTGGAACCACACTTCGTTCTCGAACGAGCGGCCACTGGCAGTAGAAGAGTAAGACGGATCACGATAGGTCTTCACAAAGTCCTCCAGCACCTGACGGCCCTGGGCCTCGTTGCCAGCCTTAGCCAGTGCTTCAGCACGGATGAGCACCATCTCCTCAACACGCATGAGGGGCCAGTCGTTGTTGTTGATGGTTGAGCCTACACCGCTCTTCATACCGAACTTGATAGAGGTAAGCGGCAGATAAGCCTCCTTGATGTCCTGGATGGTGAAGGTACCAAGCTCGTCGCCTGTAGCAGTTGCACCCGTCTTCGGGTCGGTCCAGCTCAGACCTGCCCAGTTGGGTGAGTGCAGGTTGGCGTCGAGCCACCAGCCCTTGCGTACGTCGGTGTCGGAAATCTTGGCATAAAGCAGGTTGTTGATCATCGGTGTCACCTGAGTAGCTGCAGCATAGCCGTCGCCGCTGAATGCAGATATCCACGACGAAGAGGTGCAGTAGAGGCCAAGGCCTTGCAACTCAGTGGTGATGTTGATACCCCAAATCCAGTTGTGGTCGTTGAGGTCGTAGAAAGCGGGTACGCCGACCTCCGACATCGTTGCAGGTGTCAGGCCTTCCATAGCCTTGGCAGCATCGTCAGCAGCAGCCTGCCAGTTCTGCATCACCAGGTTAGCACGTGCACGCAGACCGTATGCCACGTTTATGTTGATCTGGTCTTTCGATGGACGCTCAGCGGTCAGGTGCTCGATGGCATAGTTCAAGTCTTCAATGATGTATTCCCATACCTCAGCTACCGTAGCACGAGGGTTGTTGGCATAGTCGGTACCGGGTTTCAGGATGGGGATACAGGGCTTGTCCTTAGCCGTGGCATAGGTGGCCTGGAAGTAGGGAGCCAGCGACATGTAGTCGAAGGCGCGCATGGCACGAGCCTGAGCAATCTGGTTGATAGCTGCAGGATCCTGTGTGTCTTCAGCGTACGAACCGATAATCTCGTTGCAGATACCAATCTGACGGTACGGGGTTACGTAGCGGATGTAGGGGTTCGCATAGTTAGCATTGCGGCTGCTGTATTCGCCACAGGTAGAGAACCAGTTGTAACCTACATCGGGCATGTGAACGTCGGCTCCTTCCAGGTCGAGCGATAATGCAGACATGACGAAGCCGAAGTCGTCGGCACGGCTGGAGTTATTGCCCGTAGGCCATGTTCCGTGGGGGCGTCCCATCATTGAGAACATGCCTGAGAATGTAGCCTGCATACGCTCAGGAATGGCCACATTGGTTTCCTGCGTTTGCTCTTTGGTCAGCGAGCCGCCTTCGGGCTCCTGATTGTCGATATCACTACATGCTGTGGTCAGAAAGGCTGCGCTAAGCATGAAGAGAGAAATCTTGTATATTTTCATATTGCTTAATCCTTTTTTTCTTAGTTAATCGTTCTCACATTAGAATGTCACCGTCAGACCACCGGTAAGCGAGCGCATGGCTGCATAACCGCCAGAAGCCAAACCACCGCCACTGGTCATTGAACCGATACCGTAGTTGTAGCGCGGATCCATACCCTTACGCTTGGTCAGGAGGAAGAGGTTCTCACCGGCAAAGTAGACGCGAATGCTCTTCACAGTCAGCTTTGATACCAGATCCTTAGGCAGTGTGTAGCCCAAAGTCAGGTTGTTCAGCGCAAGATAGTTGCTGTTGGTGAGGAAACGGTCGTAGGCAGTCTGAGAAGCCACACCGGGATCGTCGATAGAAGCGGTGCTCAGACGAGGAATGTTAGAGCCAGTGTTCTCGGGGCTCCAGGCATCGAGCAGGTCTTTGTGCATGGCATGACCCACCTCCTGGCCATTATGCATCAGCTGCTGATAGGCACCGTCGTAGAACTTACCGCCGAGCTGGAACGAGAACTGTGCGCTCAGGTCGAAGCCATAGGCATTCAGCGTGGTACCGAAACCGCCATTGACGGTGGGCAGCACATCGCCTACATCGTAGCGGCTGGCCTCAGTGATGTCGTAGGTCTTTTCTTCCTTCACGATGGGACCTTCGCCATAGGTGTTTTTCATGGCAACAAGTTTACGCTGGTCCTCAGGCAGGGCCATGTTTGCCTCAGAGTTATCCCATGTGTAAGCCTTCCAGTACTGGGCACGGCCATTGTCTGGGTTGACACCGGCGTACTTCACCATATAAGCCTGGTAGCTGGAACCGCCGATGCGGACAATCTGGTTAGAGTAGCGCAGACCCTTCTCTCTGATAGTCTCATCGAGATCGGTGAACTTGTTCTTGTTGTGAGCCAAAGCCACATTGATGCTCCAGTCGAAGTTTCTTGTCTTAACGATGGTTCCGTCCAAGGTCAACTCAACACCAGTGTTGCGCAGGCTACCCACGTTGGCGGGATAGCTGGGTACCATCAGACCAGAAGAAAGGGGAACGGTCTTCGACCACAGCAGGTCGCTGGTCGTGCCGGTGTAAACCTCGACACTACCATTCAGGCGATACTTGAACAGCGAGAAGTCGAGACCGAAGTTCCATGACTTCTTGGTTTCCCAGGTCAGGTCTTCATTACCCTTGGCGCGCATGGTCAGCGAGTAGGTCTTCGTGTCCTTATTATAGGTAGCGGTGTAGCGGTCGGCATAAGCGTGCCAGCCCATACCCTGATCGTTACCGTTCTCACCGTAAGAAACCTTCAGCTTCAGCATGTCGACCCACTTCACATTCTGCATGAAATTCTCCTTGTTGATCTGCCATGCACCGCCGACCGACCAGAAGGTACCCCAGCGATGACCGGGAGCAAACTTAGATGATGCATCGCGACGGATGCTGGCATTCAGGAAGTAGCGCTCGCTATAGTCGTAGTTGAGACGGGCCAGGAAGCCTTCAGTCATATAGTTGTCGGTTGCTGACGACATCGACATGTTGTCGTTGGGACCGACGGCATTGTTGATTTCACCGATGTAGGGATCATAGAGATTGGTGTTGCTGGCGCTCAACGACTGGTCCTTTACGTTGTACTGCTCGTAACCGGCCAGGATGGTGAACGTGTGCATATCGGCAATGGTACGGGTGTAGCTGGCCAGATACTGCTGGTTGGTGCTGAACTTGCGGTCGCTTTCAACACTTGCCTGTCCGTCGGTGCCGGAAGCACTGCCGAAGCGGCTGTAGAGGTTGCGATAGCGATAGTTCAGACTGTTTGCACTCAGGTTGGCGGTGAGGTTCAGACCCTCGATAGGAGTGATGACAGCACCCCACTGTCCAAAGAAGATGTCGCCAAAGTACTCATAGTCGTTGAAGTCGTTGTCGCGGACAGCGTTGCCCATGAAGCTCGGACGACGGAAGTTGGTCTGGTTGGCATCATAGACCGTACGGCCGCTCTCTGTCATAATGTTGCCACTGGCATCGCGCACATACAGCGGATAGATGGCACCCATCGAGTTGGCATAGTAGAACATGTTGGTCGAGCTGCCGTAGGTGCTTCCGTAAGAAGGAGTCTGGCTGATGCGGTGGGTGAACGACATGTTGGTGGTCAGCTTCAGCCAAGGCTTAGCCTGATACTCCACGTTGGTACGGGCAGTGTAGCGCTCGAACTTAGAGTTCTTCACCTGACCGCCGTCATTCAGATAGCTGCCGCTTGCAAAATAGCTCAGACGGCCTGTGTTGCCGCTCACGCTGACATTGTATTCCTGACGGAAGGCACTGCCGATCGTCTCGTCATACCAGTTGTCGGGCATGTAGGTATAAGTACCGTCGCTGTAGCCCAGCGTAGCGTGGGGATTCAGCTTGAAGTTGGTACCGATGAGCTTCTCGCCATCGGGCACGGTGAACACCTGATAGCCCAGACCGCCGTTGTTCTCGTTGAACAGGTTGGCATCGGCAAAGGCGTAAGCATCAGAAGCAGTACCGCCATTGTAGGCGATGCTGTTGTACATAGCGCGATAGTGGGTCTCATAGTACTGACCCGGGTCGGTGATGACGTCGTAGCGCGGAATCAGGCGCGAGTTGCTACCCCATTTCATGTCGAAGGTCACTTCGGCATCCTGAGCGGCACCCTTGGCCTTCTTGGTGGTGATGATGATCACACCATTGGCACCACGGTTACCATAGATGGCGCTGGCCGAGGCGTCTTTCAGCACAGACATCGACTCGATATCCTGCGGGTTGATGGTAGAGATACCCTGCTCCATGGGTACACCGTCGATGATGTACAGGGGCTGAGAACTGGCCGACCAAGAACCAATACCACGAATGGTAAGGGTGGGGGCACTGCCAGGGGCACCCGACGACGAAACGGCAGTCACACCGGCCACCTTACCTACCAGGGCGCTGGTAGCGGTAGAAGTAACGTGCGAGCTGATTTCGGCCGACTTAATCTCTGTTGCAGCACCGGTGAATGCAGAACGCTTGGCCGTACCATAAGCCACCACGATCACCTCGTCGAGGGCTTTCTGGTCGCTGGTCAACAAGATGCGCATGTTAGGACGGGCGCTCACTTCGATGGGCTCCATACCTACATACGTAATGCGCAGGGTCTTCCGTCCTGCGGGCACAGTCAGCGAGAACTGACCGTTGGCGTTGGTTGTCGTACCGACCTGTGTTCCCACCACGAGGACTGTAGCACCCACCACGGGCTGTCCGTCGTCTTGAGACACTACGGTACCATTGACTTTCGTCTGTGCCAGCACGCTTCCTACACAGAGGAAGAGAGCGGCCAAA
>CACXYH010000041.1 GCA_902771785.1 uncultured Prevotellaceae bacterium
ATGTATATCAGATATATACATAATTAGAAATATCTATAAATACATCTATAATATTTTACAAAATACAATTTGTAATAACTATTGAGCGTCTGCCCTGCCTCGTCGATGGTATTGCCAATACCATTGATGAGGGCATTATGCTTGCTGCCCAACTGCAACCGCAAGTGCTGCTGCTCGACATAGGCATGCCCGACGGCGACGGCATCGACGCCATTCCCCGCTTCAAGGAGGCCAGCCCCGCCACCAGAATCATCGCATTTACTATGTACAACGAGGCGGCTGTCATCCACCGCGCACTCAACGCCCATGTGCACGGGTTCCTACTCAAGTCGGCCTCAGCCCGCGAACTGACTGAGGCCATCAGCACGGTCATGGCCGGAAACATCTACGTGTGCGAGTCGTCGCAGGCGATGATTGACAACCTGCGCGAGGTGCCGCCCACGCTGACCAGCCGCGAACGCGAGATTCTGCGCCTCATCGTTGACGGACTCTCGCAAAAGGAGATTGCCAACCGGCTGTGCCTGGGCTTCGAGACCGTGCACAGCTACACGAAGTACATTCGCCGCAAACTGGGCTGTCCCAACACGGCCTCGCTCGTTCGCACAGCCATCGAACAGCACCTGGTCTGAAAAAACTTGAGCGAAACGTAGAGCTGTTTCGCCTTTTTTGCGTATCTTTGCAGCAGGAAGAAAAAAGAATCTAAAGCAAAGAAGCAATGAGACCAACACCAATCAAAAAGGAAATCGTTGACGAGCTGATTGCCCGATTGGGCATTCAGGACTTCGCCAAGGCCACCATTCGCGAGGTGAAGCAGGTGGCCGCCACGGCCGAGAAGGAGAGCGGCGTGGAGTTTATCAAGATGGAGATGGGCATCCCCGGACTGCCCGCCGCCAGCGTGGGCGTGGCGGCGCAGGTGAAAGCGCTGCAGGGGGGCATCGCCCATTCCTACCCCGACATTCAGGGCTACCCCGAGCTGAAGCGGCAGGCGTCGCGCTTCGTCAAGGCGTTCATTGGCGTAGACGTGGCAGCCGAGGGCTGCGTGCCCGTGTGCGGCTCGATGCAGGGCACGTTTGCCTCGTTCCTCACCTGCTCGCAGGCTACGAAAGGCAAGGACACGGTGCTCTTCATCGACCCGGGCTTCCCCGTGCAGAAGATGCAGTTGCAGGTGATGGGGGTGAACTATGAGACGTTCGACGTCTACGACTTCCGTGGCGAGAAGCTGGGACCGAAGTTGGAGTCATATCTCAAGAAGGGGAACATCTGCGCCATCGTCTACTCGAACCCGAACAACCCGGCATGGATCTGTCTGACGGAAGGCGAGCTGCAGACCATCGGCGAGCTGGCCACGCGCTACGATGCCATCGTGATGGAGGACCTGGCCTACTTTGCCATGGACTTCCGCCAAGACCTGTCGACGCCCTTCGAACCGCCCTACCAGCCGACGGTGGCCCGCTACACGGAGAACTACATGCTGCTCATCAGCGGCTCGAAGGCGTTCAGCTATGCCGGCGAGCGCATCGGCGTGGTGTGCATAGGCAACCAGCTGTTCCACCGCCACTTTGCCGACCTGGCAGCCCGCTACGAGGGACTGCCCTTCGGACTGGTGTTCTCGACGCGCATGCTCTATGCGCTCTCGTCGGGTACGAGCCATTCGGCGCAGTACGCGCTGGCAGAGATGTTCCGCGCCGCCTGCGACGGTGAGTACCGGTTCCGCGACGAGGTGAAGGTTTATGGCGACCGTGCCCATAAGCTGAAGGAGATTTTCTGCCGCCACGGCTTCTACGTGGTCTACGATAAAGACCTGGACAAGCCGGTGGCCGACGGCTTCTACTTTACCATAGGCTATCCGGGCATGACCAGCGGACAGCTGGCGCGCGAGCTGATGTACTACGGCGTCTCAGCCATCTGCCTCATCACGACCGGCAGCCATCAGGAGGGACTGCGCGTATGCACGTCGTTCATCGAAGACCACCAGTATGCACAGCTTGACGAGCGCATGGCGGTCTTCGAGGAGAACAACCCTGTCTGATTTTTTGCTTACTTCTCCACAAGGATACGGGCATCAACCGCAATGACATCGTCGCCATCGGCGAGCAGCGGGTTGATGTCCATTTCTTTTATCTCGGTAGCAAAACGGAGCAGGGTGCTGAGGCGCACGATGATTTCGGCATACTTGCGCTCGTTGATGCCCCGTTGTCCGCGCGTACCTTTTAATATAGGGTAGCCGCGCAGGGAGTGTATCATGGAGTAGGCCTCCTCGTAGGACAGCGGAGCCAGACCCGACGACACATCCTTGAGCACCTCGACGAAGATGCCGCCCAGACCGCAGAGCACCACATGGCCGAAGCGCGGCTCGTATTTGGCACCGATGAAGAGCTCGGTGCCCTTGAGCATTTTCTGCACCATGACGGCCGTGGCGTCGGGCAGCTGCATCATGCGCTCGAACTCGGCAGCCAGCACTTCCTTCGAACGGATGTTGAGCGCCACGCCGCCCACGTCGCTCTTATGCACGGGACCCACGACCTTGGCCACGACAGGGAAGCCGCACTGTTCGGCGAAGGCCAGCACCTCATCTTTCTGGTCGCTCACGAACTCGGGCACGGTGGGAATACCGGCGCTGGAGAGCAGCTCGTGCACCAGGCTGGGGGCTATATAGCCATTGTCCTCGATGCCGTCGATGATTTTACGGATGCGCGGCACGTCGACGCCGTTGATGACCACGTTCTGCTCGGCGGGTGCGGGCGTCTTCATGATTTGTGCCAGCGCAGTGGCCAGCGTCACCTCGTCGCTGAAGTTCACGTGGCCGCGCTTCAGGAACTCCTGCACCTCGGCGCCGGCCGTCGACACGCTGGGCAGGATGGGGAAGATGGGTTTCTTACACTCGCGTATCTTCTTATGAAGCACGTCGTAGACCTCGTAGAGCTTGACGAGGCCGGGCGTTCCGAAGATGACCATGATGGCGTCGATGTCGGGCATGTGGTGCTCGCAGTAGTCGATGGCAATGCCCAGATGCTCGGCTGTGCCCGTAGCCAGAATATCGATGGGGTTGGCCACGCTCGAGCCGGGCAGCAGCTGGGCCTTCAGTTCGTCGGCCATGGGGCCGGTGAGCGGCGGTACTTGCATGCCGCCCTTCGACAGGGCATCGGTGAGCATCACGCCGGGGCCGCCGGCATGGGTGACGATGGCGAAGTTCTTGCCCGTGAAGCGGGGCAGGGTGAAGATGCAGCCCACGGTGGTGAGCTCCTCGCGACTGAAGCAGCGCACGATGCCGGCTTTGCGGAAGAGAGCCTCCACGGCCGAGTCGCTCGAGGCGATGGCTCCGGTGTGGCTCGACGCAGCCCGACTGCCGCTCTCGCTCGAACCGGCCTTGATGGCTGCGATGCGGCAGCCCTTGCGAATGAGCGAGGTAGCATGGAAGAGCAGCTTGTCGGGGTCGCTGATATTTTCGATGTAGAGCAGCTTCACCAGCGAGTCGCGGTCGGCGTCGAAGTGCTCGTCCATGTACTCGAGCACGCTCTCGATGCCTATCTGCTTGCCGTTGCCCACGCTCCAGACGCTGTTGAACTGCAGTCCCTTGGTGACGGCACTCTCGAGAATGAACACGGCCGTGGCTCCGGAGCCGGATATGAAGTCGACGCCGCGCGCCGAGAGATTGGGAATGGGCTTGGTGAAGACGGAATGATGACTGCGCGTGAGCAGACCGATGCAGTTGGGTCCTATCAGCGCACAGCCGTACTGCTGGCAGGTGTCGAGTATCTGCTGTTCGAGCAATGCGCCCTCATGGGTCTCCTCGCTGAAGCCCGCCGAGATGATGATGAAAGCGCGCACCTGCTTCTCGCTGGCCAGAAACGACACGTAGTCAGGACAATACTTGGCAGCCACGACGAGGATGGCCAGGTCGGTGGGCGGCAGCTCGCTGACGGCGTGGAAAGCCTTGATGCCCTGCACCTCGTCTTCCTTGGGGTTCACCACACGCAGCGTTCCGGCATAGCCGCCACTCAACAGATTTCTCACCACGGCACCGCCTGGCTTGTGTACGTTGTTGCTGCCACCAATGACAACAATGCTCTGAGGATTTAGTAATTGTTCGTTAATCATAGTCAGTACTAATATTTATGCTGCAAAGATACAAATAAAAACGACACGAAGAAAGTTTTTCGCCACTTTTCTTTGCAGAATGCAAGAATTGTTGTACTTTTGCATCACTCGACACTTAACACCAATACTGAAACAAAATGATTTGGAACCCTAACAAAGAGTGCATGAGTCGCGACGAAATGAGCGCGCTGCAAGGAAAAAGACTACACAAGATTGTAGAGTATGTGTATCACAATGTGCCCTTCTACCGCAACAAGCTGCAGGAGATGGACATAAGGCCCGATGACATTCAGACCATCGAGGACATCAAGAAGCTGCCTTTCACCACCAAGAAAGACCTGCGCGACAACTATCCCTTCGGACTGCAGGCCGCACCACAAAGCGAAATCATAAGAATTCACGCCTCGACCGGAACGACGGGCAATCCCACCATCGTAGGCTATACGAGAAAGGACATCGGCGTGTGGAGCGAGTGCATGGCACGATGCCTCACGGCCTATGGCATCACGCGCAACGACACGTTCTCCGTCAGCTACGGCTACGGACTGTTCACCGGCGGACTGGGTGCACACTACGGCGTAGAGCACATCGGCGCATCGGTAGTTCCCGCCTCGACGGGCAACACCGAGAAGCACCTGAAGCTCATTCGCGACCTCGGCGTCACAGGCATTGCCTGCACGCCCTCCTATGCTCTCTACCTGGCTGAGACCATGGACAAGATGGGCATCAGCAAAGACCAAATCAAACTGCGCGTGGGTGCCTTCGGTGCCGAGCCTTGGACGGAGCAGATGCGACAGGAAATACAAGACCGGCTGGGACTGAAGGGCTACAACCTCTACGGACTCTCCGAGGTCATGGGACCGAGCGTCAGCTACGAGTGCCAGATGCAGCACGGCAGCCATATCTGCGAGGACCACTTCTACCCCGAAATCATCAACCCCACCACGCTGGAACCCCTGCCCTACGGACAGACGGGCGAGCTGGTGTTCACCACGCTGACCAAGGAGGGCATGCCCGTCATTCGCTACCGCACACGCGACCTCTGCACGCTGATGGACGGACAGTGCGACTGTGGCCGCACGGCTATCCGCATGGGACGCATCGAGGGCCGTAGCGACGACATGCTCATCATCCGAGGCATCAACGTGTTCCCCAGCCAGGTGGAGAGCGTCGTGCTCAGCATGCCGGAGTTCGCTCCGCGCTACATGCTCGTCGTCGACCGCGTGAACAACCTCGACACGCTGCAGGTGCAGGTGGAGATGCGCCAGGAGGTGTTCACCTCGACCTTCGACACTCCTGCCGCCGTCGACCAACTCGAGAAGAAACTGGCTGCCAAGCTGAAGAGCGTGCTGAGCATTGCCGCCAAGGTGCAGCTGAAGGCGCCCGGCACCATCGAGCGCTCGCAGGGCAAGAGCGCCCACGTCATAGATAAGCGCAAACTCTGAAACCCAATGAACATCAAGTACTGCATGCCCAAGCTCCAGAAAAGCTTCCTGACTGGCATCTGCCTGCTCCTGTCGGCAGTCTGTGCAGATGCCGGCACACTGGCCGGCGAGGCTGGCGACAACGGTGAGGCTACTGTCGCACAGCGTAGCAGCGACTTCGTGAAGGGAGCCGACGTAGGCTTTCTCACCTCACAGGAACGGCGCGGCGTCGTCTTCCACGACGTCAACGGCAACGAGCGCGAGTGCCTGGAGCTGCTGAAGAACGACTACCAGATCGGAGCCATCCGCATGCGTGTCTGGGTCAATCCGCGAGGCGGCTCATGCGACAAGAACGAACTGCTGGCGATGGCCAAACGGGTGAAGGCCCTGGGCATGGACTTCATGGTCGACTTCCACTATAGCGACTCATGGGCCGACCCGGGCAAACAGCCCATACCGAAAGCCTGGCAGGGACACGCTTACGCCGAGATGAAGCAGGACTTGAGAAACCACACCATCGACGTGCTCTCGCTGCTGAAGGAGAACGGCATCACCCCGCGCTGGGTGCAGGTGGGCAACGAGACCACCAACGGCCTGCTGTGGGACATGGGTCACATCGATAAGAATCCCGAGCAATACGCCGGCTTCATCCGCACCGGATACGATGCCGTGAAGGAAGTGTTTCCGCAGGCCATCGTCATCGTCCACCTGGACCGCGGCCACAGGCAGAGCATCTACGACAAGAACCTCGACACCATCCTGAAATACGGAGGCAAGTTCGACATGGTGGGCATGTCGCTCTATCCTTACTGGGCCATGGAGGGGCATCCCGAGCTGAAGGCCGACGACATCATCACCGACTGCATCAGCAACATACGTTATGTAAGCCAGAAGTACAAGTGCGACGTGATGATCGTGGAAACAGGCTATGAGGTAGACGAGCAGCACCCCGAAAAGATGGAGGAAGGACGGCGGCAGCTGAGCCGCGTCATCAGCGAGGCACGCAACATGACCGACGGCCACTGCCGGGGCGTGTTCTACTGGGAGCCGCAGTGCCTGCCCGGCGGCTACAAGCTGGGAGCCTTCGACAGCAAGGCAACACCCACGGCTATCATGAAAGGATTTGTGGAGCCGGCAGAGGGCAAATAAAGCTTTTTGTCAATGTTTCCGCATTTTTCTTGTCAGATTGCAGAAAAATACCTATCTTTGTAGCACAATTAGCAATAAAACCTATCGAAGAAATGAACAATCAACAATCACCCTACTTTAATCCTGAACGCGAAACCATGACACGCGAGCAGATTGAGGACTTCCAGCTGAAGCGCCTCAAAGAGACAATCGCCCACTGCATGACTAACGAGTTCTATCAGAAGAAGTTCCGCGAGGCCGGCATCACGCCCGACGACATACAGACGCTGGACGACGTGCGCAAGCTGCCCTTCACCACGAAGCAGGACCTGCGCGACACCTACCCCTTCGGCATGTGCTGCGTACCCCTGCGCGACTGCGTTCGACTGCACTCCAGTAGCGGCACCACCGGCAACCCCACCGTCATCCTGCACACGCAGAAAGACCTCGACGAGTGGGCCAACCAGGTGGCACGCAACCTCTGGATGGTGGGCCTGCGCCCCGACGACGTGTTCCAGAACTCATCGGGCTACGGCATGTTCACCGGCGGACTGGGCTTCCAGTATGGTGCCGAGCGCCTGGGCATGCTCACCGTGCCCGCCGCTGCCGGCAACTCGCTGCGCCAAATCAAGTTCATCAAGGACTTCGGCACCACGGCCATCCACGCCGTTCCCTCTTACGTCACCCGTCTCTACGAGGTGATGCAGGAGCAGGGCGTCGACCCGCGCCGCGACACGAAGCTGAAGGTGCTGGCCATCGGCGCCGAACCTCACAGCGAGGAGCAGCGCAAGCGCATTGAGGACATGATGGGCGTGAAAGCCTACAACTCGTTCGGCATGAGCGAGATGTGCGGACCGGGCGTGGGCTTCGAATGCCCCGAGCAGAACGGACTGCACTTCTGGGAAGACTACTACATCGTGGAAATCGTAGACCCCGAGACCCTGGAGCCCGTGCCCGACGGCGAGATAGGCGAGCTGGTGCTCACCACGCTCTGCCGCGAGGCCATGCCGCTGCTGCGCTATCGCACTCGCGACCTGACCCGTGTGCTGGGACGCACCTGTCCCTGCGGACGCAACCACATCCGCCTGGACCGCATGCGCGGCCGCTCCGACGACATGATGGTGCTGCGCGGCGTCAACATCTTCCCCATACAAATCGAGAAGATCCTGATGCAGTTCAAGGAACTTGGCAACAACTACCTCATCACGCTGACCACCGACGAAAACAACGACAACATGACGGTAGAGGTGGAGCTGGCCGAGATGTTTACCGACGACTACTCGCGCCTGCAGCAGCTCAGCAAGAGCATCACCCGCGCCCTGAAGGACGAAATACTGCTCACCCCGAGAGTGAAGCTCGTGCCCCGCGGCACGCTCCCCGTCAGCGAGGGCAAGGCCGTCCGCGTCGTAGACAAGAGAAAAGTTTACCAGTAGATGTTAGATTTTAGAATTAAGATTTAAGATGTGTCGGCTGACGCCGAGTAAGATGTAAGAAGTAAGAATTTAGAACTTAATTTATCAATAAATTAGTATGACAATTAATCAGTTATCTATTTTCATTGAGAACCGGTCGGGCACTCTCATCAAGGTGCTCGAAGTGCTCAAGCAGGCAGGCATCCAGATCATTGCCTCGACCATTGCCGATACGGCAGAGTATGGCATCTACCGACTGATTTGCTCGGAACCCCTTCGCGCCTACGAGGAGCTGAAGAAGGCCAACATAGCCGTGGCGCTGAGCGACGTGCTGGCACTGGAGCTCGACGACGAGCCCGGACGCGCTGCCGACGCCGTCAGAACCTTCAGCGATGCCGGCATCAGCATCACCTATATGTACACCTTCCTGCTGCGGGGCAAGGGCATCCTCATCTTCCGCACCGACAACCGCGAGAAGGCACGCGAGGTGATCATCCTGAACAAGCTGAAGTTCATCGCCGAACAAGACCTCAGCAAGTGGGTGTAGGGGCGATGACGCTGAAAGATTTCTTCAAGGGCGACCGCTTTGCCGCCCTGGCTGGCGTGGAGCTGCTCGAGGTGGGCGAAGGCCGCGCAAGGGCTCGTATGCTCGTCACCCA
Organism: uncultured Prevotellaceae bacterium; assembly: GCA_902771785.1. Classification (GTDB taxonomy): domain Bacteria; phylum Bacteroidota; class Bacteroidia; order Bacteroidales; family Bacteroidaceae; genus Prevotella. Next base: position 8,722 of record CACXYH010000041.1, read on the forward strand.
CGACCACCTCAACGGAGGCGGATGGTGTCAGGGCGGTGCCCTCTTCACCCTGGCCGACCTGGCTTTTGCAGCCGCCGTGAACAGCCACCTGCAGCTCACGGTGTCCACCAGCTCAAACATCACCTATTTCAAAAGCGTCGGCGAAGGCACTGTGGTCTTCGCCGACGCTCAGGAAACGGTCAATCATCATCGCATGCCCTACGCCGAAGTGCGCATCACTGACGAACAGGGCGATCTCATTGCGCTCTTCACCAGCAGCGGCTATCGCAAGCCCAACATGCCCATCTGCCTGGAGTAGCGCCCGCCCCCCTCGTCAGAAGCCGATGCGGGGCCGCTGGCGGGGCGTCTCGATGGGCAGGATGTCGGCAGGAGTGAGTGCCAGCAGCTGGCGCTTGCCCACGATCCGATGCTTCACGATGCGGGTGGCATGCTGCACGTAGATACGCTCCAGCTGATTGGCCACGTAGCGGGCGTTGCCCCAGCTGTCGGGGTCGCGCACGTCGTAGGCCGCCTGCAACACCTCCTTATATTTCTCCCAAGCCTGGCGAGTGAAGTGATACTTATACTCGCCAATGCGCTGGCGCGTAATCTGCAGCAGCTCGTCGACGGTGAAGTCGCAGAACTCGAAGCGGTTGGGGAATCGCGAATGCAGGCCCGGGTTCAGCTCGAGCAGCCGCAACATGGGCTCCTTGTAGCCGCAGAGCACCACGGCAATGTCGCGCTGTGCCTCGTTGGCCAGAATGTCCATGAGCATCGGAAGGACCACCCTGCCCGGGTCGTTCTGGTTCTTGCCGTTGAGCAGGTAGGCCTCATCGATCATGAGCACCCCGCCCTGCGCCATCTCCACCACCTGTCGCACGGAGCGCTCCTCGTCGCCCCAGAGCGTGCCGAGGAAGGTGCCTCGGTTGCACACCACCACATGCCCCTTCGAGAGCACGCCCGCCTCGTGCAGCAGCGAGCCGAATATCTTGCACACCGTGGTCTTGCCCGTGCCCGGTCGGCCGAGGAAGACGCTGTGAAGCGACACCTCGTGCTGCTTGTTGTCGGGAAACGTGTTGCGAAGCATCGCGTTGTAGCGCGTCAGCGCCAGCAGCTCGTCCATGCGCTGCTTGATGCTGCGGCAGCCCACCAGCCTATCGAGCTCACTGCGCGGATTCTTGATGGGGCGCAGTATCTCCACCTTCACCGTGACGTTGCCGTTCTGCTCCAGAAGGCCGCTGGGCAGCACTATATCGTCATCATCATCGTCATCGTCGTCGAAAGCATCTTCATCATCATCGTCCTCGTCTGAAGCATCAGCGGCAGCATCCTCATCGTCCTCGTCGGCAGCAGCATCCTCGCCATGCGGCGGCTCGCCACCGGTCTTCCCGTCCTCGTCAGGCAACGCCTGCTCCGCCTTCTCGAACTCGCTGTTGATAAACTCCTCGAGCATGCGCTCAAACTCATCATCGTTGGCAGCCAGTGACGACTGCGTTGTAAACTCATTTCTCTGTCTCATCATCTCTCCAATATCAATAAAATCCTCAAAACACACACATACATACAAAAACATAGCATTCCGCTCCGCAGTGCAGAGCGCAAGAGTCTTGAGGCAAAAGCCGCACGCCTCGGGGGAGTAGCAGCTATTGCCCGTTAGCATCACAGAGAGTTCATCTTAAGAAGAAATCCCTATCACAAAAACACGCGCACAATCGTAGCAATAAGTCAAAGAACGCGCATCAATTCCTGCTGAGCAACAGTCGTCCTGCCGAAGCCGGTAGCCAAGACCTTAGTCCGCCCGACCCTCGACTGCTCACTGCGTGCAATCCATAAGCTGGAACTGCCCGGCAGCTGACTGTCTCATCATTGATGCTTCTTTTCATTTTCGCTTTAAAATAATTACGTTGCTTTTGTGATAGTTATCATTTATGCGGCGACAAAAGTATATAATTTCTCCTTTCCCACCAAATAATTATTCGGAAACTTTTCAATTTTAACATTTCCACCTAACTATATTATAGGTGCTCCTCGATGCTGGTGGCAATATCCTCGATGACCATCGAGCGGAACAGCCAGTGGGCCATGCCGTCCCACCTTGCCATACCACGTTCCGGCCCCTTCCCTCACGTTGAGCGTAGTGTTCACCCTGCACTGTGCGGGGTAAGTCTCTGCCCATGCAGCCATGACGACCGTCACGGCAAGCAGCAGCATAAGGGCCAGGCGTCGTATCATCATTTCCAGTTTTCAGCGTTTTTTTAGGGTAGCACGTATCTATAGCGGTTACAAAGATAGGCAAAAACCCGCAAGCCTCCAAACATTCTGCCCATTTTTTGTGCTTCTTCCAGAAAATATCATTATCTTTGTGGCGACGTTCGTCAGCTATAGTTATCTATATTTAAGCACACCATTATGATTATCCTCGTTTTCATAGCAGCAATCCTGCCGGCAGCGGTGATGCTGAACTACATCTACAAGGCCGACAAGGCGAAGCCCGAACCGACGATGCAGCTCGTCAAGGCCGTGTTCTTCGGCTACCTGGCCATCGACACCTTGCTCCTGATCTACAAGCTCTTGCCATTCGACTACTTCTCGAGCGGAGCCGCGAGCGAAACGCCCACTACGCTCATAGGCTGCATTGTGAAGGCTTTCGTCGAGGCGGCCATTCCCGAAGAAGCTGTCAAGCTGCTGATGCTGTGGTGGTTTGTCAAGGAGAGCAAATACTTCGACGAACATGTCGACGGCATCGTCTATGCCGTCTGCATCGGCATGGGCTTTGCCGCAACCGAAAACCTCTACTACCTGCTGGCCTACAATGCCGACTGGGTGAGTGTGGCCATCTCAAGGGCATTCCTGGCTATTCCCGGCCACTTCTGCTTTGCAGTGCTGATGGGCTATTACTTCTCGGAGATTTACTTCGGAAGGGCGAAGACCCTCTGGGAGAAGTCGAAAGTGCTGGTCTACCCCATCCTGGCTCACGGCATCTACGACACGATTGCCTTCGCCAGCGCACTGACCCCCTGGCTCAGCATCGTGCTTTCCTGCATCCTGCTGTTCTTCTGCAGCAAACTCTATGACTACTGCAAGAAACTGATTGAAAAACAGCTGCGCAACGACCGGCCTTACTCATGAGTATGCCTAGAGTAAGGCTGCAAGCAGCCTGAAAGGAGCCTAGAAGCAGGCAAAAGGCTGCTATACCGGCATTGAATATTGTCTAAACTATTCCACGATACCCAAATCCTTCAGCCTGACAAAGTAGAAAGGCATCTTGGGTGTTCCCCAAACTATCGCGGGTGTATTCTTCAGGTCGAACACCTTAAACCGAATTGATTCATCGGTAACATCCTCTTTGCGGATTCGGAGCATATAGTAGAAGGAATTCCCAGGCTTGGGATAACCGGCTGTCAGCAGTTTCTCCTTCGACCACACGTCATGCCTAGTCTTTACAATCTTACGTATCTGACCAACAGCCGTCTCTCCTTGGGTATGCAACAACAAATATCTGGCCTGCATGATGGGCGAGTCGGCCATCTTCTCTAACGGAATATTGTACCAGCAGTTCTCTAGCGCCCATTGACGTTTTTCTTCGCTACCCGCAATGGCTATCATCACCAAATCGTCCACCACACCGGCTTTCTCTTCTTCCGATACGTATGCCAACGTGCGTTGAGGCTTGGCCTTCGATACATGTCTGTCTGTTGTGGCATACTCCATCAGAATCTTCTGCAGATGGTTTTTCAGCAACAGCCCTTCTTTCTTCTTATTGGCGTTGGGCAACAAGGGGAACGCACCGATGTTCACCTGCTCTACACTTTCGCTGAAGTATCGCTGCCTGATGTGCTCATCGTCACCACGTCCTGGGAACAAGATATATCCTCCGATGATTTCCTTTGAGCGATACGGCTCGTGTTCCTTACTATAATAGATAGCATCACGATAGCGGTGCATCTGGTTGATGGCATCAGTAGGAGGATAATCACCACCTCGTCCGCCCAATCTTATATCCTCATCGATGTCCTGTTTCTCGAAATCTTTGTCCAGTTTCTTGTCGTTGATGACGCGATACTTGGCATCATACAGATAGGTCAACACAGTCTCACCCGACTCCTTGCTGATGTTCAGCACAATGTCAGGACGCTGTTCTGTAGTAGCGGTATGTATGCCCATGCCATATTCACCATTGGCACTGCTGCGGTTGAAGGTGTGCTGATAGTGCAGGGTGACGATGTCGCCGGCGTGTGCCCTCAGTTGCGCCTTCTTCAGCTCATCATCCTCATCTTTGATGTCAGGATAACGGAACTTCACCACATGTTCCAGTGTAGAGTCGGTGAACGGATTGAGCAGCGTTCCCTTTGGTTCTGTCACCAGCAGTTCGTAGTCTGGGGCTTTCCTCTTGATGCCCAACACGTCGGCCACCAGTTTTTTCATCTTAATGAAACACCATAATTCGTAGATTTCCCAAATCTGCAGTGTTCCGATGTTGGCTGCTCCATGATAGAGGTCTATGCCTCGTTTCAGTTTCAGCCAGTCCTTATAGATTTGCTGATAGCCCGTCCTATTCTGCAATACCAGACTCTCCTGCTTCAGTCCTTCGAACCGACCGATGCTCTTGAAGAAAGGATGTCTCAGCATTTTACGTAAGGTGTCCTGATACTCAATCCATTGTTGACGATGCCGCTCTGACAGTTCCTCCTGCGTTCTGCTGAGCACCGTCTCTATCACCACCGTCAGCCTACGTCCTATGCTTTGCAGCGTATGCTTCACAAAGCGGTTCTCCATCGTGTCCTGCGTTGAGCGAGCCTCATCGTAACTGAAATAGTACTCTTCAAGCGCTCCCTCTTTAACCTTCTCGCCATATCGCTCCTCCATCTCCAGTGTCCAATGCTTTATTTGCTCCGCTTTTCTGGAGGTGTGGTGTTTCACTATCTGTGAGTGTGGGTTCATCATCACGCGCTTCACATTCTTCACATAGTCATCAACGATACTCTGAAAGGCCTGCATCCATGTGGCTTCATTGTTCAGATTGCCCCGGCTGAACTGCTGGATAGTGATACTCAGATAGCGATAGATGACGTCCTGATACTCATCGTTCACCTCGCGCAACAGCGACTTATAGTCGTTCTTGGTGTCAAGTTTCGGTGAAACTACATCAAAAGTCACAAACGTGTCCCATCGCTTGCCGTCTTTCCTATAGCTGAACTCCAAGCGGAACACACCGGGCTCGTTCAGAAAGTCCAACTCACCTGTCAGCGACTTCTCCCGTTCGTCCTTTTCTGTGTCATAGAAGAAGCTGTCCTCCACATCTTTTCTGACATGACGCACTTCCGGTTTGGAGTCTTTGTCAACACCATGAAAGACAATCCTTATCTGATACCTGCAAGTCTCAAAGAATACAGGCCATAGCTGCTTCCAACTTTTCGCCTTTGGCAACAGAACAGGTTGCTGCGTAGCAGGATTGTATAGCGTCAGTTCGCACTCATCCTGACAGGTATAGTCACAGTATGCCGTAGAGGAAGAAACAGATGGATTTGACCTTCGCGTATAGTCAATCCTCCCCTTGAACTTCTCCCAGGCATAGCTGATGTCCTGTGTGCGTACGATGACCTCATAGTCATCGCCACACTTCATTCTGAGTACTTCCGTCTGCATATCTACTGTGCGTTAGGGCCAGAAGCGAGTAAACTCCTGATTCTCCAGTCGCTCTATCATCTCCTGAATCTTATCTCTTGCTGTCTGTTGATGCTCTTCCCCCTCTGCGTTCTCAATCAGGGGAGCCAGCTCCTTAAGCCATTCCAAGCGATTATGGCAGGTCTTTTCGCCAACACTAACGGTTTCTTTCAATCTGAACATATCGGCATCGCCTTCTATTCTTGGCAGTATCTTCATCAGCAGGATGCGGTAAACGGCCTTGTTGATGATGCTGTCAATGTCTTCGCCCGTCTGTTCATCCAGCATAACACCAATCATGATGGTCAGTTCGTTCAGCACACGGTAGCTCACCTCAAACGGAGTACCCTTCAGTGCCTTGTTGATTTCTTCCAGTCTTGCGGGCACCTTTTCCATGATGTCAGTAGCCTGTTCCGAGTGTACCTTCAGCACCTCGTCAGCTGTCACATAACGCTGGTGGAAAGCCTGTTGCCACTTCTCCTGTTCCTCATCGCTTATATACTCCAGGTCTTTGCTGCCGCCATACATATCGCTCAACTTGCCACCGTTCATCTCTATTGTCATAGCGCGGTCAATCACCTTGCGTGAGAATTGGTGCGTCGTATCGTCCATGTTCACCGTTCCGATGATAATCACGTTGTCAGGCAGCGTCAGTCCTTCTGTTGTCAGGTCTGTTCGCTGTCCAATCTCTTGTTCAATGTCATGCTCAGTGTCAATACCAAACAACTTCATATAGATATCACGATCGCTCAGGCTAGATGAGTATGCCTGCCCTGTCTGAATATTCTTCGAATTACTCAATTGCCCCAATTCTCTGAAATACCTAGCCTCAACGATAGGATCAGTCTTTATCGTCTTCATATCGTGCTCGTCCGTTCCTGTTATCTTAGGATGTTTTCGAGTTTCCAAGATACTAAGAATTTCTGCAAAGTAATGCTCAACAGGGGCAAGATTCATCTCGTCCAGACAGACAAAGAACGGCACCTTCGGAAACATTTTCGCCTTCACCAAGAACATCACAAACTTCTTGAACTGATACCCGGCTTGTCCTAAGCGGCTATAATACCCTAGCAGTTCCGTTGAGTCATGCCAATTCGGTTTCACCTCAATCATGCAGTAGTTCCCAGGCGTTGTCCCATCCTTATCCTGCAAATACTTCGGACACGACTTAAAAGCCAACTCCCGCACAATGCGCGACTTACCAGTACCAGAGATGCCAGCGAGGAGTAAGAACGGTTTCGTACGGATGGCGGTGAGATAGGAAAGGTATTTTTCCATTTTTTTATAATCAACTGTTGCTATTTTCCTTCTTGGCAATATGTCAGAAACCCCAATGTATGCAACTTCTGAAACTCCCGTAAATGAAAAATCATTTATGTCAAGAAGGCTTGTTGGGATTAACGTGTTAACAACATCCTCAGAATAAGTAGTTCCAAGATACTCCTTAAACTCACTCAGCGTATAATCACTGAATCGACTTTCCTTTCTTAGCAGCCATACGGCTAAAGCAAATTTCTCTTTATCTGAAGGAAGATAATCTGATAGATTCGAATAATACGATGTCTCCTTAAACACTTTTCCATCCATTGCATAAAGAAGAGGCCCCTTTTTGGGATAGTCAAAACGCTTTCCTGATGTATTATTTGAATGTTCTACAGAACTTCCACTAAAGAAATTACTACTGACAGTAGAGCTAATACTCTTTGGGCCTTCGTATATTGTTTTAAACGAACTCAAATAGCGATGGTCATCTAAGGAAATAACATCCTCAACATAACTGTAAAACTTGCTTTTACTTGCTGTATCCGAGGAATCGCATGGCATTTCATTGTTTTCCTTAAAGTACCTGTCAGTTGCCAAAAAATATTGGATAGCACTAAAATTGTTAAGAATAACAGGAGTTGCTTTTGAAAGAAACTCGTAGGCTTTTAAGATAGATTCTTTGCTTATAAACATAGTCATTCGGGTAAAAAGTCCAACAATGCTCTTGCTATAACCCATCCCAACACTGGTGGCACGGCATTACCAATCACTTTGTACTGTGACTGCAAGGGGATGTTTCCAAAGCTATACTCGTCAGGGAATGATTGGATACGTGCGCATTCTCTAACAGAATATCTTCTGTTCTCTACAGGATGCGTAATGCCACAGTTCTCTGGCTGGGCGGATGCGGTAATAGTTCCATTTATTTCACCAAAAGCGAAACGTCTAAAAAACTTAGGAGCATGATATCGTTTAGGATCATCTGCAATTTTCTTGAATCGTGGTGATAATTGCTCATAGGGAATATCTTTCCAAGAACGTCCCTCAAAAACGACTTCGGGCAAATCTTCTTTATGGAATCCTGGAACGAAATATTCAAAGGCTTGCATTCCATGACGGCATCCTCCTATTAAATCCACAGATCGTTGGGTTGTCTCACTATAATTCCAAACTACATCATCCTGGACATCGTGAACTCCTTGAAGAATACTTCCCAGCAATAGTTCTTCATCCCTTCCAAAACTCTTGGACGGGATCTGATATTGATGAACAACTTGCTCCATTAGGTTAAAATCAAAAGCGCCAAGACCGAGTTGGGTATCAATACCAATAATAAGAACCCTATATCGTTGTTGTGGCACACCATAATCGCTTGCACAAACCAACTGCATACTCATTTCGTATCCCATATCATGCATTCTGTTTGATATTTCTTGCGGGACTGTCGTGATTCCATCCGGCATCTTGGAGGATAGGATTCCCCTCACATTCTCAAACACGAAAGCTTGCGGACGATGGCCACTGGCAATTTTTGCTCTAATGATACGCTCACACTCCTCAAACAATGTTCCTCTTCCGCCTACGTCATTAACACCTTTACGATTCCCTGCATTTGAGAACGGCTGACAAGGAAATCCTGCAAGGAGAATGTCAAAGTTTGGAATGTCGTCTGCATTGACATTCCTAATGTCTGCTAATAGACAATCTGCTCCATCGTCTGTCAATAGAGGATTGTTGTTGTAACAGGCTTGTGCGTCTGCATCAAAATCATTAGCAAAAACAATCTCAGTATCCAATCTCTCGTAGTCTCTTCCTAAGAAATTGAATCCACCCGTGAAACCTAAATCCAACCCTCCACAACCTGAAAAGAGTGATGTTACTATCTTTGGCATATTTTCGCTTCATGGCACCCAAAAAGCCCCTGTGTTTCGTGAAGAAGCGCAGGGGCGGTCATGCTTGTGACATAAGCGACTGGAAACGCTGCAGATTTTAAGCATAACGAATCCCCCACGCCGTTCTTCGTGCGAGGTCATTATCCCTTTCTGCTTCTGCGTAAGTTTAGTTTTCCAGTTCTATGTCACCAGAAGTGAAATGAAACTCGTATTGTTGTTTGTCAGATGCTCTTTATTGCCTTATCTTTCTTTTTTGTTCTGACAAACACCCAAGCCAGATGGTTTCTTAATCCATTGATACCTACATAACGAAAAACGGGGTATCTACACCTGCTCGTTCTGACATTTAGGCCTACCACAGCCTTCCCAATAGAACGAACAGAATAGATACCCACGCTGGAGTATATACATGATGCACCCAAAAGTGTGCCAGTAAGGGCATGGTTAGCCCTCGGCACACTCCGGCTGCGTATATACACACCCGTAGGCGTCACCTCTGCCATTGTCTTTGATTGAGATTTGATTGTGGTAGTTCAAATGTCCAAAAACAAAGCGTACAGTGTCGCTTTTCCAATATGTAGTGCTCCACCCACCGGCTCCGCCACCCTCAGATGACATCACAGCCGCGACAGGCAGATCGCGGCTACAAAGTTACAAATTCTGTAGGAAATAAGAAAATATCTTTGGAATTATTTGCAAATATCGGGAATTATGCCTATCTTTGCAACGTCAGAACAAATGTTTTGGCTATCCGGGTAGAATCCCGCGTGGGGTAAGGCCTTATCGATACTGCCCAATTTTATAGAGAGCCATCGCTAATACGATAGCTCTTTATTTTTGCCTGTATTTCATCATGAAATTTCTGATATACGACTGTCCGATGGTATCTTCCCTGATGACGGATATGGTTCGCGAGCCTTTCATTATCAATACCTCTACAGCATTGGTGTTTCTTTCAAAATATCTCTTGATGCCTTTAGCTAAGAGTCGGGAGTTGTAATCAGATGTCATATTCAAGAGTATGCGGTTAGCCTGTCCTATAGAATCTAATAACTGTGTGTCAACTGAGTTTTTCCCGAAAACAGTCTTTAAGTCGTACATCCTATAGAGTCCTTTACGGACAAATATAAAATCTGCTGTTCTTATGTCATGTGGATTAGGAAGTAAATAAACACGGTACCCAAGTGCAACGGCTTTTTTGGCGGCATCGATGAGCCCTCATCCGATGCGTGTACATCTGAGAGACCCTTGCTTTTCTGCCTCAAGAAAAAATACCACAGAAAATTTTTCAAAAAAATCTGCAAATCTGTCACATTGGCCCTAACCCTCTGAGAAAAAGCGTGTTAGCGGGTGACAGATTTGGTGATAGAGTGACAGATTTTTACCAAAAAGCTTGCAAAATCGACTTTTTTTTAGTAACTTTGCGACATAAAATCGCGAAGCTACTCCGTCTCGGCAAACAAAGAATAAACCCTTTTATTTTGCGCTCGACTCTTCGTAGCTTTGCAAGGTACAATTAAACACAATTTTATATGGAAAACATGGAACTGAAATGGAAACAAGTGCCCGACGGATGGGCCATCTGCTTCAACAACGACTGTGCCCTCCACGAGCAATGCCTCCGGTGGCACGCCGCACAAGTGTCGCCCAGCGACCTGACCAAAGCACGCTGCGTGACGCCACACGCCATGAGCGACGGCAAGTGTCAGCTCTTCGCGTCGACCCAGAAGGTGCGCTATGCAAGCGGCTTCTCGACCATCTACAAGAACGTGCTCAAGGACGACTACACACCCCTGCGCAAACAAATGACGATGATGCTCTCGGGCAAGCGCTACTACTATGAATACATGCGGGGCGAACGGCTGCTGTCGCCCTGGCAGCAACAGCAAATCAGAGAGCTCTTCGCCGACCGGGGCTATGCCGACAACGTAGTCTTCGACGACTTTGAAGACGTCTTCGAGTTCCCCAGAACGTAGCTTGCCAGCGTTCTACACTGAGGAAACCATTGGTTTCTCCGCAGGAAACCATCGGTTTCCACGCGAGAAACCATCGGTTTCCTGCGAAGAAACCAATGGATTCCAGCGACACGTCCGATGGATTCCTGCCCATAGAACGGCGGGGCAACACAATAACACAACAGCAAAAACCCTACAAAACACCGCAGAATATGAAGTTTACACTGATTAGAAGAGACCAGAAAAACCAGATGCACCTCTCGATGAAAAGCGCCGAAAGCCTCATGGAGCGCATCAAGACCGACACCAAGAGCGAAGACGTGGGCGGGCTGCGACAGCACCTGGCCTTCGGTGGCAGTGCCGACAGCTACGCACAGCTGCACCGGCTGCCCGTGATATGCCCCTCGGCAGAGCTGACGCGCGACGCCAACGGCAACCTGTGCCTGCGCAAGATGAACGGCATCGTCGTGCTCAGCATCAGAAACCTGCACACGCTGGAAGCACAGCAGCGCGTCAAGCAGACGGCCATGTCGATGCCCACCACGCTGGCCGCCTTCACGGGCAGCAGCGGACAGAGCGTGAAGCTTCTGGTGAGCGTGGCGCTGCCCGGCGGCGCCCCGCTGCCCGACAGCCAGCCCGATGCCGACCGCTTCCTGAAGCAGGCCTTCAGCCTCGTCAGAACACCCTATGAAGCACTGCTCGGCACGACCGTCGACCAGACCGATGCCACCGTCGTCACGGGCTTCCGCCTGACGCTCGACCCGCAGCCGCTCTACAACCCCCAGGCCACGCCCTTCGTCGTCAGCACCACAGCCGTACCGCCCACGCCGCCATCCACGGCCGACGAGCAGCAACAGACCGACTACGACCTCTACGCCCACTACGAGAACCTCTACCGGCAGGCAGCCAACGCCGTGTGGAGCCAGCTGCCCGACGACGCCGACGCCGAGGGCATCTTGGCCGAGACCGCGCGACAGCTGTGCCTGGCCGGACTGCCCGAGGGCGAAGCCGTCGTCCACCTGTGGGCCCATTACAAGTATCGCAGCGAGCCCGTCGTCAGCGAAGAACACGTGCGCGCCGTCGTGGGAGCCGTCTACGCCGAGAACAAGCCCGACCGGCGCCAGACGACCAGCGCCGACAAGGTGGGACGAGAGATGCGCGAGCTCATCGACTACCTGCACACCCACTACGTGTTCCGCTACAACACCGTCATGGGCTACACCGAATACCGGCCCAACAACACCTGGATGCAGAAGTGGCAGCCAGTAGACGAGCGCGTGGCCAACGGACTGACCACCGACGCACGACTGGCCGGCATCAACGTCTGGGACATCGACATGAAACGCTTCGTCAAGTCAGACAAGATACGCCCCTACAACCCCATCGACGACTATCTCTGGAAGGTGCACGACAAATGGGACGGCCACGACCACATCGGCCGTCTGGCCGCCACCGTGCCCAACGACAATCCCCACTGGCAACGCTGGTTCCGCATCTGGTTCCTGGCCATGGTAGCCCAGTGGCGCGGCCTCAACCGCCGCTACGGCAACTCCGTGGCACCGCTGCTCGTCTCGAGCCAAGGCTTCAACAAGTCGACCTTCTGCCGTTCGCTGCTGCCCGACGAGCTGCAGTGGGGCTACACCGACAACCTCTCGCTCAGCGAGAAGCGGCTCGTGCTGCAGGCCATGAGCCAGATGCTGCTCGTCAACCTCGACGAGTTCAACCAGATATCAGCCCACACCCAGCAGGGATTTCTGAAAAACGTCATCCAGCTGGCCCGCGTCAAGGCCAAGCGACCCTACGGACACCACGTAGAAGACTTCCCCCGACTGGCCTCGTTCATCGCCACCACCAACATCGCCGACGTGCTCGCCGACCCCTCGGGCAACCGGCGCTTCATCGGCGTCGAGCTCACCGGCCCCATCGACGTCTCGCTGCGCCCCAACCACCAGCAGCTCTATGCCCAGGCCCAGGCACTGCTCGAACAGGGCGAGCCCTACTGGTTCGACGAGCACGAGACGCAACTGCTCATGCGCCACAACCGCCAATTCCAGTATAAGTCGCCCGCCGAGCAGTTCTTCGGCGAGCTCTTCGAGCCCACCGACAATCCCGACCGAGGCCAGTGGCTCACGGCAGCCGCCATCTACCAGCGCCTCAAGCACACCGTAGGCTCCACCCTGGGCAACACCAGCCTCGTAGCCTTCGGCCGCATGCTCGCCAACCTCGACGACCTGCAGCGTCGGCGCAGCAGAAACGGCACCGAATATCTCGTCGCAGAGCGCTGAATCGAGTCAAAAAACGAGTCGCAGAGCGCTGAATCTGTCACTCTATCACCCATCTGTCACCCTATCTGTCACCAACGCAACCGGCTCTCTCCCAGCCGGTTGCATTCGTTTGGTGACAGAGTGACAGATTTTTTCACGAAAAAAAATCTGGTACATTTCTCCCCCACTTTCAATGAAGGAGAGTCACTAACAATATTATCCATCATCTACAGCTACTGCTTCGCCTCTGCCACTCGCCGCTTGAGGCGGTCGACGGCTTTGTCGAGGGTTTCGGTGGGTTCGATGATGTTGTCGGGACCCCAGAAGTAGGGGTCGCTGAAGTACTCTACGCGGTCGTAGAGCTTGTCGCGACGGCTGAAGGTGTCGCTGCCCTGAGGGGGCGGAGCGACGGCCGGCTGGCGGTGGGTGACCACAAACTCGCTGGTCACGGTGAAGGGCGAGGAGAAGAGCCGGCGGCGCCAGTCGCAACTGAAGCGGATGGTGTTGCGCACGTAGCTCAGATGGGTGACGCCCTGCTCCGTGCGGTAGTCGACGACGAACGTGAGCTCGCGAGGACGGAAGCGGAGCGTGAGCGGTTTGTGATGGAGCATGGCGGAGGTGGCATGCTGCCGGTTGCTCATATCGAGCTGCAGCTCGGCCCGGGTGAGGGCGAGCGACTGCTGGTCGATGTAGAGCGTGGCATGGAAGAGGGCGTAGGGGCGCTCGTACCGGGGCCTCATCGTGACGACGTACTGCAGGCGGTCGCCCATCAGCTGCGGCGCCTCGAGGCTGTACTCGTAGCAGGGCATGTCGTCGGCGTAGAACAGCAGCTGGTCGTTCTTCACCACGTCGGCAATGACGGGCAGCATCGGGCCACCCATGATTTTCACGCCCAGCGTGTCGGCAGGCTTCATGTTGAGCAGGCGGCGTCCGCGGGTGATGGCTACGCGGTCGCGACTTGTGGAGGCTTGCTGGTAAGAGGTTTTATAGAGGTCGACGACGGCTTCGCTGATGGCGATGAAGTGGCTGCGCTTCTGCACGGTTTCGCGATAGAAGCCTTTATAGAGCATGGCGGCGGTGCTGTAGTTCTGCGGCACTTTGGCGAGCGCTGTCCTGACCAGCTCTTCGGCGGTGGAGGCTCTGACGAGCACTTCGCTGAGCTGGATGCTGGCGGGCTGCAGGCGGAAGCTGAGCTGACGGCCGTCGGTGGGGGTGAGCGCCTGGGTCTTGTAGCCCAGCATCGAAGCGACGACGGCGGCGGGGCGGGCTGAGAGTTTGAGGGTGAAGCGTCCCTGCTCGTTGGTCACGGTGCTGACACCTCCTGCCGAAACGCTGGCATGCGGCAGCGGCTGGCGGCCGTGCTGGTCGCTGACGCTGCCGGAGACGACGTAAAGCTGTTGTGCCCAACCTGCGGCGATGACTGCTGCAAGCAGACAGACGATGGCAAGCATTCTCTTCATGTGCGTTCCCCCTTTCTTCCTCGTTAAGCCTTTTTGAGTGATGCCGCAAAGATACGAATATTTTCGGAA
>CACXYH010000042.1 GCA_902771785.1 uncultured Prevotellaceae bacterium
GTTTCACAAGCCTTGTTATCGGTTTTTGTTTGGTCGGATGAGGGAGAAAGCCTAATTTTGCGGGTGCAAACGTAAATAAAAGAAAGGAAATGACTATGAAGAAGAGAGTTTTGATGATGACACTTGCCTGTTGGATGGCGTTGACGGGCAAGGCTCAGGTTTATGCTTATGACAACTGGATGCCGATGCCTACGATTGACATGTATGATACGGGCTCGATAAACGCATTGATCATGGCGGCAAGAGAGAATGCTGCTCGACGCAGGGCGGAGGAGAACAGGGTCAAGGCTACTTTTGACCGTTATTGTGATTTGGCCCTGACGGCTTATAAAAGGGAGCAGTGGGGAAACGTCATCTATTTTGTGGATGAGGCCTTGAAGACGGAGTATGTCTCGGGCATGCTTTTCTATTTGCGCGGGTCGGCCAATGAAGCGTTGGACAATGATAAAGAGGCTGCGCGCGACTATAAGAAGGGTATCAAGTATAATTGTAAGGAGGCGAAGCTGGCCTTGGAGGCGCTGAAGCAGCGACAAAAGGAGCGTAAGAAGGAGAAATAGGATTGTGTAACTAATTTAGGAAAGGGAAGAAAATGAAAAGACTATCAATGGTGTTCATGGCAACGCTGTTTGCCATGATGGCAAGCGCCCAGATTTATGGTGTCGGCACATCGAGCACCACTACAGATTACTTTGGTAATCAGGTGACTACGCACCGGAACCAGTATGGGCAGATGACGGGCACTTCGACGACTTCGACTGACATTTTAGGCAATCGGACGACAACACATTGTGACCAGTACGGACAGAGGCTTGGCACGTCGACAAGCTCGACCGACTTGTTTGGCAACGTGACGACCACGCATCGTGACCAGTATGGGCGCACAACGGGAACATCGCACACGTCGACCGACTATTTCGGCAACGTGACGACGAACAATTATGATACTTACGGACGTTCTACGGGCAGTTCGACGAGTTCGATTGATTACTTTGGAAATACGAATACGACTCACAGAAACAGCAACGGATTGTCGTGGGGTTCGTCTACTACGTCGACTGACTATTTCGGCAACCGTAACACGCAGCAGCGCAGCAACTACCAAAACAGCTCAATTTGGACGTGGTAATATATAGAGTATATACATTCAGATAAAGCAACTCTGCTACAAGAAGCCTTGTGGCAGAGTTTTTTTCTGTTTGCGAGGTTTTTGAATGCTGTTTTTGGATGCTTTTTCTTTTGATGCCGGAATCGTAGTGATTTTTTCTTATTTGCATGATTTGTTTGGAAGATATGGCTAAAGTTCATATCTTTGCAGCCGAAATCATGATAGATAGTCATGCAGAAACCAAACAGGCGAAATTAAACTTTAAAATGAACAGATGAAAGAAAAGATTGCATTGGTGACTGGTGCCAACAAGGGTATCGGCTTTGGCATCGCAAAGTACCTCGGACTGAGTGGATGGAAAATTGTTGTGGGCGCACGAAACCGCCAACGGGCTGAAAAGGCCATCGGACTTTTAGAAGCTGCTGGCGCTGAGGTGCTGGGATGGACGCACGTGGAACTGGCTGAACCGGAGGGATTGGAGCTGGCTGCACGTGAGGTGAGCGAGCGGTTTGGCGGACTGTCGCTCCTGGTGAACAATGCCGGCATTCCGGGCGACATGAGCGTGGACAGCCTGCACACGGAGATTAGTGACATCAGGAAGACCATCGACGTGAACTTCATTGGTACGTTTGTGCTGACCAAGGCGCTGCTGCCGCTGCTTGAGAGTAACGGCGGAAGAATCGTCAACATCACCGTGCCGTCGGAAATCAGTCCTTACTGGCACCCGCTGGCCTACGTGGCCAGCAAGGCTGCGCAGAATGCTATGATGGGCGTGATGGCCACTGAGTTCGAGCAAAGCGGCAAGAAGGTGGAGATATTCTCGGTGCATCCGGGCCCCACCACGACCGATTTGAACGGCAACATGGCGCTGCCGGGTTTCCACGACATTGACACCGTGGGCAGGAAGACGGCCGAGCTGATCAACGACGGACGGAACCACCAGGGTGAGTTCATTGAGCTCTACCCTATCGTGCAAGAGAATTAATCTGCTTTGCGCCCTTTTTAGCCGAAAAGGGAAGAAAAGTGAGGTAGAAATTTTGTGGTTTCGCGAAAAAGGCGTAACTTTGCTGACTAATTGTAAACCAACGACACGAGAGACGATGGCAAAGAAAGAGGGCAAGGAGCTTACGCCGATGATGAAGCAGTTCTTCGACTTGAAGGCGAAGCATCCGGACGCTGTGCTGCTGTTCAGGTGTGGCGACTTCTATGAAACTTACTGTGAGGATGCGGTGACGGCTGCGGGCATCTTGGGCATTACGCTGACCAAGCGCAACAACGGCGCGGGGGGGAAGGGCGACGAGATGGCCGGGTTTCCGCACCATGCTCTCGACACTTACCTGCCGAAGCTGATCAGGGCGGGCAAGCGTGTGGCCATCTGCGACCAGCTGGAGGACCCGAAGCTGACGAAGAAGCTGGTGAAGCGCGGCATTACCGAGCTGGTGACGCCGGGCGTGGCGCTCTCTGACAACGTGTTGAACTACAAGGAGAACAACTTCCTGGCTTGTGTTCACTTCGGAAAGGCGGCCTGCGGCGTGAGCTTTCTCGACATTTCTACGGGCGAATACCTGGTGGGCGAGGGCACTTACGACTACGTGGAGAAGCTGCTGGGCAACTTCCAGCCGAAGGAGGTGCTCTTTGAGCGGGGACGCAAGAAGGACTTTGAACAGCACTTCGGCTCTAAATACTTTACTTTCGAACTGGACGACTGGGTGTTTACCGAGCAGACGTCGCGACAGAAGCTGCTGAAGCACTTCAACGTGAAGTCGATGAAGGGCTTCGGCGTGGAGCATCTGCACAGCGGACTGATTGCCTCGGGGGCCATTCTGCAATATCTGGAGCAGACGCAGCACACGCAGATTGGCCATATAACCCACATCTCGCGCATCGAGGAAGAGAAATACGTGAGGCTCGACAAGTTTACCATTCGCTCGCTGGAGCTCATTCAGCCCATGCAGGAGGACGGAAAGTCGTTGCTCGACGTGATTGACCGCACGGTGTCGCCCATGGGCGGACGACTGTTGCGGCGCTGGCTTGTGTTCCCGCTGAAGGACGAGAAGCCCATCAAGGAGCGCCTTGACATTGTGGAGTACTACTACCGTGAGCCGGAGTTCCGCCAGTGTCTGGACGACCAGTTGCGGCGCGTGGGCGACTTGGAGCGTATCGTGTCGAAGGTGGCCGTGGGCCGCGTTTCGCCGCGAGAGATGGTGCAGCTGAAGGTGGCGCTGCAGGCTGTGCAGCCCATCAAGACGGCTTGCCTCTACGCTAAGAACGAGGCGCTGCGCAGGGTGGGAGAGCGGCTGAACCTGTGTGAGTCGATACGCGACCGCATAGAGAAGGAAATCGTGCAAGACCCGCCTCAGCTGGTGCAGAAGGGTGGGGTGATTCGCGACGGCGTTTCGCAGGAGCTCGACGACCTGCGCCGCATTGCCTACAGCGGCAAGGACTACCTGCTGCAGATTCAGGAGCGCGAAGCCCAACTGACGGGCATTCAGTCGCTGAAGATAGGCTACAACAACGTGTTCGGCTACTACCTCGAAGTGCGCAATACCTATAAAGACAAGGTGCCGCCCGAATGGGTGCGCAAGCAGACGCTGGCGCAGGCCGAGCGATACATTACGCAGGAGCTGAAGGAGTATGAGGAGAAAATCCTGGGCGCTGAGGACAAGATTCTCTCGCTGGAGGCGAAGCTCTTCAACGACTTGGTGATGGCTGTGCAGGAGTTTATTCCGCAGGTGCAAATCAACGGCAACCTGCTTGCCCACTTAGACTGCCTGCTGGCGTTTGCCAAGGTGGCCGAGGAGAACCACTACGTGCGCCCGGTGATTGACGACTCGACGGTGATTGACATCAAGCAGGGACGGCATCCGGTGATTGAGCAGCAGCTGCCCATTGGCGAGCAATACGTGCCCAACGACATTCTGCTGGACAGCGAGCGACAGCAAATCATCGTCATCACGGGTCCGAACATGGCCGGTAAATCGGCGCTGTTGCGTCAAACGGCCTTGATAGTGCTGTTGGCCCAGGTGGGCTGCTTCGTGCCCGCAGAGGCCGCGAAAATAGGCCTGGTGGACAAAATATTCACCCGTGTGGGTGCTTCAGACAACATTTCGCTGGGCGAAAGCACGTTTATGGTCGAGATGACGGAGGCTGCCAACATACTGAACAACGTGTCGCCGCGCTCGCTGGTGCTCTTCGACGAGCTGGGCCGAGGCACGTCGACCTACGACGGCATCTCTATTGCCTGGGCCATTGTGGAGTATCTGCACGAAACGCCGAAGGCCCGGGCCCGCACGCTCTTTGCCACTCACTATCACGAGCTGAACGAAATGGAGAAGAACTTCTCGCGCATCAAGAACTACAACGTGAGCGTTCGCGAGGTTGAGGGCAAGGTGATTTTCCTGCGAAAGCTGGAGCGCGGAGGCAGCGAGCACTCGTTTGGTATCCACGTGGCTGAGATTGCGGGCATGCCGCGCTCGATTGTGAAGCGTGCCAACACCATTCTGAAGCAGCTGGAGGCCGACAATGCCCAGGTGGGCAAGGCGGGCAAGCCGATGGCAGAGATTGCTGACTCGCGCGAAGGCATGCAGCTGAGCTTCTTCCAGCTGGACGACCCCGTGCTCATTCAGGTGAGAGACGAGATACTGGGCCTCGACGTGAACAATCTGACACCCGTCGAAGCCCTGAACAAGCTAAACGATATTAAGAAGATAGTGGCTGGGAAATGATCTTCGGATCATAGTTGGGCAACTGCAGCACGAAGCGCGTTCCGCCCGTGTAGCTCTTGTCGATGGTCAGGTCGCCACCCAGTTTCTGCGTGATTTTCTTGCTGACGGCCAGACCCAGGCCAATGCCTTGCTGGAAGGAGTCAACCTTGTGGAAGCCGTCGAACACCTTGTCCTGCTGCTCGGCGGGAATGCCCTTGCCGGTGTCGGAGAGGCTGATGAGCACTTGCTGGTGGTCGAAGCTTTCCTCGCAATGCAGGGTGATGCTGCCTTTCTGCGTGAACTTGATGGCGTTCTGAATGAGGTGATCGAGGATTTTGGTGATGGCCTCTTTGTTGGTGCGGATGCTGAAGCGGTTGATGACGTCGCTGGTGTATTGCAGGTCGATGTCGGACTTCACCTGGCTCCGATACTTGTAGATAATGGCAGAGAGCGTCTGGTTGCAGTAGATGGTCTCTATATCATGGGCAAACTCGTTAGAGTCTTTGTCGGCCAGTTCCAGCATTTTGTCGACGATGTCGGTAATGCTCTTCACGTTGTCCTTGATGCCGTTGAGCAGCTCGGCACGTAAGTCTTCGGTAAGCTCCATGCCGGGCGTGTTGAGCAGGTCGTTGAAGCCGTTGATGGCATTCAGCGGTGTGCGTATTTCGTGGCTCACGTTTCTGATGAATTCCGTCTTCATGCGGTCGCTTTCCTCGGCCATGGCGAGTGCAGTGCTCAGCTGTTCGCTCTTCTCCTTGAGGTTGTTGCTCATTCGGCGGTGCATGATAATCCAGACGCCCATGAGCGCTATACAGGCCGCAGCGAGTGCCAGGAGTACGAGCCACATCGTTTCGCGCTTCTTGCTGGCGTCGGCCTCAATCTTGGCAATGCCCGTGGCGGCATTGATTTCGTTGAGGTTGTTGAAGAGCATGTTGCTGTTCAGCGAGTCGACGGTTTCGGATCGCTGTTGCCATTCGCTGAATGCTTGCTGGGTTTTGCCTATGCGCTGATAGATGATGATGCGCATATCGTTGCGCACGATTTCGTTGACGTCGGGGTTCTTGCGGCTCAGGGCGTTCAGGGCCTCGGTGGTTTTCCCGTCGAAGGCCAGTTTCATGATTTCCATCGTCTCCTTGCCGAAGTTGTCGAGCTCGTTGTGCTGCTCGTGATAGCTGTTGTAAGCCTTGTAGCTGTCGTAGAATCCGGCCTTGTTGCCCACGGCAAACTTGATGGCACTGCTGATGAAGAGGTAGGCCTGATGATAACCTGGCTGCTGCTTGCTGAGGTCGCGGCACATCTCGTTCCAATATTCGGCCTTGTTGGGATCAGTCATCATGAGCAGATAGGCCATGCGCGAATAGATGGGGAGGCGTGCGTTTTCGTTGCCTTCGGTCTCGTCGATGGCTTGCTGATAGTACTGCTGCGCCATGCGCTTGTAGCCGCAGTTCTCAAAGATGGTGCCCAGCACCATGTGTACCATGTGGAAACCGTTGTAGCCTTCGTCCTTCATTTCCTCGAGCATGTCATTGGCTTTCTGCACGGCGTTGTAGGGTTTGCCGTGTTCGGTCTCGTAGAGTGCCTCGTTCATGCAGATGGAGTAGTAGCTATGGGGATTTTCCTTCTCGCGGTAGTAGTGCTTCAGTTCGTTGGACTTCGCATAGAAAGCCTTGCTTTTGTCGGCATCGTCACTATAGAGTTTGAGATATTCTTTGTATTGTTCGTCGAAATTCTCGTTGTTTATTTCGACAGCAACAGCTGCTGCCTGTACAATGAAACATAGCAGCAGGCCCGTCAGTAAGCGTATAATAGTTTTTGGCATAGTTCAGCATTTTAAATGATGTGGCCAAATTTACGAAAAAAAAGCGACCGATAGTATAAATGTCGGTCGTTTTTTGGTTTTTTTAAACATAATGTTAAGTGTAGCGGAAGGCAAGGATGGTGAGGTCGTCGTTTTGTTCTGCTCCGTCGCGGAAAAGGTTTGTATCGGCCTTCAGTGCCTCGACTATGTCGTGAGAGTTATTATTGTAGTGTGCGGTTATCATCTTGATGATGCGGTCTTCACCGTATTGTTCCTGCTGCTGGTTTTCGGCTTCGTTGAGGCCGTCGGTGTAGAGCAGCATGAGCCGGTCGTGGAAGAAGTCAATCTCTTCGCCCTTGAATTCCAGCTCCGGCCAAAGTCCGATGGGGGCATTTGTTTCCTTTACGTCGAGGAACGAGAACGTTCCGTCGGCATTGCTTATCACGGGAGGATTGTGTCCGGCATTGCAATACTCCATTCGTCCGAGTTTGGTGTCGAACATGCAGATGAACATGGTGACGAACATGCCGGTCTCGTTGTTTTCAGATAACTCAATGTTCATGCGGGTGGCGATTTCTGCAGGGCTCTTTCCCATTGAGGCCAGCGTGCGGAATCCGCGTGTGGCAGTGGTCATGAAGAGCGAGGCGGGAACGCCCTTGCCGCTGACATCGCCGATGCAGAAATACAGTTTGTCGTCTTTTAGGAGGTAGTTGTAGAGGTCGCCTCCCACTTCCTTGGCAGGTGTCATCGAGGCATACATGTCGAGTCTGTCCTTGTCGGGGAACACATGAGGTATCATAGACCTTTGTATGTCGCTTGCAATGCGCAGTTCGCTTTCCATGCGTTCCTTGATGGTGGTGGTTTTTTCGAGCTGGTCGTAGGCCGTCTTCAGGTCGTTGTGGGCTTTCTTCAGACGCAATTGCATGCGATGGCGCACGATGTTGTAGCCGAGCAGGAGGACGATGAGTGCAGTTAAGACGGCCAGACGCTCTACCTGCTGCTGGTGCATATACCGCTCATTCTCTTGGCTCATCTCCAGTTCCTTCTGGTGTACGGCCGTGCCTTCACGTACTTCGGCCAGCCGGGCCAGCGTGATGGCGGAGTCGAGGTGCTCAACGATTTTCACACTGACGGCTTGGGCCGTGTCTATTCTTCCTGCCTTCTTGTTGACTTCGTATTTCTTCAGCAGCATTTTCTGCAGGTTCTCCAGCGAATAGTCTACGCCGTACTCCTTCATCAGCGTTTCCATGCTTGTGAAGTTGTCGGCGGCTTCTTGCCACAGTCCTGCCAGTTGCAGATAGTCGCTGGCCAGAATCTTACCCTCGGCCGTCTGGAAGAAGTCTGTCTTGCGGAACTCTGCGTAGGCCTGGGCGGCCTCTTTCTTGCGGCCTAAGCCCTCTAAGGCCCTGGCGCGATAGATATGATAGCGGGCCCGTTGCTTGTCGGCATAGTCGGTTTGTGCATCTTCCTGCTCCAGGTATCCGTCAATCAGCTTGCCGAATCTGTCAAGCCAGGGGATAGCCTGTTCATAGTCTCCTATGTCAAGCAGCGTATAGCAGATATTGATGACGCCAACGATGGCATCGCGATAGAACACAGCGTAGGGGTGTTTCTCGATGTAGTTGAGATGGGCGCGATAGCCCTCCTCCATTTTTTCGTTTATCTGGTTCTCGTTTAAGCCGAAGCGTGCCTGACAGCAGCCGATGTAGATAAGCATGTTGGTGTATTCGCTGGTCGTGTCGCATTTCAGGCTTCTCAGTCGTTCTACGGCCGAAACTGCCACTTTCAGGGCTGCCTCATATTCACCCCACGTGCTCAACAAGCCCGTCAGGCGGTTGCTGATGCCGGCATAGACTCTCACGTCTTCGTCTTCAGTAGAGTTCTCTACGGCAGCAATACCCGTTCGCCAGTAGAGTTCGGCCATTCGTTTCTGCATCATTCGGTCGTAGGAGTAGCCCAGCCAATAGCAGGCTTTTCCTTCAGAGAAATTGCCGATAGCCTTGAAACTGTCTACCAGCGAGATGATGCGAGGATAGTCTTTAGCCTTATAGGCAGCAAAGACCATGTCTTCTGCTTCTCTGCGTTGATTCGCTTGATAATCGTTACTCTCCCCGCAGCTTGCCAGGAGTGTTAATAGCAGTAATGAAAAATAGAAGACCGTTCTCCTTGTCATAATTGAAGAAACGAATTAAGCTGTTGTTTTATGATTCTTGGCTCTTATCATGCAATAGACACCAATGATGATAAACGGTATTGAAAGCAGCTGGCCCATGTCGAGCGGCAGCGTGGCTTCGAATGCCTCTTGTATTTCCTTGGTGTACTCAATGAAGAAACGGAAGGTGAAGATGTAGGTGAGACAGAAGCCAAAATACCAGCCGGTGCCCACGCGCTGCGGCATCTTCTTGTAGAGCAGCAGCATGATGACGAACAGCAAGGCATAGGCAATGGCCTCATAAAGCTGGCCGGGATGACGCGGCATCTGGTCGACGCGCTCGAAGATAAAGGCCCAGGGCACGTCAGTAATCTTGCCGATGATTTCAGAGTTCATCAGATTGCCCAGACGAATGAAGCAGGCTGTAGAGCCGGTGGCAATGGCAATGTTGTCGAGTACCTGCCAGAGAGGCACCTTCGTCTTTTTCACATAGAGCCAGAGGGCAATGATTAGTCCCAGCGTTCCGCCGTGCGAAGCCAGTCCGGCGTAGCCTGTGAGCTTCCATGCTCCATCGGGACCGATGTGTATGGGCAACAGCATCTCAACAAATCCCTTCCACGACGTGAGGAAATAGTCAGGCTGATAGGCGATGCAATGGCCCAGACGGGCGCCCACCAGGATGCCTATGAAGCAATAGATGAAGAGGGGATCGAACTTCTCGTCGGCGATTTTCTGCTGCTTATAGAGCCAGCGCACCACGAAATAGGCTATAAGCAGGCCCAGCAACCAGCACGTGGAGTACCATCGAAGGGCAAATCCGCCCAAACGAACGATTTCCAAGTCAGGATTCCATACGATATAGTTTAAAATATGCGTCATCATATCAAGATTTTTAATGATTTGTCGGCAAAAGTACAAAAAAGCAGGCGAATTGCAAACTTACACATTAAAGCGGAAGTGCATGATGTCGCCATCCTGCACGACGTAGTCCTTGCCCTCGACGCCCATCTTTCCGGCTTCGCGCACGGCAGCTTCGGAGCCGTACTTCAGATAGTCGTCGTACTTGATGACCTCGGCACGGATGAAGCCTTTCTCAAAGTCGGTGTGGATGACGCCGGCACACTGCGGAGCCTTCCAGCCTTTCTTATACGTCCAGGCCTTCACCTCCATCTCGCCGGCGGTGATAAACGTCTGGAGGTTCAGCAGGGCGTAGGCTTTCTTGATGAGACGGTTGACGCCGCTCTCCTCCAGGCCCAGCTCTTCGAGGAACATCTGCTTGTCATCGTACGACTCCAGCTCGGCAATGTCCTCCTCGGTCTTGGCGGCAATGACCATTGCCTCGGCGCCTTCTTCGCGGGCTATCTCCTCGATTTTGCGGGTGTAGTCGTTGCCACTCTTGGCGTCTTGCTCGCCCACGTTGCAGACGTAGAGCACGGGCTTGGCCGTGAGCAGGAACAGGTTGCGGGCGCAGTCCTGCTCTTCCTTCGAGTCGAACTCCACGATGCGGGCGTTCTTGCCCTGCTCGAGCACCTCTTTATAGGCATGGAGCACAGTCGATTCGACCTTGGCCTCCTTGTTGCCGGCGGCGGCAGCCTTCTCGGTTTTGGCCAGTCGGCTCTCGATGGTCTCGAGGTCTTTCAGCTGCAGTTCGGTGTCGATGATTTCTTTGTCGCGTATGGGGTCGATGGTACCGTCGACGTGGGTGATGTTTTCATCCTCGAAGCAGCGCAGCACGTGGATGATGGCGTCGGTCTCGCGAATGTTTCCAAGGAACTTATTGCCCAGTCCTTCGCCCTTCGAAGCGCCCTTCACCAGGCCGGCTATGTCGACGATTTCGCAGGTGGCGGGCACGATGCGGCCTGGATGCACCAGCTCGGCAAGACGAGTCAGGCGCTCGTCGGGAACGGTAATCACACCTACGTTTGGTTCAATCGTACAAAAAGGAAAGTTTGCTGCCTGTGCTTTTGCACTCGACAGACAATTAAACAATGTAGACTTGCCTACGTTTGGCAGTCCTACAATACCACATTTTAATGCCATTTCTTACTATAAACGTTTATAATCTGACTGCAAAGGTACAAAATTTAAGCTAAAATTCGCGGAATTTTAGCTTAAATTCTGAAAATAATAGCTTAAATTTATTGGAAGGGTGTTACCTTTACTTTTGATTAGTGTGCTTCGAGCCAGTTGTTGCCGTAGCCACTATCGGCAATTAGGGGCACGCTGAGCGGGAATGCGCCCTGCATTTCCTCGAGCACGATGCGCTCTACTTGCTCCTTTTCCTCAGGATAGACCGAGAAGTTGAGTTCGTCGTGCACCTGCAGAATCATCTTCGAGCGGATGCCCTCCTGCCTGAAGCGGCGGTAGATGCGGATCATGGCCACCTTGATGATGTCGGCAGCCGTTCCCTGGATGGGGGCGTTGATGGCGTTGCGCTCGGCGAAGCCGCGCACGGTGGCGTTCTGCGAATTGATGTCGGGCAGGTAGCGTCGTCGCCCGAAGAGGGTCTCGACGTATCCCTTCTGGCGGGCCTGCTGCTTGGCCTGCTCCATGTAGTCGTGCACACGGGGGAAGGTTTCGAAGTAGCCGTCGATGAGCTGCTTGGCCTCGTCGCGGCTGATATCGAGCCGTTCGGCCAGGCCGAAGACGGTAATGCCGTAGATGATGCCGAAGTTGGCGCGTTTCGACTTCGTCCGCTCGTCGCGCGTCACCTCTTCTATAGGTTTCTTGTAGATGTTAGAGGCCGTAGCGGCATGCAGGTCTTTGCCCTCGTTGAACACGCGAATCATGTTCTCGTCGTGCGAGAGGTGAGCCATCACGCGCAGCTCAATCTGGCTGTAGTCGGCTGAAAAAAACAGACAGCCGGGCTCAGGGATGAAGGCCTTGCGTATTTCCTTTCCGTCTTCGCCACGAATGGGAATGTTCTGCAGGTTGGGGTCGCTCGACGAGAGGCGGCCTGTGGCGGTGATGGTCTGATTGAAGGAGGTGTGGATATGGCCCGTTCGCGGATTGATGAGCTTCGGCAGGGCGTCGATGTAGGTGCCGATGAGCTTCTTTAATCCTCTGTGTTCCAGGATGTCGGCCACGATTTCGTGCTTGTGCTTCAGCTGTTGCAGCACTTCCTCGCTGGTGACGTACTGTCCTGTCTTCGTCTTCTTTGCTTTCTCTACGATTTTCAGCTTGTCGAACAGCACCTCGCCCACCTGCTTCGGCGAGGCAATGTTGAACTGCGTGCCTGCCAGTTCGTAGATGCGAGCCTCGATCTCGAGCATTCGGTCGGTCAATTGTTTTGACGTTTCGTTCAGCGAGTCGGTATCCAGACACACGCCGTTCATCTCCATTTCGGCCAGAACGGGCATCAGCGGCATCTCGATGTCGTAGAACAATTGCTCCACGTGAAACTTTTTCAGCTCAGGCTCCAGCTTGTTTTTCAGTTGCAAGGTGATGTCGGCATCTTCGGCAGCATACTCATAGACTTGGGTGGGGGAGAGGTCGCGCATGCTTCGTTGGCCCTTACCCTTGGGTCCAATCAGCTCGTCGATGTGGATGGTCTGATAGTTCAGGTAGATCTCGGCCATATAGTCCATGTTGTGACGAAGCTCTGGTTGGATGAGATAGTGGGCAATCATCGTGTCCCACATGGGACCTTGCAGCTCGACGTTGTAATTTCTTAAAACCTCCAAGTCGTACTTTAGGTTCTGGCCGACCTTCAGGATTTTGGGGTCTTCATAGAGCGGTTTAAAGATGTTTACGATTTTTAAGGCTTGTTCACGTTCGGCCGGAACGGGCACGTAAAACGCCTCATGTTCCTTCACGGCGAAGCTCAAACCTACCAATTCGGCATCGATAGCGGTCGTAGAAGTGGTTTCTGTGTCTAGACTGAGAATTTCATTTGTCCTAAAAAAGTCACAAAGCTTTAGTAAATCGTCCTCATTCTCAACGAGTTTGTATTCATGAGCGGTCGTTTTAAGGGTCGCGAGATTTGAAATTTTTGCGCTTTCCTTCCCGTCGGCAGGAAATTCTTCAAAGAGAGAGAGCTGTAAATTATCAGCTTTTGGCTTTTTTTCTGTTTTTTTAAGAAGTCGGTCGGCGAGGCTCTTAAACTCCAGTTCGCCGAAGATTTTTGTTAGTTCTTCCTTATCGGGCTCCACGATTTGCAGCGCGTCCATATCGAGTTCCACAGGCACATCGGTTTTGATGGTTGCGAGGAAGTAGGACATGCGAATGTCCTCGACGTGCTCTTCCACTTTTTTCTTGAGTGCTCCCTTGAGCTCGTTGGTGCGCTGAAGCAGTTGCTCGACGTTGCCAAAGTCGGCAATGAGTTTGGCGGCTGTCTTCTCACCTACACCAGGACAACCTGGGAAGTTGTCGGCCGAGTCGCCCATGAGTGCCAGCAGGTCGATGACCTGGAGTGGGGTAGTGATGGCATACTTGGCACATACCTCCTGCGGACCCATCACCTCGTAGCCACCACCGTGTCGCGGACGGTAGATGCGAGCGTGGTCGGTTACGAGCTGACCATAGTCTTTGTCGGGCGTGAGCATGTAGCAGTCGATGCCCATCGTGTCGGCTTTCTTGGCCAAAGTGCCGATGACGTCGTCGGCTTCGTAGCCGTCGGCCTGCAGGATGGGTATGCGATAAGCCTTCAGAATGTCTTTGATGATGGGTACGGCTGTGCGAATATCTTCAGGAGTGGCCTCGCGTTGCGCTTTATAGGCAGGGAAAGCCTCGCTGCGGAAAGTAGGCCCGTGGGGGTCGAAGGCCACGCCGAGGTGGGTGGGTTGCTCCTTTTCCATGACCTCGTTGAGGGTGTTCAGGAAGCCGATGATGGCGCTGGTGTTCTGCCCCTTCGAGTTGATGCGAGGGTTTTTGATAAAGGCGTAATATGAGCGATAAATGAGCGCGTAAGCGTCTAAAAGAAATAATTTATCCATAATAACTGCGAATTTTCGCGTAAAATTACAAAAAAATTATTCATTATCGCGAATTTTTCACTAATTTTGTCTCAAAATTCATCATAATGGACCAATTATCGCTCATAAAAAGACCAATTGAGCAGGATTTGAACGATTTCGTTCAGCTGTTTGAAGAGTCGCTCACGCATGACGACGGCCTGCTTAGTTCTGTACTTGCCCACATTCGTCAGCGAGGGGGGAAGCGTATGCGCCCCATCCTTATTTTGCTGATGGCAAAGAACTTCGGCGCTATTTCTGACGTCACTCAGAATGCGGCCGTAGGTCTGGAATTGCTGCATACGGCCTCGTTGGTGCACGACGATGTGGTGGACGAGAGCTCTGAACGGCGCGGACAGGCATCGGTGAATGCCGAATATAATAACAAGGTGGCCGTACTTGTGGGCGACTATATCCTGTCGACGGCGCTGCTTCGCGTGTCGTTGACTGACAATCAGATGATTATCCAGCTGCTGGCTGAGCTGGGACGCACGCTGGCTGCAGGCGAGATTCTGCAGCTGTCGAACATCCAGAACCAGGAGATATCTGAGCAGGTTTATTATCAAGTAATCAATCAGAAGACGGCTGCGCTCTTCGAAGCTTGTGCTAAGGTGGGTGCGCTTTCGGCTGGCGCTTCGGCCGAAGAGGTGGAGGCTGCCGCCAAGTTTGGCCAAAGCATTGGCATCATCTTCCAGATTCGCGACGATATCTTCGACTATTTCGACTCGAAGGAAATCGGCAAGCCTACGGGTAACGATATGACGGAGGGTAAGCTGACGCTTCCTGTGATCTATGCCTTGAACCACACGTCGATGGAATCGATGCAGACGCTGGCGAGGAAGGTGAAAGCCGGCACGATTAATCCTGATGAAATCGCCGTTTTGGTGGAGTTTACGAAGCAGCAGGGCGGCATAGAATATGCTGAGCAGAAGATGGACGAGTTTGCGGCTGACGCGCGCAAATTCATCGATGAAAGGGTGAAAAACGAGTCACTCAAATCGAGCTTTAATGCTTATCTTGACTACGTTATTCAGCGAAATTACTGATTTCAACGGGCTGCTTGTGATGCGTGCAGCCGCGTTATAAAACGATCAGACGGACAGACGATGATGATTTTATTCGTCTGTCCGTCTGACTTTTTATAGGAAACGTTCCTCGTTTCTTAGAAGAACTTCGTTTCTGCGCCGATGATTTCGCTCAAAAGGAGGTTGGCCAAGCGGCTGGTGCCCATGCGGAACCATTTGTTGGTGAGCCATTTTTCGCCCAGAACCTCTTTGACTATCGTGTAGTAGGTAACGGCATCCATTACTGTATTCAGGCCGCCAGCGGGCTTGAAACCTATTTGAATGCCCGTCTGTTCGTAGTATTCCTTGATGGCTTGGCACATCACGTAGGCGGCTTCAGGCGTTGCGGCAGGCTCCAGTTTGCCTGTGCTCGTCTTGATATAGTCGGCTCCTGCGTACATAGACAGTAGCGATGCGGTCTTGATGTTGGCTGCCGTCTTGAGGCATCCTGTTTCGAGAATGACCTTCATATCGTGGTCGCCGCAAGCCTCTTTCTGCTGCTGAATTTCGTCGCAAACGGTATCGTAGTCGCCTGCCAGGAACGAGCCTACGGGCATCACGATGTCTATCTCGGTTGCGCCGTCTTTGATGGCGAGTGCCGTTTCTACGGTTTTTACTTCGATGAGCGACTGGCTGCTGGGGAAACTACCTGATACACAGGCTATTTCTACGCCGTCGACCTCAAGCGTTTCGCTCACGATCTTTGCGAATTTGGGGTAGACGCAAATCGTGGCTACGTGGGGCAGGGTGGGGTATTGCTCGTCGAACTTGTTGACGCGCTCTGTGAAGGCCATCACGCTTTCTTCAGAGTCGGTCGTCTTCAGCGTGGTCAGTTCAACGCTTCCCATGAGGAATTGTTTCACCTCCTGCGTGTCGTTCTGCGGCACTTTCTCGGCGATGATTTTCCTTACAGCTTCCTTTACGTCCTCGTCTTTTACGTCGAGGTTATACTTCTTGAGAGCCTCCTCAATCTGGCTCACGGGTTGAGCATGATGGTGATGCTCGTGTTCATGCTGATGTTCTGCCATAATCGTTTTATTTTAGTTTGTTGTTTTGATGATGTCTGTCTTTGTCTCTTGTGGTCTTTTTCTCCAGGTTTTTCTTGAATTCATCGGTCAAATCGACGCCTGTCTGGTTAGCCAGGCAGAGCAGCACCCAGAGAATATCGGCCATCTCATCGCCTAAAGCCTGACGGCCGTTGTCCTCGGCGCGTGGGTCAGTCGGCTTCCACGACTGTTCGCCGTATCGACGGGCCATGATGCGCGCCAGTTCGCCTACCTCTTCTGTCAGTACGGTCATGTTCGTAAGCTCTGAGAAGTAGCGCACGCCATACTGCTTAATCCACTGGTCTACAGCCTCTTGTGCTTCTTTGATGCTCATAGTTTGGCAAGAATTAGTGAGATGAAAATCAGGATGATGGCGCCAAGCATCACGAAGATGTTTACGATATTGTCGCGTCTGTACTCGTTCCAATTGAATGCCTTGATAACGACTGTGCCTACCCAGAGCAGAAGTCCGATGGCGGCAGCACATGCACCCGTTGCCATTCCAACGGTATGGCCGAGGATTACGCCTATAAACAGCAGGATAATTCCTGCAATTTCCATTTCTTTCAGATACTTTTTCATGCGCTTATTCCTTGTTTTTCGTATCCATACAGATGGTTACAGGCCCGTCGTTGAGCAGTTCTACCTTCATATTTGCGCCGAATTCGCCGGTTCCAACGGGCTTGCCCATCGCCTCGCTCAGCTTGCTGCAGAAGGCTTCGTAGAGGGGAACGCTGATTTCGTGACGGGCAGCACGCAACCAAGAGGGCCGATTGCCCTTCTTGTAGCTGGCGTAGAGCGTGAACTGGCTGACCACCAGGCATTCGCCTTGAACGTCCATGATAGAGCGGTTCATAACCCCGTTTTCATCGTCGAAAACGCGTAATCCTACTACTTTCTTCACCAACCACTCTACGTCGTCCAGCGTGTCGTCTTCACATACGCCTAGAAGCAGCAGAAAACCGGCTCCTATGGCCGATTTCGTGCTTCCTCCGATTGATACGGATGCTTTGGTTACTCTTTGAATGACTATTCTCATACTGCAAAGATACGCTTTTTCTATTAATCATGCAAAAAAACGCCTCCTTTTTTTCGTTGTGTCGACACTACGCGACATTGGCTCCGTGAATCGGATGGATTAGTACCGTGAATCGTGTGGATTAGTCCCTTGAATCGATTCGATTAGTACCGTGAATCGGTTGGATTTGTCCCTTGAATCGAGTCGATGGGTTTCTTTAATCGATCTGGTTCGTTTCTTCCCTCGAAACGTCTGGCTGCTCACTTCTGAAGTGATTAGCAATTAATTCGGCTTTAGACGCTCCTACAATCTCTGTAAGTGTCTGTATATCAGCCTCTTTAATGCGTTTTACGCTCTTCAGCTTCTGCAGGAGTAAGTCGCGCGTCTTGGGTCCTATGCCTACGATATCGTCCAGTTCTGAATGCAGGGCGCGCTTAGAACGCTTGTCGCGATGGAAGGTAATCGCAAAGCGATGGACCTCGTCTTGTAGTTGAGTGAGCACGTGGAAGAGCTCTGAGTCTGTTTTCAGCGCGATGGTCATCGGTGGGAAACCGTAGAGCAGCTCGTTCGTTCTGTGACGGTCGTCTTTGGCAAGTCCTGCGATGGGGATGTCGAGATTCAGCTCGTCCTGAATAACTTCGCGAATGACTTCCATTTGTCCTTTACCACCATCGGCCACAATTAAGTCGGGTAGGGGTTGCTCTTCCTCCATCAGGCGGCTGTAGCGTCGATGAACCACCTCTTTCATCGATGCGTAATCGTCTGGCCCTACAACTGTTTTGATGTTGTAGCGCTTGTAGTCGCGCTTCGACGGCTTCATCTTTTTAAACACCACACAGGCTGCAACTGCATCAGTACCAGAGATGTTTGAGTTGTCGAAACACTCAATCTGATACGGCATTTTGGGCAGTCGCAACTTCTCCTGAAGCTCTTTCATCAAGCGCACTTGCTTCTGTTCTGGATTGAGCTTTTCAGCTTGTTTCAGTCGGTCGAACTTATATTGTTTACCGTTCATTTCTGAAAGCTCAAGCAATGTCCTCTTGTCGCCTCGCTGAGGAATCGTGAACGTGATGTTTTCCAGCTCTACGTTTACTTCTCGAGGTACGATAATCTCCTTTGCATCACTCTTGAATCGCTCGCGCAGCTCCACTATTCCTAATTCCAGTAGCTCCTCGTCGCTCTCGTTCAGCTTCTTTTTGTACTCGATGGTAAAGCTCTGGTTGATGCTTCCGCTTGCTACGTGTATGTAGTTGATGAAGGCCATTTTCTCATCGCTCGTGATGGAGAACACGTCAACGTTGTTGATCGTGTGGCTTACTACCTCGCTCTTGCTCACGAAACCATCCAGCGCCAAGTACTTCCGTTTCACTTCTTCGGCTTCTTCGAACCTTAATTCCTCGCTTAGGCGGAGCATTTCTTCTTTCAGATCGCGTAGCACCTGACGCGTGTTTCCTTTCAGAATTTCGCGTGCCTGAGCTATGTTTTTCTGGTAATCTTCGTAGCTTTGCTTCCCAGTACACGGCCCCATACACTTCTTGATGTGATAATCCAGGCACACTTTGTACTTACCACTCTCTACACCTTCTTTCGTCAGCGGTTGGTGGCAAGTGCGTGGGTGATAAAGTTCCTTGATAATGTCCAGAACGGCATACATCGAACCGATGTGAGAGTAGGGGCCATAATATGTGCCCCATTTCTTGTTGATGGTTCGCGTTTTGAAGATGCGAGGGAAGAATTCATTGGTAACGCAGATGCTGGGATAGGTCTTACCATCCTTCAGCAGCACGTTGTAGCGAGGGTTATATTTCTTGATGAGTGAGTTCTCAAGCAATAGCGCATCCTCTTCTGTATTTACAACGGTATAGCTGATGTCGTGAATCTTCGACACGAGCACCTTTGTCTTAAACCTGTCTACTTCAGTATGGAAGTATGAAGAAACCCTCGATTTGAGGTTCTTCGCCTTTCCTACATATATAATAGTATGGTTTTCGTCGTAGTATTGGTAGCTCCCAGGCTTCTCAGGCAAGCGAGCTACAATACTCTTCAGATAGGCTAAGCGCTTCTCGTTTTCTTCCCTCGTCATCTTCTCTTGTTTCACGTGAAACTAAATCGTCAGTAGCGTTGTCAGCTCAATATCCTTGAGCAATTCGCGTCCGTGAAGACCTTCGTCTCTGATTTCGATGATGAAGTTCATGTAGGTCTTCTTTGGATGGAAGTGCTGCACCAGTTTGTATACGGCCATCGCTGTTCCTCCTGTTGCAAGCAAATCGTCGTGAATGAGCACCACATCGTTCTCCTCGATAGAGTCGATGTGCATCTCAACGGTATCTACGCCATATTCTTTGGAAAAGCTTTCCTTGATGACGGTCGATGGGAGTTTGCCTGGTTTGCGTGCAAGCACGATGCCGGCTCCTAATTTTGCGGCTAATGCCGAAGCCATCACGAAGCCTCTGCTCTCGATGCCTACGATCTTTGTTATGCCTTTGTCCTTGTAGAGTTCGTAGAGTTCGTTGAGCATGATCTGCACGCACTCAGGGTTTTTGTAGAGTGTGGTAACGTCGCGGAAGTTAATTCCTTTTTGTGGGAAATCTGGTATGCAACGCAGATTGTCCAGTAGTACTTTGTTGTTCATAATCAATGAGTTATTGTTTTTGGTAATTGTATCTTGTTTCACGTGGAACGAATGCTATCTTCCCATCAGCACAAGCAGCACGTTGATGTCGCTTGGCGACACGCCTGGGATGCGGCTCGCCTGTGCCAGCGTCATCGGGTCGATGGCTGTTAGCTTCTGGCGTGCTTCGGTTGAAAGCGATTGCAGCGAGTTGTAGTCGAAGTGTCCTTGAATGCGGATGTTCTCCAACCTGTGCATCTTTTCGGCAACGAGCCGTTCGCGTTCTATGTATCCTTTGTATTTCAGCCTGATTTCTGCTGCTTCAGCAATCTCTTCCTGTCGGTTCTTGGGTCGGCTCAATATTTCTTTGAGCTCTGGGATGATTGCTGAAAGATTGGCGAAGTTCAGTTGCGGACGTGCCACGAGGTCTTCGAGCTTCACGCCAAACTGGAGTGGGGTAGTGCCGAGTGCTTCAAGCTGTCCGTTGATTTCTTTGGCCTTGATGGGGAAGTTCTTGCAGAACTCTTCGATTTCTTCAATCGCCTTTTTCTTCTCCATCCACCATTTGTAGCGTTCTCCTTTTGCCAATCCTAATTGGTAGGCTTTCTCGGTCAGGCGTGCGTCAGCATCATCTTGCCTGAGCAGGATGCGGTATTCTGCTCTTGAGGTAAACATCCGATAAGGTTCGTCTACGCCTTTCGTGACGAGGTCGTCTATCAGCACGCCGATGTAGGCTTCGTCTCTTCTGAGGATGAAGGTCTGCTCTGAGCCTCCTGCCTTTAGTGCTGCATTCACGCCGGCTACCAGTCCCTGTCCTGCAGCTTCTTCGTAGCCAGTCGTGCCGTTTACTTGGCCTGCAAAGAAAAGTCCTTTGATTATTTTCGATTCTAACGTGTGTTTGAGCTGTGTTGGGTCGAAGAAATCATACTCAATAGCGTAGCCAGGCCTATATATCTTCAAATCTCGGAAGGCTGGCATCTTTTTCAAAGCCTCTACCTGAACTTCCATCGGTAAACTCGACGAAAATCCATTCAGATACATCTCGTTGGTGTCTTCACCTTCAGGCTCTAAGAATAGGGGGTGTTGCTCTCGTTCTGGGAAGGTGACGAGCTTGGTTTCTATCGAGGGGCAATAGCGCGGCCCAATCGATTGTATTTGTCCGTTGTAGAGTGGTGAGTCAGCAAGCCCGCTGCGCAGCACCTTGTGCACCTCCGCATTCGTGTTTACTGTCCAGCAAGGTAGCTGTCTCAGTTGTCTGGCTTTGTCCATGTAGGAGAATTGGTAGGCACGCGTCTCTCCTGGCTGTTCGGTCAATTCTTCGAAATGAACGCTGCGCTTGTCTATTCTCACGGGGGTTCCTGTCTTCATGCGTGCCGATCTGATGCCGTGCTGGGTAATGCTTTCTGTGAAGAAGCTTACGGCTGGTTCGGCTATGCGTCCTCCAGCTACCATCTTACGTCCGATGTGCATCAGCCCGTTCAGGAAAGTGCCTGCCGTCACTACGACGCACTTGGCACGCACCTCAGCTCCCCAGATGGTCTTAACGCCGACGGCCTCTCCCTGCTCCACGATCAGTTCGCAGGCTTGGTCTTGCCAGATGTCTAAATTCTCGGTTTCATCGAGCCGGCGGCGCCATTCCCAAATAAATTTTCCTCGGTCGCATTGGGCTCTGGGGCTCCATACAGCATGGCCTTTACCCACGTTGAGCATTCGAAACTGAATGGCGGTAGCATCCGTCACCAGTCCCATCTGTCCGCCCAATGCGTCGATCTCTCTCACTATTTGTCCTTTGGCTATTCCGCCCACAGCGGGATTGCACGACATTTGTGCAATCTTGTTCATGTCCATTGTCACCAGCAGCGTCTTTGCTTGCATGTTGGCCGAAGCGCAAGCCGCTTCGCAACCAGCATGTCCGCCGCCAATCACTATCACGTCGTATGAAAGTCTCATGCTATCGATTTGATTTTCTGCCCGCAAAATTACAAAAAAGTTTTGCAAAATGCATTGTAATTCATAAAAAATGAGTAATTTTGCGGCAATAATCTATAATGTTACTGACTTATGATACGATTTTTTTGTGAATTTGCCCCTATTTTGACGAGCCCGACACTATGGACCCAACAGATTTCTTTCGACAGAAACAACCTCAAATTATCTGAATTATTCAACCAAAACGGCATATGAAAAAATTAATCCCACTATTGTTAGTCTTTTGTGGCATGTTGGCTTCGTGCTTAGAGAAAGACAAATACGCATCGTCTCTCGATGGGGTACACGTTGATAATCAAGAGCTTGCATCAAACGCATCCCAAAAGGTCATTGAGGTAAACTCTTCATTAACAGGCGTTTATGCCCAAGCCATAGACATGTCTACAAACTCTCTTGCCAATTGGCTTACGGTGGAAGTCAGTCCGCAAAAGCTGACAATTAGCGCAACGGAGAACATTACCGTTGCAGACCGTTCCGCCAAAGTGACCCTGAGCACCATTTCGGGCTACGATGAGGGCAACTCTCTGACCGTCGTCTTCTATGTGACGCAGAAAAAGAACACGCAGTTCGAAGGGCTGAAGATCGAGGAGGTGGTCATGAGTCATCAGCAAGGCGACACCATCATCACCCTCGGCAAAGATTTGTCCAATGTAAAGGTTGATGCCGTCGACCTGGAAGACAATAAGGTCGATTGGCTCAGAACGGAATTCAGAGACAAGCGCCTGGCCATCTTTGTCACAGAGTATCTCTCGCAGGGACAGCGCCAGGCTTTGGTTCGCCTTACTGCAGTAGGTAGAGATGCCGTCGCAGACTCGCTGATGGCTAAGGTCACGTTCCTGGTCACTCAGAATCACAATCCTGTGCTCGACAGCCTGACTATTTCACCGCTCGTCTTCAATGCCGAGAGTGGTCGTCAGGTTATTCATACTGACAGGCCTCTGACGGGTATTCGGACGCGCGTCATCGACGACAAGAGTGCTGAGCGTGCTTCGTGGTGCTCCATCACGGTTGCTGGCGATTCTGTCATCGTGAACGTCCAGGCCTATAGCATGCAGGCAGACCGTACCGCTACTGCTATGCTCTATCTGCCAAACAAAGGCGAAACGATTGACTCGACGACCATCTCGCTGCCGTTTACCATCACTCAGAAACACAATAATATATTTGACGGTGCCAACTTCAACAATCGTACCGTCAAATGGGACCAGAAGGCAGACACCTTGAAACTGACGCGCGAGCTGAAAGACATCAGTTGTCTGCTCATCGATACGCTTACCCAAAAGTCGCCTTCCTGGTTACAGGCGAAGGTAGAAGGCAAACAGGTTGTGTTCAAAGTATCTGAACTGTCTACCGTTGCTGACCGTACAGCCAAAGTCACGCTCTATAGTGGCAGCGGCGCGCCCAAGGATGAGACTATACAGACCAGTTTCTTTGTGACTCAGCAACACAACAATATCTTTGATGGCGTTAAATATAAGGATCGTGTGGTAACTTGGAACCAGAAGGCAGACACGTTGAAGCTGACGCGCGACCTGACGGGCATCAAGTGCCAGCTGACAGACTCTGAGTCCGGCGGCAATCCGAACTGGCTGCGTGCCACGATAAAGGGCAATACGGTGGAGTTCAGCGTGAACGAGAACAAGTCGAAGAAGGAGCGCACGGCCAGCGTCACGCTTTACCTTCCCGATAACGGA
>CACXYH010000043.1 GCA_902771785.1 uncultured Prevotellaceae bacterium
TTGCAGTCGAAAAGGTTATGATAAGCGAAAACAAGCGAAATCTGACCCCAAAAGAAGAGTATTACAAATTAATTACAGATGAGAAATCGAACCACATAGAGACAAATGCTAACGGTGCTGGTTCTCAGTGTGTTAGACGGAAAAATATAGGGAGCCTCTCCTTCCGCAAACATAAAGGAAGCCGTTTTAAAAACGACTTCCTTTTTTGTGCTGTTATGCATCGTGGTGGCTACTTGATTACGACCTTCTTGCCGCCGACAATGTAGATGCCGGAAGGAAGCTGGTCAAGCGAGGTGGCTTGCATTCGCATGCCGTTGATGTTGTAGATGCCCTTTGAGATGTCGATGGTCTGGTCTGCCTCTACGTGGTCGATGCCCGAAGGCTCACCGCCATTCAGTCCGCGAACGAATCCGGCATAGGCATGTTTGCGGTAATAGTTGAGGTCCCAAATGCCTACAGGCTCGCCACCGCGCCATCCGTTGTTATCTGGAGAATCGGTGGAACACCACTGGCAGATGCCCCATTGTTGAGCGGGAGGGATGATACGGAAGTATTCCTTGATGATCCACTCGTAGAAGTCGGCCATTTTCTTGTGCTCGGCTTCGGTCAGCTGGCTGGTCTTCAGTGAGGATCCCCATCTGTTAGAACCACGCACATAACCCATGTCCAGTTCGCTGACGCGGACCAGTTTGCCAGAGTTGGCCATGAGGCGGAACATCTTGGTGATGTGACTTTTGATGTTGTTCTGGATGGTCGCGTTTTCAAAACAGCTGATGTGCATCTGCGTACCGATACCGTCGATATGGGTCACGCCGTCAGCCTCCCACTTCTTAATCCAGTTGATGAGGGATTTCAGTTTCTTGTTGTCGTCCCAGTCGGACTCAAGGTTGTAGTCGTTGATGAAGAGCACAACGTCTTTAGGACCATATTGACGGGCCAGTCGACAGGCCTGACGCACGTATTCAAGGTCGCCCATGTAGTCCTGCCAGTAGAACGCACTGCCTCCGACGTCCCATGTGCCGCTCTTATAGCCATCGGAGTGCTGCAGCAGATAGTTGCCTGCACCGTCATCGCCACCACCCGAGATGGCTTCATTGACGAGGTCCCATGCTTTCACCTTGCCGTTGCAAGCCCCCATCATGCCCTTAATCCACTTGTCCATGGCCCAAACGAGGGTGTCGTGACGCTCCTCCTGGGTCAGAGGAACGGTTTGAGGAGTATTGCCTTCAAACGAGATGCTCTGGATATACACATCGCCTATGTAGCTGGGAATATGCAACAAGATGAAGTTGCTGTCCATGGTAGGTTTGATGCTCACTTCCACATCTTTCCACGCGGTGGTGAAGTTTACGCTGAAATTGGTACCGGAGCCCCAGTCCCCCAGACGACCGTCTAACTTTCCTGACTTAGAACCTCTGACGGTCATGGTCATCTTGTAAGTCTTGCCTGCAGTAAGGAGAATGTCGGACATGGCGATGAACTGCACTTGCCATGAATACGACTTCGTGGTTTTTGCGTGAAGACCATTCGTGGCGTCAAAGCTGATGGTATAACCAAACTCGGATTCATTTGCTTTCCAGCCAACGCTTTTGTCGGTACGGAAGTCTTTGCTGGCTACCACAGCCCAAACCTCCTGGCCTTTCTCAACCGGCTTGTCGGCTAGGAGCTTCAGTAACCAGCTTTTTGCCTGCTGAGAATGCCATGCAAGGGTGTGGCCATAGACGTTGATTCCGGCATTGGTGGCAGTATTCACGTAGTTCTTCACGGTGGTGAAATTCATGTTGCCATTGCCGTCCACGCAGCTCGCCATCTTCATGGCATTGCCAGCAACCGTCTCTGTGAAGTTCTTGTTAATCAGACTTTTGTACTTGGCGTTGTTGAGATACGTATCTACGGTTGTACCGATGCCGAGTTTGAAATTGGGGTACTTCGAGTAATCAATGTATTCTTTGAGCGCCTGATACTCGTCCAGGTATCGGTAGTCGTCGTTGTTAGGCTTTCCCAACTCGAAGCTCTGCTGTGCCAAAGCTGAAAGAGACCAGCCGGCTGTGAGCAGTAACAAATACAGCTTCTTCATAATCATCTAAAAAAACGATTTACAAATTATGTTATTATTTTTTTTACTTTCGTGACTTTTTTGGCTTTACACCACATTTTGCGGATGGTGCTCTATGAAGGCCCGGACGTTTGCTGTGGCGGTGCCGATGAGCCGGAGCCGGGCCTCGCGGGTGGCCCAGGCAATGTGGGGCGTGATGAAGGCATGGGGCTGTTTCAGCAAAGGATTGTCGGGTTTGGGCGGTTCTTCCGTGAGAACGTCGGCACAATAGGCTGCAATGCGGCCCTGGGCAAGTGCTTTGGCCATATCGCTATCGTTTACCAGCGGTCCCCTGCCTGTGTTGATGACAATGGCAGCGGGCTTCATCAGGCTGAGACTATCGGCATTGAGGAGATGTCGCGTGTTCTCTGTGAGCGGGCAATGCAGCGACAGAACATCTGAAGTTGAGAGCAGTTCCTGAAGGTCTGCTTTCTGGATGCCGGTAGGAAGTGTGGCAGCAGACTTGCTGGTGAGTGCTTTCACCTGCATGCCGAAAGCGAGGGCAATCTGTGCCACGCGGCTGCCGATATTGCCTAATCCTACGATGCCGAACGTTTTGCCAGACAGCTCTGTCAGGTTGGTGTCCCAGTAGCAGAAGTCGGCACTCTCGTTCCAGCGTCCGTTGCGGTTCAGCTGAGCGTAGTGCTCTGTGCGGTTCGTCACCGTCAGCAGATGGGCGAACACCATCTGGGCAACGCTCTCCGTGCTGTAGGCAGGCACGTTGGTAACGACGATGCCACGCTCGCGGGCCGCCTTCGTGTCGACGACGTTATAGCCCGTTGCCAGCACGCCAATGTATTTGAGCTGCGGCAACAGCGCTATCTCCTTTTGACCGAGCACTACCTTGTTGGTCAGCACGATGTCGGCATCGGCCGCTCTTGCCACCGTTTCATCTGGCTTAGTGCGGTCGTAGACCGTCAGCGTACCCAGTCGTTCCAGCTCCTCCCACGACAGGTCGCCGGGATTAGCCGAATATCCGTCGAGTATTACAATCTTCATCGTTCTTTTTGGTAAGTCCGATGCAAAGTTACGCATTTTTCTTGAAAAAGTCGAAGTCAGAGAAGTTAATTTGTCCGACGGGCAGCTCTGCGCGCCATATTTTCGCGGAGCTGCTGCCGATACAGCCATATTTCGCGGCTGTGGTAATTCCCTTCAACACCTATTAGCGGCAATATGTAATCCTGGGCAGTAAATCCTTCGACAAACAGTAGCCCTGACGCCTTGTCGAGATGAACGGTCATCGTGTCCTTCTGCTGCTCGGCTACGGGTTTGAGGGGCGAAGGCTCGGTAATCAGAGTAACGCTCGTACTGTCGGTTTGCCAGTTGACGGGGTTGATGGCTATGCTGCTGTGAGTCCATCCCTTCATGGTGCAGCTGGCGTTGCGCACGGAGTTGTAGCAAATGGTGACGCCAGTGTCGTCGGCTCCCTTGGCAGGAAC
This sequence comes from uncultured Prevotellaceae bacterium, assembly GCA_902771785.1. Taxonomy (GTDB): domain Bacteria; phylum Bacteroidota; class Bacteroidia; order Bacteroidales; family Bacteroidaceae; genus Prevotella. The sequence goes on from CACXYH010000043.1 coordinate 3,535, forward strand.
GATATGGCGGTGGGGCGTTTCGATGGTTGTGCCGATGGCGTAGGCAGCAATCAGACGGCTGAAGGTGTCGTCGTCCATCTCCTTCAGCAGCTCCAGCATGAGCGATGCGCCCTGACTGTAGCCGGCCATGATGAAGGGGCGTCCGCCGTTCAGCTGCTCCAGGTAGTGCTTGAAGGCCCTGCGCACATCGTTGAGAGCCAGCGGCATGCGGACCGACTTCAGACTGTCGTCCTCGAAGGTCTGCAACGAACATTGGCGGTAGTAGGGCGAGTAGAAATTAAGCTGTCCGCTCAGCAGCGTGTCAACGCCCAGCATCTCACCGTAGAGGGGAGTCCGCAGACTGTCGGCATAGGTGTCGGCATAATGGCAGGTCCGGCCGTCGGGCAACGTGTAGTCGCCCGTCTCTGTCGAGATGATATAGAAGATGTCGGCCTGCGAATGGCGGTTGCTGACGTACCATTGCGTCGAGTCCTGATAGTCGGGCTCGGCAGGAATCGGTTCGCCGGGTGCCTGTTTCGTTTGGCACGAGCACAGGCCCAGCAATATCGTTGTGATGGCAAAAAGTGTCTTCTTCATTTTTTCTGCTTTTAATGTATGACGAAACAGCCTTACTTTTTGTACTTAAATCGGGAGCTAACAACACCTTTTTTTGATGGAGTGATAACTATTTGAATAAAATTTAAGCTAAATTTTTTTTCTAAATAAAAAGAAGTCTCAAAAAAACAAGAATGATTATTTGGCAGACTTGAAAAAAGTAATTACCTTTGCACGTGATTTTAAATCGAAAGACGAATGGACAACTTGAAAACCTAAAGAGCCCCGAAAAGAGAACTCAAAAGCATTACTAACTTATTTAATTAAGTTCGCGCGTATGCGTACCTATACTTTATTTGTAATTTTAAATAACTAAATATCACTAAATGTATGAATGACCACTTTCTTAAAATGGCCAGAAAGGTTTCTGTAGGATTCTGTCTGGCTATGATTTGTGGAGGGTTCACGGCATGTACAGACGACTACGACCTGGACGATGAGGGGAGTTACCCTTCATGGCTGGGTAGTAGCATCTATGAGGCCCTGAAAAATCCAAAAGACTTGAAGTCTGCCGAGGGTAACGTACTCGAGGGCACCTTCACCAACTATCTGCGGCTGATTGACGACCTCGGCTATGCTGAGACACTGGGAAAGACCGGTTCGAAAACCGTGTTCCCTGCCAACGATGAAGCCTTTGACCGCTTTTATGCCAACAACGCCTGGGGCGTGAAGAAGTATGAAGACCTTTCCGAGGCTATGAAAAAACAGCTACTCTACTCATCAATGCTCGACAATGCTTTGCTCATTGAAATGCTTTCCAACGTGTCGGACGGCGCTACAGCCGTGATGCCTGGACAGGCACTGAAGCACACGACGGGTGCCAACGTGATTGACAGTATCACCTGGATGAGAAGCAAAGCCGACATGCCTGTGAACAATCCTTACTGGGAGAAGTACTACGACAAGGGAATACACCTCGTGATGGATGCTACGCGCCCGATGATGGTTCACTTCACGGAAGAGCAGATGACGTCGAACAACATTACCACACGCAACGCCGATAGCGATTTCGAGGTGGTTACGGGTACGCCATATAACGTCGATGAGAAATCGGCCTACATCTTCAGAAACAAGATTATCCATGCCGACGTGACCTGCAAGAACGGATACATCCACCAGATGCACGACGTGCTGGTGCCTCCCGGCAACATGGCAGAGGTCATCCGCAATAGCGGTGAGACTGGCTACTTCAGCCGCATGCTCGATCGTTTCAGTGCTCCCTACTACGATGCCGGAACGACCAAGAACTACAACGACTATGCCGAGGTGAACGGGCTGACGCAGATTGACTCTATTTACCAGATGCGTTACATGAGCCAGCATTCTGAGGGAGGCAAACTGCTCGTCGACCCGAACAACACCGATGCACAGTATGTTCTGCCCTTCGATCCGGGATGGAATAACTATAATAACGGTACGGGCGAGAACAGCGCAAAGGACATTGCCGCTATGTTCGTGCCCACCGATGAGGCACTCAAAGAGTATTTCCTGCCTGGCGGCAAGGGCGAGTTCCTAATCAACGCTTTTGGCAAGAAACCCAACACACTTGAGAACCTGGCCGAGAACATCGATTCTATCCCCCTGCAAAACGTTCAGCAGTTGGTGGGCAATCTGATGAAGAGCTCGTTTGTCGGCACCGTTCCCAGCAAGTTCAACCGTGTGATGGACGAGGCCAACGACCCCATGGGACTCTCGCTCGAGGTTATCAATAAGAATGCAGCAGGAGCCTACGACGTGATGATTGCCAACAACGGCGTTGTCTACATGCTTAACAAGATGTTTGCTCCTCCCTCGCTCATCGCCGTTTCGGCACCCGTGACGCTGAGTAACAACATGCGCATCATGAACGAAGCCGTGAACGATGGTAAGAACCGCTCCGTGCTCGACCTGAAGCTGAACTACTATGCCTATCTGCTCGCCATGAGTGCCAATTACGCATTCTTCATTCCAACCGACGATGCCTTCGGACGTTATTACGTTGACCCGGCCTATCTGAACACCGACCAGCCACGTGCCCTGAAGTTCTACTATCAGGACCGCAGCCCCTACGTGTTCTGCTCGGCTTGGAAGTACGATAAGAACACCCACACCGTGGGTACCACTCCTGCCGACTCCATCGGACGTGTCCTTCCTGCTAACTTCCGCTCACAGTTCGTCGATATCCTGAACTACCACACCATCGTGCTGAAGGAAGGCGAGACCCTGGGAACCAATAAATTCTACAAGACAAAGCACGGCGGCGCCATCCGCTTCGAAGGCAGTACGGTGCAGAGCGGAGCCCAGATTGAGGGCGAAGTGCCTGTATCGAACATTACGAAGGTTTACAATCAGGACAACGGTACGGCCTATGCCATCGACCACGTGATTGAGCCTCCCCATAAGTCGGTGCTCGACGTGCTTCAAGGCGACAGCCGCTTCTCTGAGTTCCTGAACCTGTGTACAGACTTCGACATGGACAGCATCATGGAGTTTGCCAGCGACCGGCTTGTGGAGGTGAACACCGTCACCAAGAGAAAGCGTATGGAGGCCTATCATACCTTTGCTGCCAAAGGCGGATTGACCGACAACGTCAACTACTTCAATACCTATAATTATACGGTATATGCTCCCGACAATGCCGCCATGCAGGAGGCTTACGACAGAGGCCTGCCCAAATGGAGTGACATTAAGGTGCTTTTCAATCAGTACAACGAGCAGCTTGACCGCGAGAAGTCTATTGGCGAAATTAGTCCTGAAGTGCAGGCAGCCCGTGACAAGGCCCTGGCCATGGTCGAGGAAATCAATGCCTTCATCCGCTATCATTTCCAGGACAACTCAATCTATGTCGACAACATCATCGAGTCGGGCGAGTTCCCGACTGCCTGCTCTGATACCCTCGGTATTCGCGAGAAACTGACGGTATCGTCGCAGAGTGGCAATGGAAAACTCATCTTGACCGACAACAACCAGCAGACAGTGACGATTGACCTGAACAACACGACGACGCTGAAGAATCAGATGGCCCGCGACTACGTGCTCAACAATGTGCGCCACTCCATCGAGACTTCATCGTTTGCAGTTGTCCACCAGATCAGCACTCCCCTGTCTATCCATAAGGACACCCGCCGCTACGACTCACTCTGGTCAGGTGCTGGTGCCAGGGCTCGTCTGAAAGCATATCGTAAGAAGTTCGACAGCTATCTGTACAAGCGATATGACAAATGAAAAAAGAAACCATAAGGAATAAGAAAGTTATGAATAGATTTAGATATATTATCTGCATCATCTGCATCGTCTGTGGTTTCTCCACGAAGGCGATGGCTCAGGAGGCGCGCATCTCGGGTACAGTCAGCGATGCGTTTGGACCTGTGATGATGTGTAATGTTGTCGAGATTGATGCCAATAACCGTATCGTTTCGGCCGTTCAGACCGACATGAACGGTAACTTCTCGATGGCCGTCAAGAATAAGAAAAACAAACTGAAGGTATCCTATGTGGGCTACAAGACTTCCATCATGCCCATTGGCGACCGCACTACGTTTAAGGTGACGTTACAGGATGCCACCCAGATCAAGGAGGTAACCATCACCGCCAAGAAAAAGTTCAACCAAGGCGGTCTGGCCATCCCTGAGCGTGAGGTTTCTGTAGCAGCACAGACCTTCAATATGGGTAGTGTGGAAGGACTTGCCTTTACATCGGCCGACGAGGCCCTGCAAGGACAGATTGCCGGTCTCGATATCGTGGCCAACTCTGGTAACCTGGGTGCCGGAACCTCCATGCGTCTGCGTGGTGTCACCAGCATTAATGGTAATGCTGAGCCGCTCATCGTGGTCGATGGCAACATCTTCGATAATCCCGATGCAAACTTCGACTTCCAGAATGCCAACGAGGAGACCTATGCTTCGCTGCTCTCTGTGAACCCTTCTGATATTGAAGACATTCAGGTGCTGAAGGATGCCGCAGCTACAGCTATTTGGGGCTCGCGCGGTGCTAATGGTGTTATTCAAATCCGTACTAAGCGTGGTGCTCGTGGTGCTACCCGAGTCGACTACTCTCTGCGTGTGCAGGCCAGCTGGCAGCCCAAGGGCTACAACCTGCTGAATGGTGACGACTACACCATGATGCTGAAGGAAATGTACTACAACCCTGCACAGAGCGCTACTGCTACGACCAACATCAACGAGATTAACTACAACCGCTCCTGGGCAGAGTTCGAGAACTGGAACAACAACACTGACTGGGTCGACGAGGTGCAGCAGATGGGGTGGAGCCAGTATCACTTCCTGACCATCACCGGTGGTGGTGAGAAAGCCAACTTCCGTGTGTCGGCAGGTTACGACCATCAGAATGGTACTATCATCAAGCAGAAGCTCGACCGCTTCACGACGAAACTGGCGCTCGACTATTTCGTGAGCGACCGCATCACCTTCCGCACAACCTTCCCCTTGACCTATACGGCCAATCATCGTAACTACGACGACAACATCCTGGGCCGTGCCCAGAAGATGGCGCCTAATATGGCTGTCTATCGTCAGGATGCCAACGGAAGGAATACATCGGAATACTATGCCATGCTGCCGCTTCCTACCGAGCAGCAGCGTAGTCTGGCAGGTTTTGGCAATGCCAATGAGGCTGGTTCTTATATTGCCGGAACATCGGCAGCTCAGCTGAGCAACATCAGAGACCTGGGCAACCCGGTAGCTATTGCCAATATGGCATGGAGAGATGAGAAGACCTATCGTATCTCGCCTGAATTCCGACTGGACTACTATCTGCTGGGCAAGGACGACAACTCAACACAGCTCAACTACACCGGTCTGGTCTACATGGACATCTTCTCAAAGAGTGAGCCTAAGTATTGGCCCGGCATCCTCGACACCAAAGGATGGAATGACGGTAACTACAACCGTAGTCAGGTCTATGACTACAACTCGCTGGCTTTTACCACACGTCACACGATGACATTTACTCCTCACTTCAAGAATGAGGACTTGATGAGCACGATGCTCTTCCGCTGGGAAATGACGTCGGGCAATGATAACAGCCAGAACGTGGTCAACAGAAACGCTCCTAACGGAACCACCTCGCCAACGGTCGACACGGCCATTGAGAGCATGAGTACCGGAAACGGAGAGTGGCGTTCTATGTCAATGACCTACAGCGGACACTTCTCTTACAAGTCGCGCTATGCCTTCGACCTCTCTGTACGTGCCGATGGTACGACAAAGTTCGGCGATTCAAAGAAATGGGGTTACTTCCCCGGCATTTCGGCTCGTTGGAACATCAGCGACGAACCATTCATGAAGTGGGCCAGCTCATGGCTCTCCATGCTGTCGTTCCGTCCCTCATGGGGTATCGTCGGACGTCAGCCCGATGGACAGTACCTGCAATATGCAAAGTATAACACTTCGGGTGTCTATGGTACCATCTCCGACAAGCGCAGCGTCACCTATCTTGAGGGACTTCAGCTGAATGAACTGAAGTGGGAGCGTACGACTCAGTATAACCTCGGTGGCGACTTCGGCTTCTGGGACAACCGCCTCACGGGTGACTTCAACTACTACTTCAAGCGTACCAAAGACCTGTTGATGCCAAACGTTGGCATACCTTCAACCTCGGGCTTCTCGACGCTGGCATGGGCCAATGTGGGTGAGATGACCAACCGTGGTTGGGAGCTGAACGTGTCTGCTAATAATATAATTAAGGTAGGCAAGCTTTCGGTGAGTGCCAATTTCAACATCTCGCAGAACTTCAATGAGATTGTAAAGATGGATGAGAGTGTGCTTGAAAGCATCAACGGAGAGTGGGACCCCAGTAGACGTGGACAGTACCTGAACCGCATTCAGGAGGGCAACCCGTTGGGGTCTATTTACGGTCTTCGTTATAAAGGCGTCTACCAGTACACCTACGAATACCTCGTCAACCTGAAGCAGAGCAACGATTGGTCGACGACACAGTTGCGCGACTACATCAACAACGAGTTCTTGGCACAGGGCAAGACTGCTCCTATAGCTATCGACCGTGACGGAAAAGTGATGATGGATGCCAAGGGTAACCCCATCCGTCAGGTCTACAACTTCGACGACGGAGTCTCTACTTATGAGTTCCAGGGTGGTGATGCCATCTACGAGGACATCAACCACGACGGACAGATTAACTCGCTCGACATTGTCTATCTGGGCAATTCGAATCCTCATCTGAACGGTGGCTTTGGTTTCAACATCAACTACGACAACTGGTCGCTGAAGACAAGCTTCAGCTATCGTCAGGGTATCAGCATCGTTAACTCTGCCAAGATGGGTCTCGAGGAGATGTTTAATGCCTACAACCAGAGCTCTGCCGTGAACTGGCGCTGGCGCAAGAATGGTGACGTCACGACGATACCACGTGCTATGTTTAATACAGCATACAACTGGCTGGGTAGCGACCGCTATGTAGAGGACGCTTCATTTGTCAGAATGAGCTACGTGCAGCTGTCGTACAACTTCAAGAAAGAGGTGCTGAAGTCCTTGGGCTTGCGTCGTCTGACAATGAGCCTTTCAGGCCAGAACCTTCTTTGCTGGAGCAAGTATAGCGGAACCGACCCAGAGCACTCGCCTGGCTCGTGGGGTATTGCCTACGATGGTTCACAGACACCTCGCTCTAAGTCAGTAACGCTGAACATTCAGGTTGGTTTCTGATGTCAATAAGCAATAAACACGTTAAATTGTAAATGAGAGTAAAATGAAGAAAACAATGATAAAGAAAATAGCTGAGAAGATAACGGTTATTGGTTGTTGTTTATTGGTTATTGGTTTCACCTCCTGCAACGACTTCCTGACCATTTATCCTACAGACCGCATTGTTGGCGCTGACTTCTGGAAGACCAAGGCCGACGTAGACCAGATGGTGGACGGTTGCTACCTGAGTATGCTCGACTACAGCATTCAGGAACGGGCCATCGTATGGGGCGCCTATCGTTCCGACGAACTGGCTAAACGTACGGATTATGTCGACAATACGCTCGACAATATCAGTGCTGTCAATCTCCTGCCAACCAATCGCTATAGCAACTGGTCGGCATTCTACAAGGTCATCAACAACTGCAACATCGTGCTCAACCACGCTGCCGATGTGATGGCAGAAGACCCTGAGTTTACGATGGGCGACTATCAGGTAGTGCGTGCTCAGATGCTTGCGCTGCGCAGCCTATGCTACTTCTATCTGGTGCGTACTTTCCGCGATGTACCTTATGTGACTCACTCTTTTGAGGACGACAGTCAGATTGAACTGCCCGAGCAGAGCTCTCCCGACGAGGTGTTGCAGAACTGCCTGAACGATCTCAAGGAGGCTGAGCCCTATATCATGAGGACTGGAGCCTATGTGGGTTCCACGAAGTGGTGCAACTGGGGCTATATGACCCGTTCGGCAGTACATGCCCTCATGTCTGACATCTATCTCTGGCGTGCCTCGATGACGCATAACGCAGGTGATTATCAGCAGGCTATCGTCTATGCTGACTCTGTGATTAACGCCAAGCATGCGTACTACAAGCAGAACGAGATAAAGTCGGTCACTACTAAGGAAGAAGATATCTATCATCTTGAGGATGGCGACATGGCTTTCTCTACAATCTTCGGTACCAATCAGGGTAATTCTCACGAGAGCATCCTGGAATGGCAGTATAACGGCCGCAACAACTCCAACCGTGCACTCGAGAACTACTATTATCAGGAAGGCGACGACAACAGCCATCGACAGACCAGTATCCTGATGGCATCGCTGCTGTTCAGCTCGGTTTCTGCCGATGCTAACAATGCCGATGGTAAAAAAATCTATCTGTCGAAGAACGACTATCGTTTCTGGAACAACGTTTACGAGGCAAATAACGAGGAAGCCCTGCAGATGAGCATCCGAAAGATGGTCGATGCCACTTCTATCACCAATCTGACGCTTAATCTGGGACCGACAAAGTCCAACTCGCGTGAGTTCCGTGAGTTCCGTCAGAACTGGATTGTCTATCGTCTTACCGACATTATGCTGATGAAGGCTGAGGCACTCGTTGCTACCGCAGCTAACGACAGCGACCAGGTGTCGCTGAAAAAGGCGTTCGATCTGGTACAGGTTGTCAACAAGCGCTCTATGAAGAAGAACGCTACCGACACCCTGAAGTTCGATGGCTTCAGCTCAAAGGCTGCTATGGAACTGCTTGTACTGGCAGAGCGTGAACGTGAGTTGTGCTTCGAAGGCAAACGCTGGTTCGACCTGATGCGCTACTGTTATCGTCACATGGAAGGTGTTGACATCCGCCAGAAGCTTGCAGATGCCTCTTCATGGCCTGCACTCTATTCGCCCATGCTGAACTTAGTCATTAGAAAATACAGTGGCGATGGCGGCGGCGATGCAGTCTCTTATAAGATGAAGAGTGAGCCTTATCTCTACTGGCCTATACTGGAGAGTGAAACGAAGGTGAACAAGTTCTTGAAGCAGAACCCTGTCTACATTCAGGAGAAGACAACTTCTAAGAATTAGTGGATAATGAACATAAAAAAGCAAAGAGTTATGAAACGATTCTGTATCATATTATCACTATTAAGTGTTGTTGTCTTCAATGCTTGTAAAGAAGACATCGACGAGGCTAACCTGTACACGTTTACCGGCGAGACCATCGAGGACTATCTGGCCAATCGCAGCGAGCAGTTCAGTAGCTTCAATTATATTCTTTCGCGCATAGGCTACGACAAAATTCTTTCAGCCTATGGAACTTATACCTGCTTCGCTCCCAACAACGAAGCTGTGGCAGAGTATCTTGACAGTCTTTACGACGACCCCGTAAACACCGATTTGCCTCATAACGGAATGACGGCTCGCGGATTGGAAGGACTCACCGACTCGCTCTGCGAGGATATTGCTCTTTTCCATCTGCTGAATACCAAGGTGATGGGTGTGAACATGGGCAATAACATGACCATCAAGACCATTCTGGGACGTGATGTCAATACGGCTATCGACGCAGAGACTGGTGCCCTGCTCATCAACCGCGCTTCTGCTGTCACCAGCATGGACAATGAGCTCGAGAACGGTGTGCTTCACGAAATCAACTGTGTGATACGCCGTTCGAACATGCTGATTTGCGGTGAGATGGAAAACCATCCCGAGGACTACACGTTGTTCTCGCAGGCACTCGCAGTGACGGGTCTTGCCGATTCGTTGACAGCGGAAAGCCGCACCGACTTTGACCGTGTGGACAATACTCGTAATTTCTTCGTTCCTGAGGTATGCGAGATGGGCTATACCATTTTTGCCGAGACTGATGCCACTCTGGCTGCTCACGGCATTACCAACCTCGACCAGCTCAAGGCTTATGCCGATAGCGTCTATGGCAACTGCGCTGTGCAGGGTTCCGGATGGTACGACTATGCACGCAACAACCATATTGAAATCAGCACAGGTACCGACTTCAAGAACCCCTGGAACACCTTGAGTATGTTCGTGCGCTATCATATTCTGGAGTACAAGATTCCTTATGGTAACCTGGTGAACGCCCGCAACGAGGTGTCGAAGGTGACGCTCGTGGAGTATTACGAGACGATGCTGCCCTACACACTACTGAAAGTTACACGTAATAGTGGCAGACTGATGCTCAACCGCTGGGTGGCCAATAGCTCGCTCACCGACATGGTTGCCGAACTGGGTTCTGCTTCCATGCACGAGGTGAAGTTCCCGGGCATAGAGCTCCAGGGCATCAGAGGACAGATTCAGGCTAAGAACGGATACATACATCCCGTGAATGGCATGCTGGCGTATGAGGAGCGCGTTCCTCGTCATGTGTTGAACGAGCGCATCCGTATTGACGATACCGCCATCTTCGGCGAAATGATGTCGAACTCCTATCGCGGCATTACCTATACCAAGGTAAAAGCATTGAACGGAGGTAAGCAGGGTACTGATGGACGACATGCCAACTGCGACTACATGCGCTTTCCGCCGCGCTATTTCAAGAATATGGCCATCTACAATGGTGAGGATACTCGTCTGTATTATTTCCCCGGCCGCGACGATACTTGGAGCAGCGGATGGAGTAACTATCAGGAGGATGAGTTCAACTGTATGGGTAACTACGACTTTGCCATGCGCCTCCCGCCGGTGCCCGACGGCACTTATGAGCTTCGTTTGGGCTATACGGCAGAGAACGAGCGCGGAATGTTGCAGTTCTATCTCGGTTCCTCTTCGGAGTTGACGTCGATGAAAGCCCTCGACATTCCTCTTGATATGCGTATTATCCCGACCAATGACCAGGTTCACCTGACTCCTGACGTCTATACTGGCTGGTGTGATTGGACAAAGCTCGACGACAAGGGTATTGAGAGCGATGTAAACATGCGTAACTTGGGCTATATGCGTGGCCCGCTCTTCTACACACTGGGCATTAATACCGGCAACTACGCCCGCAACAACCCCAAGGACCTGCGCCGTATTATTGCAAAGCAGGAGTTCAAGCAGGGCGAGTATTGGCTGCGCTTCAAGAGCGTGATCGACAACCCGCAAGGAGAGTTCCACCTCGACTATATCGAGTTCTGTCCTGAGAACGTCTACAACAACACCCAATATGTTGAGGATATGTATTAATAAGCGCGAACCAAGGATTGAAAAGATTATCTAAATAAAAGAATAAGTATGAAACGAAATAGTTTTTTAGTTTATTTTTACATGCTGGTTGCGGGCTTCCTGTTTGCCGGTTGTTCTGAATGGGACGACCACTACGATGCCGACACCTCGCTGCTGGCATCGCAGCAGGCCACACTCTGGGAGAATATCTCGAAGGCCGATAACCTGAAGCAGTTCGCATCACTACTGCAGAAAGCTGGCTATGACTCTGTGCTCAACGCCACGCAGACGTATACGGTGTGGGCCCCTGTCGATGGTAGCTTCGACTACGACCAGCTTTCTTCCTACGATGCAAGCCGACTGCAGAAGGAGTTCATTCAGAACCATATCGCCCGTAACAACTATCCTGTGTCGGGTGCTATCGACAACAAGCACATCTATACGCTCAACGAGAAGCTGATGATCTTCAACGGCTCAAGCGAATACACCATCCAAGGTGTAGGACTCAGTAAAGCCAATGTGGCCAGCAGCAACGGTGTCATTCACCTGCTGAGCGGCAAGATTCCCTATGCTCAGAATCTTTATGAGTCTCTGAACACGAATGACTATGCCATTGACTCTATCAGCAACTTCTTCCATACCTATGATGTGAAGAAGCTGAACGAGCTGAAGAGTGTGCCTGGTCCCACGCTGAATGGTCAGGTCACTTATCTCGACTCTGTCTTCGATGAGCACAACGAGCTTTTCTCCCAGTTCTATGCCTACATCAACCGTGAAGACAGTAACTACACTATGATTGTTCCCACCAACGAGGCGTGGACAAAGGCTAAGGCCGAGATCAGCAAGTACTATAATTACCTGCCCTCGTTCGAGTTCATGGAGAACACGTCGACGGTTTCTTCTGAGTCGAAGAAAATCACAGTCAACATTGACGACGTCGAGTATCTGAAGGACTCCATCGTCAACATGATGCTGTTGAAAGACCTGTTCTATAACAACAACATCTACGACAACAAGAAGCTGAACAATCTGAAGACGGGCGAGACCCTTCAGTGTGACTCTCTTTATGGTACAACCTTCACGAAACTCTATTCGGAAGATGCTGCCAACCTCTTCGAGAACGCTACGCGAATCGACATGAGTAATGGTGCCGCTTGGCTGACCGACAGCCTGCGCATGCGTAGTTGGACATCGTGGAACCCAGAGCTGATTATTGAGGCCGAGGAACGTTCTGTGCTGTCAAGCACGCTCAATGTCTACGATGTGCCTCAGCGCACTTATGTCGTGCCTGGAACTCAGAATCCGGAAATCGCAGGCAGAGTGTCGGGTAATACCTATCTGGAGGTGCAGCCGGTAACGTCGAGTACCAACCCCGGCATCGTGTTCTATCTGCCCGGCGTACGCTCTACGACCTACAGCATCTACATCGTGATGGTGCCTGCCAACATTGTCAGCACCACTCGCGAGTCGAAGCCAAACCTCTTCAATGTGACGATGGGCTACGCTACGGCAACGGGTAAGAACGACGACCGCGGCCGGTCATGGCTGGCAGCCAGTTCTTTCTCTACCGACACCACCAAGGTCGATACCGTGTATCTGGGCGACTTCACCTTCCCCATGGCCTACTATGGAACCGGCAATTACTATCCGTATCTTCGCATCAACAGCGCTGTGCGCAATGCCCAGCGTCTGCAGTACGACCGCACGATGCGCATTGACTGTCTGATTCTCCGTCCGAAGGAACTCGACAACTATTTGAAGGAGCATCCCGACTACAAGTACGATACAGGCTTGTATTAAGAGAAGTGTATTACCATTAATTCAGAATGAAGATGAAAAGACATTATATTCTTTATTTTTCCATCCTTGGCGCACTCTGTGTCGGCATGCCGGCCTTTGCCCAAGATGATGCTATGGCAGACGACGAAGAAGTGGCTGTTGTTCGCAAGAAGCCTACGGTCAAGCTGCCCACATATCCTACCAAGGAGGTCAAGGGCATCTGCATCGATGCTGCCACCAAGAAACCTTTGGCAGGTGTCATGATACAAGCCCTGAACGATGCCAACTATACAGCCATGACCGAGGAGAATGGCGAGTTCGTCATCAAGGTGCCCACCTTTGCCACCGCTCTTTATGTGCATGCTCCAGAGTTTCTGAGCCAGCACGTGGGCCTTGGACGTGATGGCGAAACGGTTCGCGTCGTGATGCTTGCCGACAAGTTCCGTCCTATGTACGGTAAGGGTACTCGTGTCGATGCCTCGGTGGCTGCACAGATGCACAACACCACGTCGCAGACCATCGAGACCGATATTGAGGGCCTGTTGGGAGCCGACGTGCACAGCATCACCCGTTCGGGCGGTCCCGGCTATGGTGCTGCCATGTTCGTACGTGGTCTTAATTCGCTCAATGCCAATGCTCAGCCGCTTATTGTCATCGACGGCATTGTGCAGGATATGCAGGAGACCCGTTCCACGCTTCACTATGGCGACTATACAAATCTGATGCTGAACCTAAATCCTGAGGACATCGAGAAGGTTACGGTGCTGAAGAATGCCACCGCCCTCTATGGAGCCAAGGGTGGTAACGGTGTGATACTTATCGACACCAAGCGCGGCCACAGCATGGCTACCCGCATCGATGCTAATGTCGGCGTGGGCGTCACCCTCGTGCCTCGCACTCCTGATGTGATGAATGCCGGACAGTATCGGCTCTATGCTTCAGAGATGTTGGGAACTTATCCCGAGATCAACAACTTTACCGACCCCGAGACCTTCAAGTTCCTGATTGACGATCCGACGAAGTACTATTACAGCAAGTTCCATAACCAGACCGACTGGAAGGACGAAGTATACCATACGGCCCTCAATCAGAACTACAATATCAATGTGCAGGGTGGCGACGATGTCGGTATGTACAATCTCTCGCTGGGCTATACCGACGGACAGAGCACAGCCCGCAAGAACGGATTCAATCGTCTGAACGTGCGCTTCAATACCGACATCAACATCATCCAGAGGCTCACCACGCGTTTCGACATGTCTTACACTAAGTTCAATCGTGACGTGTTCGACAACGGGGCTCCTGAAGACCTGACTGCAGGCACGGTGTCGTCGCCTACGTTCCTGGCGCTCATCAAGTCGCCGTTCCTGAATCCGTATACTTATAATAATGTAACGCACCTGCTCTCGTCGACGCTGTCGGAAGCCGACGACTACCTGACGATGCTCGACCCCGACCTCACGCTCGGTAACCCCACCGCTTTGCTGGCTAATGGTGAAGGCATCAACAAAAACCGCGTTGAGGCCACCCACTTCAACACCGTGATTGCTCCGCGCTATGAGTTCAGCAAGTCGCTCACGCTTACTGAGACCTTCAGCTATTCCCTCGACCGCATCTCGCAGCGCTACTATCGTCCTAACGGAGGCATGCCTACGTTCCTCATCGACGGCATCGGCCGCGTGTACAACAAGTCCATGTCGATGTTCTCCAAGGAGACCAGCGTCACCAGCGATACCCGTCTGCAGTGGACGAAGCAGCTGCGTGAGCATTTCCTCGATGTGTATGCCGGCATGCGCTTCACGTCGTTCGCCTTCGACAACAATGTTCCTCAGGGCGAAGACGGTTCGGCAGGCAACGACAAGACCCCGAACATCAGCACCAACATGGACTTTGTCAATGCGACGGGTGCCGATGATGCTTGGCGCAGCATGACGTGGTATGCTAATGCCGACTACAACTATCGCAACCGCTACTTCGCTCAGGTGTCGTTGGCACTCGAAGGCTGCAGCCGTTTCGGTAAGGAAGCCGATGGCGGCATCAGCATCGGAGGCGTCAAGTGGGCCATCTTCCCCAGCGTGCAGTTGGGGTGGGCACTCACCAATGAGGCCTGGTTCCCCAAGACCAAGGGCATCAACTACATCCTTCTGAAGGCTGGCTTCGACCTGAGCGGCAACGACGATATCAACAACTATGCCGCCCGCACGTCGTTCGGAGTCACCAAGTATCTGTGGCGCTCTACTGCTGCCTTGCTCGACAACATCGGCAACGAGAGCATCACCTGGGAGCAGACCAGCAAGATGAACCTCGGACTGAAGGCCTACTTCCTGAACAACCGGTTGGGACTCGACTTCGACTACTACTATAACCACACGAAGAACCTGCTGACGCTGAAGAACTTCGAGAACCCCGTGGCCGGTATCAACCGCTACTGGAGCAACGGCGGCTCGCTCGACAATACCGGTTTCGAACTGACGCTGACAGGAAAACCCATCGTGGCACGCAACCTCAACCTGGAACTGGGAGTGAGCATGGGCCACTACGTGAACAAAGTGAAGTCGCTGCCTAACGACGAGACCATCTACGTGGGCGGCAAGAAGACCGCACAGGGCTACACCTCTTCAGTCTATGGTACCGACAATATCGCCACCATCGTAGGTCAGCCCGTAGGTTTGTTCTATGGCTACAAGACCCAGGGCGTCTTTGCCGACAATCAGGAGGCTGCTTCAGCAGGCAATGGCGGCTATCTCTATCTGACCGATGCCACGGGCCAGCGTCAGAACTTCAAGGCCGGCGACGTTCATTTTGCCGACATCAATGGCGACGGCGAGATCAGTCAGGCCGACAAGACCATCATCGGCAATCCCAATCCCGACATCTACGGCAACATCTTTGCCAGCCTTAATTGGAAACAGTTCACCCTCTACGTAGGCTTCAACTACTCGCTGGGCAACGACGTGTTCAACTACCAGCGCAGCATCCTCGAGAGCGGCAGCAACTTCTACAACCAGACCACGGCCATGACCAACCGCTGGCGTGCCGAAGGACAGCACACCGACATCCCGCAGATCAGCTATGGCGACCCCATGGGCAACGCACGCTTCAGCGACCGCTGGATTGAAGACGGCTCCTATCTGCGCCTGAAGACCGTCAACCTTACTTATAAGGTGCCGGTCAACCTCTCATGGCTGCAGGGGCTGAGCGTCTGGGCCGAGGCCAACAACCTCTTCACCCTGACCCGCTATCTGGGCAACGACCCCGAGGCTTCGGTGGCTAACGCCGTGCTCTATCAGGGCATCGACGCCGGCAACGTGGCCATGGGACGCACCTTCACCCTGGGAATGAAGATTAACTTATAACGGATAATTGACAACAGATAATTATGACGACTAAAAGCATAAAGACACTCTTTGCCTGCTGTTTCGCAGGCTGCATGCTGGCCACGGTCTTTACTTCCTGCGAAGACATGTTCGAGACCGACTCTGACCGACAGATTTTCGACCCGGCGCTCGACCAGAAGACCGACTCCATGTTCTACACGCTGGGCATCTTGAAGGGACTTCAGCAGGTGGCCGACCAGTATGTCATGACCAACGAGATGCGTGGCGACCTCACCGCTACCAACATCTACACCGAGACCGACCTGCGCAGCCTGGCCGACTTCTCTGCCGACATCACTAATAAGTACGACTCGGCCTACCTCTACTACCGTATCATCAACAACTGCAACTACTATATTGCCCATCGCGACACCAGCCTGCGCACGGGAAGCCGCCTCGTGACCATTCCCGAGTATGCCGAAGCGCTGGCCGTTCGTGCCTGGGCTTATCTGCAGCTTTGCAAGAACTACGGCGAGGTACCTTTCTTCACCGAACCGCTCGTGAGCATCGACGATGCCAATCGCCAGGTGAACAAGAAGAACCTTCGTCAGGTGTGCGACGAGCTCGTGCCCGAGCTTATCAAGTTCAGCGGCACGCCCGTGCCCGACTATGGCGAGATTGCCGCTGGTGTGCTCAATAGCAGTACCACCGACAATCCTGAGGAGAAGAAAGTCCAGTCGCGCTATGCCATGATTCCCGTCGACCTCGTGCTGGGCGACCTCTTCCTTGAGACCCATCAGTATGAGCAGGCTGCCCGCTACTACTTCAACTATCTGCGCGTCAACAAGTGGAATCTGCGCCAGGCCTACATCAATCTCGACGAGAACTTTATCATGCTTCAGCTCAAAGACAAGATGCCCTCATCGTTCTCCATGACCGTTTCCGGCTATCATTGGGGAAGCATCTTCAACATTGGCAGCACCAACGACATGATTACCTACATTCCTATGGCTGCCAACCGTCTCTATGGCATCGTCACCGAGTTGCCCCGCTACTTTGGCTACGACTTCTATAGCACCACAGGCGGCACGGCCAACTCTTCGGCCCGCTATCTGCTGGAACGCCAGATCGATGCCTCCGACACCTACAATGCGCTCTGCGCTGCTCAGGACTACTACTATACGCCCGGCACCAGCACAGGTGGCTCTACCGTTGTGCGCACAGCCGAGCTTGGCGACGTGCGTCGTTTCTACACCATGTGGCCCGTGGCCAAGAACGACTCTTCGTTTGCCGTCATGAGAAAGTTCACCAGCGCCAATATTCCTCTTTACCGCACGGCAACGGTCTATCTGCGCCTGGCTGAGGCACTCAACCGCATGGGCTATCCCGATGCAGCCTTCGCCATTCTGAAGGACGGTATCAACGACGACCTGCTTTCTTATGTGGCCGTTGGCGACAGCACCGACAAGGCTGCCGGACGCTACATCCGTCCTGTGACAGCCACGATGCTCAAGACCACCATCCCGTTCCTCTCTGACGAGAACCACGCCTCTTTCGACGACAACTGGGGCATCCACAGCCGCGGCACCTACTACACCCAGGGTTCGTTCTCGCCCTATCAGCTCGACACCATCGTCGGCAAGAAGATCAACGAGCTGCAGCTTGTTCACGGCATGGTTCCCACAGGTACCATCAACGATACCATCCTGGCAGTAGAAGACCTGATTTGCGACGAGATGGCACTCGAGCTTGCCTTTGAAGGCACCCGTTTTGCCGACCTCACCCGTATAGCCCGTCATCGCAACGAATCGGGTGTCTTCGGTGCCACCTTCGGCAGCCAGTGGCTTGCTCGCAAGCTGGCCTACAAGCATCCTGCAGTTTCGCTGCTCGATGAGAAAAACTGGTATTTACCCTTTAAGTGATGGTGAGGCACGTGCCTCGCATGGGCATCTCTATGATTTGGTCCAAGGCGCAATCCGCCTTGGACCAAATCTTTTTTAGTAAGCGTATATCAGCCCGTACTTCTCGTGCAATTGGCGCAGGGAGCCGTCGGCCTTCATCTTTCTGATGGCGTTGTTCACTATCTGTAGCAAGTCTTCCTGCCCTTTCTGCATCAGCACGCCAATCTCGCCGTGGGTGAAAGGTTCGTTCAGAAGGGGTGCTGCCAGGCGGGTGTCTGTCTGCACATAGTAGGGAGCCTCCGTAATCTCCGTGATCATCACGTCGGCAGCTCCGGCTGCGATGAGCGAGGGAATCTCCTCGTTCTTCTGGTGGACAATAATCGTGGCGTGTGTCAGGTTAGCGTTGGCAAACTTCTCGTTCAGCCCTCCTGGGTTCACCATCACCCTGACTTCCGGCCTGTCTATGTCGGCCAGCGACCTGTAGTGGTCGCTCTCCGATGCCCTGCAGAGAATGGTTTTGCCGTTGGCCAGATAGCCTTCGCTCATGAGCATCGTCTCTTTCCTGGCGTCGGTAATGGTGATTCCCCCAATGGCAAGGTCGAATAGCTGCGGTTCTGTCAGCACATCGGCAGTCAGCGTAGGCCATGAGGTCTTGACGAATGCCGCGTCTACTCCCAACTCGGCTGCAATCTTCTGGGCTACCTCTATGCCGAAGCCCCAGTAAGTGCCGTCGTCTTCGCAAAACGACAGCGGCCTGTAATCACCTGTTGTACCTATCAGCAAAGTACCCCGTTTCGTTATCTCTGCAGTCTTCCCGCCAGTGGGGTTGTCGCCGTTGGCGCAAGCTGCAATCACCGTAGTACTGCATAGGGTCAGTATCACGGTCAGCATCCAGATTGTTTTTCTTATCTGTTTTGCCAAATTCATAGTTTTGTATGTCATAACAGCGGGCAAAGATAATTGTTTTTTTGTTCCTACGCAAATATATCTCCGTTTTTTGTATTCCTTGCTTTCAGAGCGTCCAGCTTTTTAGACTTTTCCATGGGTAGGCGATACAACTTATGGAATATTTTCGTATCTTTGCACCGAAAAAGAGTTTACGGGCATCCGCATGGCGGAAAAGCTATAAATGCCAGTCGTTATTAAATTGACGATATACGTTGAATCTTTAAATTATTTGCAATTATGAACAAATCGGTATTCGCTGCTTTGGTCTTTTCTTTTTATTCTTGCGTTTATCTTGAAGAAGATGAGAACCATCACTACAAAATTCATTTTGAAAACCATTGGGATAAATCTATTTATATTTTGTTCGATACAGACTGGCATTGGTATGCTAATCCCTATGGAAAATATGGTTTTCCTTTTTTAGAAAAACCTCTTCATGAATCAGAGAGATTACCTAAGATCTTGCCTGGAGGGATTGATAGTAAACTAATGACACTCACAGATTATTATGAATATGAACTTCAGGATGAAGATTCAGTTATAATTTTTGTATTCGATGGAGAACAAGCTGGCAAGAGATGCTCTGAATGTATCCTTGTTAGATACCAATTGTCAGAGGAAGATCTTAAGAAAGTAGGCTTCCGTGTATGTTATCCTCCATCAGAGGCCATGAAAGATTTCTATATGAAGCCGTCGTATGAAGAGGTAATGAATCAGTTGAATAGCCATAACGTACAATGAACAGAAAGATTTTATTGGTATTGATGGCGGCAATGATGCTGCTCACGCAGGCGCCAGCACAGACAACGGCGCAAGAGAATGCCGTGGGGCATTTTACGTATTGCCCCTACCTGGCGGTGCTCTATAGTCTATATTCCACAAGCGATAAGAGCACTGGCGCAAATAAGCTACAGCTTGGGTTCGGATTTGAAACTGAGTACCGTTTTACAAAGCTATTTGGTATTTCGGCAGGTCTTGAACTGGCGAACTTCGGAGTGAAAGGCCACACTACAATAAGTGACAGATATTTCCCTTCCCTTTCTATTGAAAACGAGTATAAGATGAAAACTCTTTCCCTGCCACTAATGTTTAACCTCCATCCGTTAGCAAGCAACAGGCTGTCGCTGCGGATGGGTCTTCAGCCGGGTTGGCTGGTAAAGACCGATTCTGAAAAATTATCCTCAGGTGGTATGTGTTTTGTCTTACCCGTAGGCGTGGCAGTTGGGCTAAGCGACCGTGTGCGATTAGAGTTACGCGCACAAATCGGCACCAGCAACCTTGAGCAGAGAAAAGGTTACGTAGAGCTATACCAGCGAACGTTGGCTTTAAATATGACCTATGTGATACGGTAGGGATAATATAGGAATACCTGCATACCAAGTCCTGCACGTTTGCCCCCTAAAGTGCCGCTTTGGATTTCTTAAAGCGGTACTTTGGCTCCTTGAATCGCATCGATTTGTCGGATGAATCGAGGCGATTTGTCGGATGAATCGGGTGGATTTGTCGGATGAATCAAGGGCGTTGGCTCCGTTAGCGAGGGCTACGTCTAACGGTCTTTACGCTGTAGACCATCGGTCTCCACGTCGTAGACCATCGGTCTCCACGTCGTAGACCATCGGTTTCTCGCGTGGAAACCACTGTTTTCCGACGTACAAACCGATGGATTCCGCAGAACAAACCGTAGGGATCTTCTGGAAAAACTGATGGTTTCCGCATTCAATTGGAGGTCAAGTTGCCTCTCTTCCGGCCAGAGCATGCGCCGATGGCCGCTGCGAAAAAAGCATGAAAAACGATGTTTTTATGCATGTAGAGCGCCGAATCTGTCACCCTATCACCCCATCTGTCACCCTATCTGTCACCTACTAAACATGCTCTGTGTCAATCAGTTAAGGCGATTTGGTGACAGAGTGACAGATTTTTTCGCGAAAAAAAATTTGGGTATAAATATAATTTAAGCTATTATTCCTGGGATTTTAGCTTAAATTCTGGGAATAATAGCTTAAACTTTATCTGTAGCCTTTACTTTTGTGCTATGCTATCGGATGCGTTTACGCGACTGAATGTTGCCATTCTCGTCGACAAACTGCTCGATAACGAGGCCGCGACGCGCAGAGCCTTGGTCCAGTTTGCGGCCCATCAGGTCGTAGGAGCGGGTGAAGCGCACGGGCTTGGCGGCCACCGTTTCTATGCCGGCAGGGTCGGTCTGCGTGAACCGCCACGCATCGAAGAAGACGTTTTCGGCCGCCGTGAAGAGAAAGTAGACGTTGTGAACACCCTTGAAGGCGGTGGTGTCCAGTTCTAAGGTGTGGTCGAGCATGGTGGTCGACGAGAAGTCGAGCGTGGCGGCAGGCTTGGTGCTTATTTTGTCGAGACGTATTTCGAGCTTGCCTTTGCCCTTGGCTCTGAGCATGAACGAGGCGGCCTGTTCGGTGCCGAAGTCAACCTTGCGCACCATCGTCCATGCGTTGGCCTCCATCTTCACCTGCAGGTTCTTCTGAGCGTCGTTGCCCAGCGTGCTGTAGTTGGGCACCTTGCTGATGTTGGTGAAGTTCTCGTAGATCACTCCGCCGCAGGTGGCCATTGTCTCGGCCTGCTGCAGCTCGTAGGGGTTCATGTTGCGAATCTGGGTGACGCCGCCCTTGGTGAGCGTCATCTTGCTGATTTTCTGCGTGCTCTCGTTGACCGTTGCCTTGTTCACTCCGATGGAGCGGAAGCCCGAAGCTCCTGTGTTCATGGCCGACTCGAGCAGTGTTGAGTGGTAGAACAGGTAGTAGTTGCCCTCGTATTTGTGCAGATGGGTGTGGTTGTTGCCCCATCCCATGCCGAAGTTGCCCTCGTTGGGCACGTATTCGCCACGATATTCCCACGAGTCGGGGTCGAGTGGGGTGTCGCTCACCATGTAGCACATGCTGCACGACGAGGGGGCAGGGTAGCTGCCGCGCTTGGCATATTTGCTCCATTCGTCGCGGTCAGACCACGACGTGTTGAACGTAAAGACGAAGCGTCCGTTCATGATGTTGAGCTCGCTGGCCTCGAACATGTAGGGAGCCGGCATGTTGACGGCGGCTCCGTCGAGGGCTATCATGCTGCTTCTGAGCTTGGCGATGCGCGAGTTGCCAGGCATCAGCTTCGAGCCCGTCGGCTGCGGGTCGCCGCCTCCGAAGGCTATCCAGCCCGTTCCGTTCTCGTCGATGACCACGCCTGGGTCGAACACCCAGTTGCAGGGGTCTACGCCCGCCATTCCGTGACGGATGAGGGCGTTGCTGAGCGGCGACTTCCAGGGGCCTATGGGCGAGCTTGCCTTGATGACGCCCACGCTGCCGCCGCCGTTGGCGAAGTAGATGAAGAACTCGTCCTGTCCGGCTGCGTTCTTGCGCCATACTGCCGAGGGAGCCCACGACTGTCCGCACCAGGAACCGCACACCTTGCCTACGTCGATGGTGCCGTGGAATGTCCAGTTGACCATATCGTCGGTCGAGAAGACCACGAGCGACTTGATGTTGCCATAGCCGTTGCTGCCAGTCTTTCCGTTTGCGCGAAACTGCTGGTGGTCGTTAGTTCCGTAGACGTAGAGGCGTCCGTTGTAGTCGATGGCCGTTGGGTCGGCGCAGAAGACCGCAGCGCTGATGGGGTTGGCATTGCCCACTTCCTTGTAGTTCTTGGCAGGCGTCTGGGCGAAAGCCTGCAGCGAGAGGGCCAGAAGGGCCGATGATAATAGGTATCTCATAGATGCTGAAATAGATGTATAAGTTTGTTGACTGCAAAGATACTGCTTTTTTTCGAACTACGGCAGGCCTTTTGTTTCTTATTTATTAATATGTACGCACGCATGTCCGTACTTTATTAATAGTATGTTTCAGAAGTTTTGCAAAATGTAAAATCAGGCTGATTACGGGTGAAGGGTAGGGGAGCGATGCCCGTGTTTTTTGCTATCTTTGCAATCAGTAATAATCAACTGACGTGTGTAGACTAATGATGAAAAAACTATTCATGCTATGCGTGCTGGCCTGCGCCGGATGTCTGACGGCGCTGGCAGCCAAGCCCGTGGTGAAGGATATGGGCGAGTCGAAGTATTGCATCGAGGTGGGCGACCTCTCGATGATTGTCAATGGTGGTGCTGGCGGAAAGATTCTGTCGCTGAAGTATAAGGATGCCGAGGTCATCTCGCAGTCGCGCTGGCCCGAGTCGTTTGGCAGCACGTTCTGGACAAGTCCGCAGAAGGAGTGGAACTGGCCGCCGGTGCCTGAGTTCGACAAGCGCCCCTATCAGGTGGAGCTGAAGAAGAAGTCGCTTGTCATGAAAAGTGAAACGTCGGAGCGGCTGAAGTGCAGCGTGCAGAAAGAGTTCACGGTCGACGCCAAAGACAATGCCATCGTCATTACATATTCTATTGTGAACGAAGGCGCTGAGGAGCGCAGCGTGGCTCCTTGGGAAATCACCCGTGTGCCCAACGACGGCCTGATCTTCTTCGATGCGCCCGTCGATGCCATCCTTCCGGCCGGACTCATGGACTTCAAGGAAGCCTATGGTGCTGCCTGGTATCAGACCGATGCCACGCAGGAGAACCGCAAGGTGAACGCCGACGGCAAGGGCTGGCTGGCCTATGCCTGCAACGGCCTGCTGCTGGTGAAGCAGTTTCAGGACCTGGAACCCTCGCAGCCCGCACCCGGCGAGGCCGAGATACAGGTATACGTGAATCGCGGCAAGAGCTACATCGAGCTCGAGAGCCAGGGCGCCTATACGGCCCTGAAGCCTGGCCAGAAGCTCAGCTGGACGGTCAGATGGCACCTCGTTCCCTTCGAGGGCGACTGCCTGCCATCGCAAGAATTGCTCGACAAAGTGCGACAAATTGCCAAATTTTCCGCAAAGAGTTAATCTTTTTGATGCTAAATCTTGCTAAATTCAAAGATTATTCGTATTTTTGCAGCGAATATGTCTAAAAAACTGAGGATTGCGTAGCGTATTAACTATCATAAGCCTGCTCTTTCTTTCATCGGTAGCATTGTTTGCTTCCGATATAGACGATATTCGTGCGCAGATACCTTCGATGAGTGATGCGGAGCGACTGAAGGCCTATGGCAGTATCTATACCTTGAGCATGACCACTACCGACGATACCGACCTTCAGGTGCACAGCATCTACGACATGATCAATGAGGCAGCGCGTCAGGAAAATCTGAATGAAGAAGTAGCATCGCGAATGACGTTGATTCGCTACTTCTATAATTACGACCTGAACGACTCGCTCTATGCGCATGCCCACGAGCAGATGAGTTTTATGCGAGGGCATAAGCTTTGGGACAGCTATTACGAGCTATGGTCCATCCTTGCGAACGGCTATGCCTATAACGGGATGAACAACACGGCACTACAGGAGGCACAAGGCATGTTTCAGGATGCCATGACCCACAACAACAACCTGGGACTGGGGTTGGCCTATTACGTCATGGGCAACGTCTATAACAACATGAACAACACCGATGAGGCCATCAATGCCTACAAGGAAAGCATCCGCTTCACCGAGAAGCTCGACACCCTGCCGCTCAGCGCGCCCGATGTCTATTCGTATTTAGGCGACGTCTATGCTGCCCAGAAGAAGTTTAGCGAGCTTCGCGACTTGCTCGTTCCTTGGAAGAAACTGCTGGATACCTTTGAGAAAGAAGGTAAGGGTCGCCCTGAGAACTGGGCCTACTACAATCTGGCCCGTGTGCAGGCAGACCTGGGTCTGAACAACCTCGACGATGCCGAGCAGCTGCTGGAGAACGTGCTGGACAGCCTGCCTGAGGGAGCCGATTTCCTGCATCAGTCAGTTCTTTACTATAAGGCGCAGCTGCGTCTTCAGCAGCAGCGCTATCTCGAGGCGTTGTTCTTGAACACACAGCGCATGCAGTTTATGATGGACTCCGACGACAAGTCGGTGCTGATAGATGTTCGCCGCCAGCGGGCAGAAATCATGAAGCATTTAGGACGCTTCGAGGAGGCAGCCGAGCTGTACAGACAGATGTACGTCATCAACGACTCCATCAACACCCACGACACCAAGCACCAGCTGGCAGAGATGAACGCTCAGTTCCGCGTAGGCCAGATAGAGAAGGAACAGGCCGAAGCCAAGATGCGCAACCTGATCATCATTGCTACCATCATCGTGCTCTCGCTCGTCATCTTCATCTACTTCCGAGTGCGCTCAGCACGCCGTCTGAGCAAGGCACACAAGGAACTGGAAAGGACACACAGCGAACTGGAGGTGGCCTACGACCAGCTGGAGAAGGCTACTGAAGAGCGCGAAAAACTGGCTGCCATCGAGAAAGACCTGCAGACGGCGCGCAACATTCAGATGTCGATGGTGCCTGCCACCTTCCCCGACCGCAAAGATCTGGACCTCTATGCAGCGATGACGCCCGCCAAGGAGGTGGGCGGCGACCTGTACGGCTATCTGCTGTTGAACGACAAACTCTATTTTGCCCTCGGCGACGTGTCGGGCAAGGGCGTTCCTGCCTCACTCTTCATGGCGCAGGCCACCCGCCTGTTCCGCACCCTGGCATCGCAGAACATGATGCCGGCCGAGATAGCAATGCGCATCAACGACGCGCTGTCGGGTGAGGACAACGAGAACGGCATGTTCGTGACGATGTTCATCGGACTGCTTGACTTGAACACGGGCCATCTCGACTTCTGTAATGCCGGCCACAACCCTCCGGTGCTCATCAGCGACGGCAAGGCCGAGTTTATCGAAATGCAGTCTAACGCGCCCATCGGGCTGTGGCAGGGCATGGAATACGAAGGCGAAGAGCTAGAAAACATTACCAACAAGCCGCTGTTCGTCTATAGCGACGGACTGAACGAGGCCGAGAACCGCCAGCAAGAGCAGTTCAGCGACGAGCGCCTGTTGGAACTGCTAAGTACCCGGCCTTTTGAAAGCTCGAAGGCAACCATCGAGATGCTGCGGGCTGAGGTGGAGAAACATCGCGACGGAGCCGATCCGAACGACGACCTGACGATGCTTTGCGTGAAACTGACCAAATAAAAACTAAGAACCAACTATAGAACGAATGAAAAAGAAGATTAAAATCAAGAATCAATTAGGTGAACTGGAACGAGTCAACCAGTTTATCGAAGAGATTGGCGAGGAACTGGGGCTCGACATGGAGCTGCAGATGAACCTGAACCTGGTTATGGAGGAGATGGTGACAAACGTCATCTTCTATGCGTATCCCGAGGGAAAAGAAGCGTCCATTGAGCTGGAAGCACAATGCAACGGAAAGGAACTGACCTTTGTGCTGAGCGATACAGGACGCGAATTTGACCCGACTCTGAAGGAGGATGCTGACCCGAACGTGAATCCGATCGACAGAGAGATTGGTGGTATGGGTATCTTTATTGTGAAGAACATCATGAACAAGGTTACCTATCAGCGTCTGGAAGGCAAGAACCTGCTGACGATGCAGAAGAACATTTGAACTTAGAAATTGAGAGTAAATTAAAAACAAAGAATAAATTAAAAATAAAAAAAGAACTATGACACAGATTGTAAAAGAAGGTGGAAAGACCATTATTAAGACCGGAAGTCGTATTGACACCATGAATGCTAACCAGTTTGAGCAAGACATAGCTCCCGCTTTGGTTGACGGCGGCGTCGATCTGGAGATGGACTGCACGGAACTCGTCTACATGGCCAGTTCCGGACTGCGCATCATTCAGAAAACCATGCGCACGGTGATGCAGCAAAAGGGACAGTTTAAAATCACCAACGTGAGCCCCGAAATCTATAAGGTGCTGGCAATGACCGGTTTCACCAAGTTTATGAAGGTTGAAAAGAAAAAGGAGTAAGAAATCATGATTTACGTCATTATTGGACTGGTGCTCGTAGTGGTAGTCTTGGCTTTTGCCGTCTACAGACAGAAGCAGAATACCGAAACCTTGAAGGCTGAGCATCAGGCTTTGCTCGACCACTATCAGCGTCGGGTGAACGAACAGGAACGGGCACAGAACGACTTCCGCGAACTGCAGAAAAACTTCGAGAACGTTGGCGAGGGCTACGACCAAGCCCTGCTGATGTACGACAAGATGCAGGAGGAAAGCGACAAGCTGCAGAATGCCAACACGGTGCTGCAGGAGCAGAACGCTAAGTTGCAGAAGAGCCTGAGCGAGGCTCAGGAAATGGCCCAAAAGACCAGCGACTGTATTATTCAGACGGTGGAGAACGTGCAGAAGGAATTCGAAGCACTCGCCATTACCCCTGATGCCAAGAAGGCTACACTACGCATGGGTGCACAGCTGCGCAATGTGCAGAACCTGGTTGACCTGAAGGAAGACCGCCCCATCAGCCATTCTGACAATGTGATGGCCATGCAGATATCAGATGCAGCCATTGCCGAGTCGGGCATCATGGAGTCTGCCTATCTGCAGTTTGAAACCCTTACGGAGGGTGGCGCCGAGGCTACGATGCTGCTTACCAACACAAAGCAGGCAGCTCGCGTGCTCACGCTGCTGCTCGACAACGCTCAGAAATTTGTGACCGACGGTAGCATCAAACTGCGTGTCGTGGCCGACATGGACCACTCTCAGGTGCGCTATGAGCTGGAAGACTCAGGCTCTGGCATCCCCGCAGAAGATGCAGAGCGCGTGTTCGAACCCTTCGTCAAGCTGAACAGCTTCTTCGACGGACAGGGACTCGGACTGACCGTGGCACGCAGCATAGCACGCAGACTGGGTGGCGACCTCGTGCTCGACACCACCTATACGCCTGGTTGTCGCTTCGTGTTCTCGCTGCCGCTCTAACCGCAGAACGCAAAAGCAATTCGAACGCTTCGCGCGGCTTCTGCCTGCTACTCAGACAGAAGCCGCGTTTTTTTTATATAATAATTGCTAATGAAAGTTGGCAGATTAACAATTATTTTGTATCTTTGCAGCGAATAGTGCATAAACCAGCCAATTATAAAAATACTAAGTGATATGGAGAAAAAACTTTTTAGTCGGCAATGGATTGGTCAACTGCTTTTGACCATGGTCTCCTTGTTGTTTGTCGGCCAAGGTTCTTGGGCGCAGCAAACCATAAAAATTGGAGAAGATGAACTGAGCCCAGGTAATTCAGTTACGTGTGGTAACGGAACCGCATCTTTAGCGGTAGAAGGAACTGAATATACTCTGACGCTTAATAGCGTAACTATTAACGGTTCTATTGAGACGGACGTCGACCTGACCATTAAAGTTTCAGGAGAATGTCGTGTTAATCGCATTCTTGCTGCAAGTGGTGCTACACCCACGTTGACGATGGTAAAGGACGATACAAATGGAGCGACTTGTGCCCTGATGCTGACAGGGGATGCTGAAGCTCCTTCAGCCACATCGTGCGTAAGCGGTTTCTCAAGTATTTCCTATGCCGACTTTACCATTGTGACTGATGGCGTAGCATATACTAACTCGCAGTTGATGTGTGATGGAAGTGTGCTGACAAATACTGTATTCTGTACAGAAGTATCTTTAGAGGCTCCCGATTTTTCTCCAGATGGTGAGAGCTTATATTTTGATAATACTAATCTTTACGCAGAGGAAGTGGAGATTGGCCGTGTTAAATATTATATAGCTTACGAAGATGGTACCAATGAGGGTACGGCGGAAACACCAGTCGTCTACAACGATAAAACCCCGCCCACATTGTCAAAGCCAGGAACGTTAACTGCCTGGGTTGAGTTGAACGGTCAGAAAAGTGATAATGCCATCGGTAAGTATTTTGGTTTTGCGCAGAGCGAAATCAGCGACGTGATGGGTACTTCCGTCGCTTTGCCAGCTATTGTGCCTACTATTTCTAATGATGATGGTATCACAATTAACTACCAGTGCGGTGATGGAGTTTCACTTGTTGAAGGGAATATTAACTTG
>CACXYH010000044.1 GCA_902771785.1 uncultured Prevotellaceae bacterium
CCTCGAAATCGGGCAAATTTTAAACCCAAGTGATTTTTTTGAAAAATGTCTTTCGCGTAACCTGCTGATAATCAGGTTTACGTTAAAATGATAGTTTACCGACCTTCAGGGACTGGAGCAAATGCCAGAGGGACGCTTTCTGCGCTTCGGTACGAGTGTCGGCGTCGTTGCCTTTAGCGTCTAAGCCGCCTTCGTAGCAGACGCCGAGGCTGTGCTGGTTGTAGTGGCGGGCATGGGCTCCGACAAGGTTCTCATGGCGGGTCTGGTAGACGCGGCCATCACGGGTGATGTAATAGTGGTAGCCGGTGAAGCCGAAGCGGGCGGCATGGCAGGCTATCAGGGATGTTACTGGGAAGTTTTGTGTGCTTTTCGTAGCACTACAATGAATGACGATTAAGTTTATTCTTCTCATTTTTTATTTTTGTTTTTTCTTTTCCCCACGAAAAGGGTTTGTTTTTGTTCATTTCTCTGGCGCAGAGAAACGAACCAAAGGGACATCTTTCCCTCTCCAAACCTCCCCTTGTGGGGAGACTTCAGGGCTTTGTTTTCCCAACGAAAAGGGCTTGTTTTTGTTCATTTCTCTGGCGCAGAGAAACGAACCAAAGAGACATCCACCCCCTCCAAACCTCCCCCTATATGGGGAGACTTAACCGAGCCGACTATGCGGCTCTCTTTCACTAAGGTACGCTCAGACCATCAGAGGTCTGGCGTGGTTTAGCCGACTACGCGTAGCTGGTCGGCTTTTTTTTTGTGACTACGCGTGGCTGGTCACTGTTTGGGTGACTACGCGTAGCTGGTCACTGTTTGGGTGACTACGCGTAGCTGGTCACTGTTTAGTCGACTACGCGTGGCTGGTCGGCTTTTGTGACTACGCGTGGCTGGTCACTGTTTGGGTGGACTACGCGTAGCTGGTCACCCCTTGGGGGAGTCTGGCTTTGGGCGGACTTCGTGGGGCGGGACCGGTGACTACGCGTGGCTGGTCAACCCTTGGGGGAAGTTCGGGTGGGGTGGTTCATCCCCTCGGGGGGGGGGAGGGGGCTTATGCCATGCAGCTCTGGACGCAGAGGGTGCTGCCGATGGCGGTGAGGATGGTAACGATGAGTTGGATGAGTTGTTTCCAGGTTTCTTTTTTCATTGTTTTTCTGAATTTAGGATTTGACATTTGTCTGTTGTAGGAGCTCTGGGGTTACAGAAGGGCAGGAGTCTGACAGTCGTCTGTGCATTTCTTGTTTGATGGGGTTGTTCATCGGTAGGGAGTGTCGTCTGAACTCCTGGAACTTCTGAACTCCAGAACTCCCAATAGCGGAGCGTTGAAAATTAGACTTTGGTCATCAATCGCCTGTCTGTGTAGGCTGGGCCTTCGTGGTGGCAGTGGCGCGGCGGAGGGTGGCTACGAGATCGAGGCTCTTGCGGGTGAGGGTGCCGGTGGCTCGGGCACGGAGCTTGACGCCCTCAATGTTGCTTGACACCTGGAACTCTTCCTCGCTCTCGGCTCCTCCCTTGGCGTTCTTGATGCCGATGGAGAAAATGGCGAGGTCGGGCAGCTTGACGTTTTTACCTTCCAGGAGCAGCTCCTTGATACAGCCTACCATGTCGGTGAGCATGCCGTGGATGGCTCCTTTCGAGAACGGGGTGTTGTGACTGGCCATGTGGGCGGCGAGCTCGGTAAGGCCTACTGTTTCCTCGATGACGGGGTGGGCGTACCACTTGCCGAACATCTTTGAATCGCGAACTTTGTTCTGCTGCAAAATGTACTTGAGCATGATGTAAAAAATTTAAAGGGTTAATAAAAAACGGTTGGTAACCGTAACCAGCGCTTGATTACTGATTACAATGCAAAGATACGAAATCGCGAAAGGGCACTTTCAGTTTGCTTCAGTTTCCGCGCGATACTTCCTGATTTTTCAGTTTATTTCAGTTTCCTTCAGTTTACTCGATGTCAATACTTAACTTTTTGATGAGGAACTTGACGGCTTTGGGAGGGAAAACCTTGGAATTGGGTTGGAGTCCCATGGCTTCGAGCTCGCGTTCGTAGGGCTTGCACCAGTTCATCAGGGTCCTGGTGCTGACGCCGGCATAGTCGGCTAACTGTTGTTTGGTGAGTGACTT
Organism: uncultured Prevotellaceae bacterium; assembly: GCA_902771785.1. Taxonomy (GTDB): domain Bacteria; phylum Bacteroidota; class Bacteroidia; order Bacteroidales; family Bacteroidaceae; genus Prevotella. The sequence continues at coordinate 2,110 of CACXYH010000044.1, forward strand.
CATAATAAAGCTATGGTTTAGGGGATGAAAACATGAGGTCTACGATGTCTATCTTTGCGCTTTTCTGCGCTAAAGTGGCGCTTTTCTCCAGGAGAGGACTGACGCGGATGGGATGGGTGAAGCTGTCCTGGGCGCTCTGGGCGATGCGGCTCCACTCCTCGTAGGTTTTACCGGTCTCGTCGGTATCGGGAAAGAGTATGACCTTGTGCTCGCGGAGCGGATAGAGCTTGGCTGCGTTGAGCATGGTGAGGCCGCCGGGAGCCATCCAGAGACATTGCGGGAACAGGGCGCTGCAGATGACGGCGGTCTTCTCGGCCTCGACGATACAGACGGTGGGTGGCTCGTCAGAGCGTTTGTTGACCGTAAGCGGAGCATGCAGGAGGTGCAGGCCGAAGAGGCAGCGCTTCGGATCGAACGAGGCGGGTAGCTCGTCTTTTTGCTTCAGAAGGGTGCTGACCCAGGTGGGGTTCTTGTCTTTGAGACGATGGCAGTCGTTGCCATACCACATGACCTTGCCGTCGCGGAGCACCTGCTCGTCGTCGATGAGCCAGAAGACGACGCCTCCTTCGCGGGACTTGCCTAAGTAATAGCGCTGGGCGGCTTGCTGCATCTGCTCCTGAGAGAGATAGCCGGCGCTGACTAAAGAGCGACAGAACATACTGTCGGTGCTTTGGGATTGGGAGATGAGAGGGGACATGGGAAAGTGAAAAGTGAAGAGTGAAAAGTGAATAATTTGCTTCTGCAATTTAAGTGAAAAGTGAATAGTGAAAAGTGAATAATTTGCTTCCGCAATTTAAGTGAAAAGTGGAAAGTGAGGAATTTAGAATTTCTGCACTCGCAGTGAAGGCTTCAAAGGGTCCATACGTACTTCTCTCTACGAGAGAGAAGGTAGTATGGGGCCCGTTTGAAGGGGCCTTCACGGCGGCGACTCAAAGGGGAGGGTGGTCTGGACGGTGGATTGGATGGTGGGGAGCAGGTAGATCTTCTTTCCGAAGGGGTCGGTGCTCGACAGGACGATGCGCTCGGCAACGGCTTGGTCGAGTACTTCGCGGAAGACGCGCGGACGGATGATGTTGGCCTTGGCATAGACCTCTTTCTGCAGCTCCTCGGTGCAATACTGCTGGCCGGGCTTCATGATGTCGCTGAAGAGCAGACGCACATCGAAGATATGGTGGTTGCCGTCTCTGCGGATGAGGTACTTCGGATTGAAATCGGGCAGCACGGTCGTACCATGACGCTCGCGCTGCAGCTGGTCGGCCGCCTTGCGCTGTGCATTGAACTGGGCCTCGACGAGCTGCTCCTGCGTGCAGAGATAGGGGATGCCCTGCTCATTGAGGGCAAACTGCACTTGCTCCGAGATGTCGTACTTACGGGTGTCGGTCTGCGACCAAGCGAAGATGCGCTCGCTCGACTTGCTACACTCATAGACCTCGAAGGCTTTGTTCTTCAGCTCCGTTCCTATCCATCCGCGCAGGTTGCGGTCCTCGGCCGACTTGTTCTGGTGGAGCACACAGACGATGCAGCACCGGTTGGCGGAGGCCAGGTGCATGAGCCGCTCGACGACGTCCTGGGCTACCACACCGTCGTTGATGTCGGCCACCAGGTCGCGGATGCCATCGAGCACAACCAGGTCGGGGCTGTAGTGGGCTACAGCCGTCTCGAGCAGCGGCAGACGCTCGGTAAAGGGCTCGCCGCGCACGTTGAAGATGTCGAACCGCTCCATGGGAAAACGGTCCTCGGGGATGCCTGTCATCGGGATGATGCGGTGCTTCAGGATGTCTTGCGTCGACTCCTCGCTCTGTTCGGTATCGTACCACAGAACGTGCAAGGGCCTCTGGTCGTTGCGTCCGACCGAGAGTAGCTGGTTGCGAAAGCACAATGCCATCAGGATGGAACAGACGAAGGTCTTGCCGCTCTTAGCTTTGCCCGACAGACCCACCAATTCGCCTCGGGCGAAACAGGGTTTCTTCTGGAGCTGGAACAGGAACTCCATCTCGCGGAGTTCGGTGTCAGGACGGATGCGGCGCGACTCCAGTCGCTGCAGGCGCTGCTCTTCATCGGGCGACACGCCGGCCAATGAAATCTCACGCGCAATGAGTTGAATAGCTGCTTGGTTCATCATGACTCTTAGAGTTTATGTATGCAAAGGTAGCGAGCGGGAGGGAGATGGGAAAGGAATGGTCCCCGCTGGGACGGAATTGACAAAAATTAAGAGTTTAGAAGTAAGAGGTTAGAGTTTAGAGTTAAGAATTAAGAATTAAGACGTGTCGCTTCGCGAGTAGGAAGGTAGAGGTAAGAGGTTAGAGGTTAGGGTTTAGAGTTAAGAATTTAGACGTGTCGCTTCGCGAGTAGGAATTTGGAATTTAGAATTTGTAATTAAAATTCATAGAATTTAGAAATGAAAAGTGATCTTTTATTGCTGTCAGAGGCGATGGCTCTGACAGAGATGATGCTGGACAAGGCGGACCGCGTGTTTTGCAACAGGCGGCGGATGATGGAGGAGAAATATCACCTCCGTCACGGTATTTTTATGCGAGCCTAAAAACGGAAACTGACGGAGAGCGACTTGCTGAACGTGGCACAGTTGATGGCCATACACTGGGACATCCTGCGCTACTATAGCAAACGGCCCGAAGCTCAGCGGGAGTGGGCTCAGAGGGTGGAGCGCATGCTGCAGCCCCACGATGACCTCGCACCCTTTCGGGGCGGATAAACAAAGAAAAATCGGTATTCTTGCGTGAATACCGATTTTTTTTCGTACTTTTGCAAGCGGTATGACCGTATTTGAACTACTGAATCGAGACAAGGAGCAGAAACACTTCTCCTTTGAGGTGCTGCCGCCACTGAAGGGGACAGGCACCGACAGCTTGTTTTCTACCATCGGACGGCTGAAAGAGATGGACCCGCTGTTCATCAACATCACCACCCATCATAGTGAGTTTGTCTATAAACAGCTGCCCAACGGACTGCTGCAGCGCAGCAGCGTGAGGCGGCGCCCAGGCACCATCGCCGTGGCGGCTGCCATTCAGCGTGCGTTTGGCATCACGGTCATTCCGCACGTAATCTGCAGTGGCGTGACTCGGGAGGATATTGAGTATGAGCTGCTCGACCTGCAGTTCCTGGACATCAGCAACCTGATGCTGCTGCGTGGCGACAAGGCACAGGAGGATAAGCAGTATGTGCCGACCCCGGGCGGACATGCCCACACCACCGACCTGATCAAGCAGGTGCAGCAGTTTAACGACGGCTTCTTCTGCGACGGCTCCCCCATCAAGAACCGCGGTCAGCGGTTCAGCTTCGGTGTGGCCTGCTATCCTGAGAAGCACGAGGAGGCGCCAAACCTGGAGATGGACCTGCAATACCTGTTGCTCAAGCAGCAGCTGGGCGCACAGTATGCCGTGACACAGCTGTTCTACGACAACGAGAAGTTCTTCAGCTTCGTGGAGCGCGCACGCGCCTTGGGCATCTCTATCCCCATCATTCCCGGCATCAAGCCTTTTGCCAAGCTGTCGCAGCTGACGGTGGTTCCCAAGACCTTCCACTGCGACCTGCCTGAGGAGCTGGCGCGCGAGGTGGTGAAATGTAAGAATGATGCCGACGCCAAGCAGCTGGGCATTGAATGGAGCACGCAACAGTGCCGGGATCTCTATGCCCACGGGGTGCGTAACATTCACTTCTATACCGTCTCGGCCGTCGACTCGGTGGTGGAGGTCGTGAAGGGGATTTAGATGTTTAGGAGTTCTTAGGAGATGAAATTTGACGAGGTAATTGGACAGAAGGAGGCGAAGGAGCGGCTCTTGCAGCTGGTCAGGGAGGAGCGCCTGCCGCATGCGATGATGTTCTGCGGACCGACAGGCAGCGGAAAGCTGGCGCTGGCGGTGGCCTTTGCCAGTTACCTGCTGGGCGACGATAATGCGATGGTGAAAAAGCTGGAGCATCCCGACCTGCACTTCACCTATCCTACCATCAAGCTGCCCTCGATGGGGGCCGAGCACAAGCCCGTGAGCGACGACTTCGCCAAGCAGTGGCACGAGCTACTCATGCAGGGGCCTTACTTCTCGATAGACCAGTGGCTGCAGGCCATCGGCGCCGAGAACCAGCAGGCCATCATCACTGCCGGCGAGAGCGACGACCTGGTGAGGAAACTGTCGCTGAAATCGAGCCAGGGAGGCTACAAGGTGAGCATCATCTGGCTGCCTGAACGCATGAACCTGGAGTGTGCCAACAAGCTGCTGAAGCTCATCGAGGAACCCCCACAGCAGACCGTCTTCATCCTGGTGTGCGAAGAGCCCGACCGGCTGCTGGAGACCATCCGTAGCCGCGTGCAGCGCATCGACATCAAGAAGATTGACGATGAGGACGTGAGACAGGCGCTTATAGCGCAGAGGGGTGTCAGCGAGGAGGCGGCACTACGCATTGCCCGACTGGCCAACGGCTCGTGGCTGAAAGCACTGGAAGAGCTGCAGGTGGGCAGTGAGAACGAGCAGTTCCTTGACCTCTTCATCGCACTGATGCGACTGGCTTACCAGCGCAAAGTGAAGGACCTGCGCCGCTGGAGCGAGACGATGGCTGGCTTCGGACGCGAGAAGCAGAAGCGTTTTCTGACGTTCTTCCTGCGCATGATACGTGAGAACTTCATGTACAACTTCCAGGCGCAGGAGCTGAACTACATGACCCAGCAGGAGGAAGACTTCGCCAAGAACTTCGCCCGCTTCGTCAACGAGGCCAACGTGCTGCCCATCTACGACCTGGCGAACCTGGCCATACGCGACATCGGACAGAATGCGAACGCTAAAATCGTGTTCTTCGATTTCGCCCTGAAAATGATTGTTCTACTGATACAAAAATAGCATAGATAACATGGAAAAAGACTACGAAATAAGGACTGGCTGCGACCGAGGACTGTGCCGACAGGCCATCGGACGACAGGACCGACAGCTGAACACCTACGACTGGCTGGCCGACGTGCCCGGCAACAGCGAGAGCACCGACCTGGTGGAGGTGCAGTTCAAGCATACGCGCAAGGGCTATTACCACAACGTGAACAACCTGCCGCTGAAGAAAGGCGACATCGTGGCCGTGGAGGCCAGCCCTGGGCACGACATCGGTGTGGTGACACTGACGGGACGGCTCGTGAACCTGCAGCTGAAGAAAGCCAACCTGAAGTCGGCTGACGACATCAAACGCATCTACCGACTGGCACGCGAGGTCGACATGCAGAAGTTTCGCGAGGCCAAGGCACGCGAGCACCAGACGATGATTGAGAGCCGCGAGATCGCAAAGGGCCTGGGACTGCAGATGAAGATTGGCGACGTAGAGTACCAGGGCGACGGACAGAAAGCCATCTTCTACTATATCGCCGACGAGCGCGTGGACTTCCGACAGCTCATCAAGGATCTGGCCGCTGCCTTCCACGTGCGCATCGAGATGAAGCAGATTGGTGCCCGACAGGAGGCCGGACGCATTGGCGGAACGGGACCCTGCGGACGCGAGCTGTGCTGCGCCACCTGGATGAAGAACTTCGTGAGCGTCTCGACGGGAGCTGCCCGCTTCCAGGACATCTCGCTGAACCCGCAGAAGCTGGCCGGCATGTGCGCCAAGCTGAAGTGCTGTCTGAACTACGAGGTCGACGACTATATGGAAGCTGGACGGAAACTGCCCAGCCGGGAGGTGGTGCTACAGACACTGGACAGCGACTACTTTCTCTTTAAGAGTGACATCCTGGCCGGTATGGTGACCTATAGCACCGACAAGCGCGTGGCTGCCAACCTGGAGACCATCACGGGCGAGCGTGCTAAGGAGGTGATTGAGATGAACCGACGCGGCGAGAAGCCCGCTTCGCTGCAGCCTGACGGCAAGCAGCAGGAGCCGAAAGGACCCGTCGACCTGCTGGCCGGCGACAGCATCACCCGCTTCGACAAGGCGAAGAAGAAAAAGAAGAAGAAACCACAGAACAAGCAGGGCGGCGGACAGCAGCAACAACCCGCACAGCACCAGCCCAAGGCTGCACAGAAACCTGCCAAGAAGAATAAGGAAAACAAGGAGCATGAGCCAAAGGAATAGATGGGGACTGCCCCTGCTGCTCGTGATTACGGTTGCACTGACCATGGTCGGCTGCAACCGTAAGACCATTTATAGCCATTATGAGCACACAACGGTAGACGGGTGGGAGAAAACCGACACCCTGGAGTTCTGTGTGCCGAAGGTGGGAAAGGCAGGACGCTACCGCGAGGAAATCGGACTGCGCACGAACATCAGCTATCCCTTCACGGGTCTCACGATGATCGTGGAGCAGCAGGTGATGCCCTCGGGACTCCTGCGCAGCGACACCCTGCATGCGCGCCTCATGGACGATGAGGGCAATGTGCAGGGACGTGGGGTGAGCTACTACCAGTACAACTACGAGCTGTGCGACCTGCAACTGCAGGAGAACGACAGCCTGACGGTGCGCATCAGGCACCATATGCTGCGACAGCTGCTGCCGGGGGTCACCGATATTGGCGTGACCCTGCGGCGGATAGCGCCTTAACAGCAGGAGGGGTCAGAACCTGGCCAGATGACGTCCTGCATCGATGCGCAGGAAGATGAACAGCAGGAAGGTGAAACCCCACAGCGACGAGCCGCCATAGGAGAAAAAGGGTAGGGGAATGCCGATGACCGGCGTCAGTCCGAGCACCATGCCCACATTGATGAACACGTGCATGAGAAAGACCGAGAGCACGCAATAGCCATAGATACGTCCGAAACGGAACGGTTGTCGTTCGGACAGATGGATGAGCCGCAAGATGAGCATCCAGAAAAGAATGAGCACACCAGCCGAACCTAAGAATCCTTCTTCCTCGCCTACGGTACAGAAAATGAAGTCGGTGTCTTGTTCGGGCACGTACTTCAACTTCGTCTGCGTGCCGTTGAGGAAGCCTTTTCCGCGAAGACCGCCAGAGCCAATGGCTATCTCGCTCTGGTGAACGTTATAGCCTACTCCCTTGAGGTCTTCCTCCAATCCCAGCAACACATTGATGCGAGAACGCTGATACGGCTTGAACACGTGGTTCAGCGTGTAGTCGGCAGCGTTGAAGAACAAAGCGCTGCCCAGCGCAAAGAGGGCTATCCACAGGTAGTTCTTGATGCGCATGCCCAGCCCCTGCCACACCAGATAGCCGATGAGCACAGCCGTGACGATGAGCTGCACCCACACCACATCGAAGGGTATGACATAGATGGAGAACAGCAGCGACAGCAGCGTGACGCCCAGACAGGTGCCCAGAATGCGAAGCGAATTGCGCTGGTCGTGACAATAGACATAGACCATGAGCGACGAGAACAGCTGGATGAGCAGCAGCACGACAAACTTGCCCACGGAGGTGGGGGTGCCCATCAGCATCACATCCTGAAAGCGGATGCCCACCACAAAATAGATGACCATAGCCACACCCGTGAACAGGATGGAGCCTGTCATGCCTTCGCGATAGAGCATGAGGAAGAACGACAGGTAGACCAGGGCCGAGCCCGTCTCGTGCTGAAGCACGATGCACGCCATGGGCACCAGGATGATGGCCAGCGTGATGGCAAAGTCCTTCCATTGATGGATGTCGTAGCCATACTTCGACATAAACTTGGCCAGCGCCAGGGCCGTGGCAAACTTGGCAAACTCGGCCGGCTGCAAGCGCAATGGGCCCATGACTATCCAGGAACGGGAGCCTTTGATGCTATGCGGATTGAAGATGGTGGCGAACAGCAGGATGAGCAATATACCGAAGATGATGTAGGCAAACGTCTCGTAGAGACGGTCGTCGAGCAACAGCAGCACCAGCGCCAGGAAGAACGAGGTGCCTATCCACACAATCTGCATGCCGGAACGCGTGTCGAGCGAGAAAATGTCGGTCTCGCCATAGGTGTAGCTGGCTCCGCACACGCTGAGCCAACCCATGGTGAGCAGCGCCACGTAGAGAATGACGGTGAACCAGTCGAGCGAGCGGAGCACGCCCGGGTGCTTATCTTTCAGTTGTGCCATAGTTGATGCGTCTGTTTTGGAACTCGGTGGCCTTCGTCTCTGAGGCTTCCGAGAGTTTTCCGTTGATGTACTGCTCCATGATGAGACCACCGATGGGCACGCCATAGGTGGCACCCCAACCGCCGTTCTCGACGTAGACGGCTACCGCGATTTTCGGGTCGTTCATCGGTGCAAAGCCCATGAACACCGAGTGGTCGTGACCGCGGTTCTGCGCCGTTCCCGTCTTGCCGCAGGCTTCAAAGTCGTAGTGGGCCAGGGCCTTGCACGTTCCGCCGAGGGCGGCCGAGCGCATGCCCTGCACGATGTAGTTGTAGGCCTCGGGCTTGGCCAGGGTGTAGTGCTTGCGGGTGAAGGCCGTGTCGAGCGGTTCGCCTTCGACCTTCTTCACCACATGGGGCACCAGGTAGTAGCCGCGGTTGGCGATGGTGGCCGCCAGGTTGCATATCTGCAGCGGCGTGGCGTTGACCTCGCCCTGGCCAATGGAGATGGAGATGATGGTGAGTCCGTTCCAAGAGCCTTTGTAGGCCTTGTCGTAGAACTGGGCATTGGGAATGAGGCCGCGCTTCTCGCCTGGCAGGTCGATGCCTAACTTATAGCCGAAGCCCATGGATACCAGATAGTCGCGCCACTTGTTCATGGCCTTCTGGACGGTGCCGTATTTCTGGGTGTTGTTGATCATGTGGTAGAGGCCCCAGCAGAAGTAGCCATTGCACGAGGTGCTGATGGCGGGTACCAGCGGTAGCGGGGAACCGTGGCCGTGGCAGCCCACGCGCAGACCCTTGAACACGAAGCCATGATAGCAGGGATAGGCCGTCTGCGCGGTGATGACGCCCTCGCTGAGGAAGGTCAGCGCCTGGGTGGTCTTGAAGGTGGAGCCCGGCGGATACTGGCCCATGATGCTGCGGTTGAGCAGCGGTTTCCACGTGTCCTGGCTGAGCAGCTTATGACTGGCTGAACGCTTGCGGCCCACCATCATGCGCGGGTCGAAGCCCGGAGAGCTGACCATGCAGAGCACCTCGCCCGTCTTGGGCTCGATGGCAACGATACTGCCTATCTTGCCTTCGAGCAGTCGCTCGCCCAGCGCCTGCAGCTTGCTGTCGATGCCCAGCGTCAGGTTCTTGCCCGGCACGGGCTTCTGGTCGAGGGCTCCGTTCTGATAGCTGCCCTGTATGCGGCCGTGGGCATCGCGCAGCAGTATCTGCACGCCCTTCTCGCCGCGCAGCTGCTTCTCGTAGGAGCGCTCCACGCCCTGCTTGCCGATATAGTCGCCGGGCTGGTAGTAGTCGTCTTCCTCGATGTCGGCCGGCGACACCTCGGCTACGTCGCCCAGCACATGGGCTGCATAGGGATAGACATACTGGCGGATGCTGCGACGCTGCACATAGAAACCCGGGAAGCGGTACATCTTCTCCTGGAAGATGCTGAACTCCTGGTCGCTGAGCTGGCTCATGAACAGCTGCTCGGTGAAGCGGGAATAGCCGCGCGTGTTCATGACGGCCTTCATGCGCTCGTCGAACTCCTGGCGGCTGATGTTCAGCGCCTTGCAGAAGTCGAGCGTGTCGATGTGGCCTCTCGCCTCGTTCATGACCACCATGATATCGTAGGAGGGCTGGTTGTAGACCATCAGCTGTCCGTTGCGGTCGCTGATGATGCCACGCGAGGGGAACTCTATCTTCTTGAGAAAGGCGTTGGAGTCGGCACTCTTCTTGTAGTCGTCGCTCGTGATTTGAAGCATGAAGAGGCGCACGATGTAGACGGCAGTGATGAGCGTGGCCACACCGCCAATGACGTATTTCCGGTATTCTGGTCTGTTGTTCTTCACTTCTTCCGCAGGCTGTCGAGCGTTAATATCAGTGCAATCGTGAGAACAGCGCTGCCAACGACTGACTCGAGCCAGAGCAGCCAATTGAAGAAGCTGAGCGCCTCAATCGAGAAGAACACCAGACAGTAGATGAACACCAGGATGATGGTGAACGTAGAGAACTTGGGCCAGCCCAGCGTGGCTGCCGACGACTTGATGTTCTCTTCGGCATCGCGCGGAAGGAACAGCTCGAGCAGATAGGGCTGCAGGGCTCCGATGAGCGTCAGCGATGCCGAAGCCATGCCGGGCGTGTTGGAGAACATGTCGATGCACAGACCCATGGCAAAGCTCCATAGCAGCACACCCCACTTGGGGTAGTTGCGGGGAAACATGATGACGAAATAGACATAGAGCAGGGGAGTGGCGCAGTCAAACAGATGAATCTGATTGAGCACCAACGCCTGAATGAGGCAGAACACCACGAGGGTGAGCAGTCGTCTCAAAATATCTATTGCCATGGTCCTGAACTGGTCTTTGTTGTTGTCGTTGTTTGTTTAGTGGGTTGTCTTCATGAGCAGCGAGTCGCGTGCGGCCTGCTGTAGGTGTCCGCGCTCTATCATCTGCTTGTCGGTGATGACACAGACGTCGCGCAGACAGCCAAAGTCGGTCGAGAGACGGACCATGAGCCGGTAGCTCAGACCGTCGGGCGAGTTGAACACTTTCTCAATCTTGCCTACCGACACCCCGTGGGGGAAGATGGCCGAATAGCCACTGGTCTCTATCCATTCGCCCCGCTTGAACTTGGCATGACGGGGAATGTCGTCGACATAAGCCACGGTGGGGTCGCCGCCTTTCCACGTGAGATAGCCGAAATAGCCGTGACCACGGATGGAGCAGCTGATGCGCGAGCGGTTGTTGAGAACGGGGAGTACCACTGAATAGTGCTCGCCGGCCAGATAGACCACGCCCACCACGCCATTGCCACAGGCTACGCCCATGTCGGCTTCGACGCCGTCGGCACGGCCCTTGTCGATGGTGAGCAGGTTGTCGGGCTTGTTGATGGAGTTGGCCACCACCTTGGCCGGGATGATCGTGTACCGGCTGAGCATCTGCAGCTCTGTGCGCTGCACGACGGTCGTGTCGCCCGTCTTGTCGGCATAGAGCTCGCGCAGGCGGTCGACCTCGCGTTCCAAGTAGGTATTGCGGTGGCTCAGTTCCTCGTTGACACGCACCAGCGAGAAGAACATCTCGATGCCGGAGCGCCACTCATAGACCTTGCCGGCCACCACATTGGCCGATGAAATCCACACGCTTCCCTGATAGCTGTTGAAATGTAACAGCATGACAACACTGACTGCCTCCAGAAACAGGAAGAGCAGCCAGTGGAAATGTCGCGTCAGGAATGCGAGCAGGTTGTTCATCAGCGCATCAGGAACGAGAAGCGGTCAACATTCTTCAGGGCTACGCCGGCACCCTTGGCTACGCAATGGAGCGGGTCTTCGGCCACGATGAAGGGGATGTTGATTTTGTCGGTGAGACGTTTGTCGAGACCACGCAGCAGCGCACCGCCACCGGTCAGGTAGATGCCGTTCTTTACGATGTCGGCATAGAGCTCTGGCGGGGTGTTCTCCAGGGCCGAGAGGACGGCCGTCTCAATGCGGGCCACGGTCTTGTCGAGACAGTGGGCTATCTCCTGATAGCATACGGGCACCTCCATGGGAAGAGCCGTGATGCGGTTAGGACCATGAACCACGAAGTCTTCGGGAGCATCGTCGCCCAGGTCGGTCAAGGCTGAGCCCACGTTGATCTTGATGCGCTCGGCCATGCGCTCGCTCACCTTCACGTTGTGCTGGCGGCTCATGTACTCCTGGATGTCGGCCGTCAGGTCGTCGCCGGCCACCTTGATAGAGTTGTTCGACACGATTCCTCCCAGCGATATCACTGCGATTTCGGTGGTACCACCGCCGATGTCGACAATCATGTTGCCCTCGGGAGCCTCTACGTCAAGACCGATACCAATGGCGGCTGCCATCGGCTCAAAGAGCAGGTAGACATCGCGTCCGTCGGCATGCTCGGCTGAGTCGCGCACAGCACGCAGCTCCACTTCGGTGGAACCTGAGGGTACGCCGATGACCATGCGGAGCGACGAAGAGAAGAGTCGCGAACCGGTGTGAACCATCTTGATAAGCCCGCGCATCATCTGCTCGCAGGCCGAGAAGTCGGCAATGACACCATCGCGCAGCGGGCGGATGGTGCGTATGTTGTCGTGCGTCTTTTCATACATCATCTTGGCCTTCTCGCCCACGGCAATCATCTTGTCGGTGCGGCGGTCGAGTGCTACGACCGAAGGCTCGTCTACTACGATCTTGTCATCACTGATAATGATCGTATTGGCTGTGCCGAGGTCCATGGCCAGCTCTTGCCTGAAACTAAAAAATCCCATACTTATAATAAATATTTATTTCATAAATCTTTTAGATAATAGATAATAGATAAGAGATAAGAGATAATAGATATCTTATTCTTTCTCTTTTGTCGTCTTGATAGTCGCTACCAACAGTCTGATAATCTCTTCATTGTCGTCATGAATGGATGCGAATTGAGAGTCGTCCAGATATGCAGACTTGAATAAGAGTCTTAGCCAATAGCTCGTTTCTTGTGCCTCTTTCAAGGAGATGCTGAGCTTGCTCAGAAAGTCGTTTCTGCTTTGGGCGTAGATACCTTCGGTGACATTTGTACCAATGCTGGTTCCGCTTCTTAGCAGTTGTTTAGACATGACATGCTCGTTCTTGTCTTTTTGCAGAAATTTGTAGCAGTTGACGATACGCAGCGCAAAATCGTCGCATTTATTTCTCAAGACACTCTCTGCAGCCATATCTCTTATCTCTTATCTTTTATCTCTTATCTTTTATCTCTTATCTCTTATCTTTTATCTCTTATCTTTTATTAAACCATTCGTGGATGGCCGTGTCATAGTGGCTGCTGACACCAAAGGCACGGGTGGCGAACATGCGACGGTCTTCGAGGTCGGTCTGGGCACCCTTCTTGTTCAGGATGTCGAGCAGCACAGCGTACTCGGCCTTCGAGGGAACGATCACCACGTCATTGAAGTTCTTGGCACCGGCACGGATGAGAGAGATGCCGCCAATGTCGATCTTCTCGATGATGTCGGCTTCGGAAGCACCGCTGGCCACCGTCTGCTCAAAGGGATAGAGATCGACAATCACAAGGTCGATTTCAGGAATGTCGTATTGCTTCATCTGAGCCTGGTCGCCCTCGTTGTCGCGGCGGCCCAGGATGCCTCCGAACACTTTCGGATGCAGGGTCTTCACGCGGCCACCCAGAATAGAGGGGTACGTCGTCACGTCCTCTACCTTCTGGCACTCGTAGCCTTGTTCTTCGATAAACTTCTGCGTGCCTCCGGTCGAGAGGAACTTCACGCCTTCTTCATTCAGCTTCTTCAGCAGCTCGTCGAGTCCGTCCTTGTGGAAAACGGAGATGAGTGCGGTCTTAATCTTCTTAGCTTCTGCCATATTCTCTTTATAACGTTATAATGAAATTTTATTTCAATCGGGACTGCAAAGGTACAAAAAAGCGGGAACTCTACGGCATGTTTTCCGATATTTTTTTTCAGTTCCCGCTTTTACGTGTCATATATCAATCAAACCCTCGTCGATATCTCATATCTATTATCTCTTATCTATTATCTATTATCTATTATCTATTATCTCTTATCTCTCTTATCTATACTACACCAGCCGCTTATGCCTCAGTATCCACCAGCAGATGCCCGAGACAAACACCGAGAGCATCAGCGCCAGCACAAAACCCCACGACTTCTCCTCGAGGCCGTTGATGAGGTTCATGCCGAAAAGCGAGGCAATGAGCGTGGGAAACATCATGATGATGGTCACCGAGGTGAGCGTACGCATCACCGTGTTCATGTTGTTGTTGATGATGCTCGAGTAGGTGTCCATCGTCGACTCCAGAATGTCGGAGTAGATGCTGGTGGTCTCGCGGGCCTGCGTCATCTCGATGTTCACGTCCTCAATCAGGTCGGCATCGAGCTCGTCGATCTGCAGCTTGAACTTCAGCTTCGACAGCAGCGTCTCATTGCCACGGATACTGGTCTGGAAATAGGTGAGCGAGTCTTGCAGGCGCGACAGGCCGATGAGGCTCTCGTTGTTCACCTCGCGGTCCAGGTTGCGCTTAGCCTTCTCGATGAGCGAGTTGATTTGCTTCAGGCGCTTCAGGTACCACACGGCCGAGGAATAGAACAGCCGGAAAATCATGTCGACATAGTCGGTGAAGCCCGCACCGCGCTTCTGCTGGTAGCTGACGAAATCAATCATCATGTTGGTCTCGTAGTAGCACACGGTGATGGTCACGTCGCGCTTGTGGATGATGCCCAACGGCACCGTCGTATAGGGGGTTCGCGAGCGTATCTCCTTCACATAGGGAATACGCAGGATGATCAGCATCCAGCCGTCGTCGTACTCATAACGCGCACGCTCGTCGGTATCGCTGATGTCGGAAATGAAATAGTCGGGGATGCCGAAGCGCTCCTCCAGCTCGTGCTGGTCGTCTTCGGTTGGACACGTCACTTGTATCCAGCAATTGGGCTGCCACTCCTGGAGCTGGCTAAGCCCACCTTGGGTGTTCCAAAATGTCTTCATTGTTGCTTGTCCTCTTTGCTAAAAGGGTTCATGGCCAGAGGACATAGCAGCGCGTTGTTCTGCCGATTCCTCCCGCCTAACGTTTGTTACTATCCGCCGGGTAATCGTCCATAATTGTTGTTAATTGGTTTATAATTTCGCTGCAAAGGTACGAAGATTTTTTGAAATATCGGCAATACAGTCCCAAAAACTTTCTGATTTCTTATGCGAATAGGACGCTTACGGGGGACAATCTGCGCACTTCCGCTACCAAGGACCGCTATCAGAAACGAAGATGGCCCAAAACGACGCGCGTTTTGGGCCAACAGCTTATTTTAGTCTATTACTTTTCACCCTGTTACTTCACAGGAACGTCCTCGAGCGTCTTCTTCAGCAGCTCCCAGAACGGAGCTACCGTGGCAATGAGGGCGCGCTCGGTGGTGGTGTGCGGGCTTTTCATCGTCGGGCCAAGGCTCACCACATCCAGGTGCGGATACTTGCCCAGAATGACGGAGCACTCCAGTCCGGCGTGGTCTACCTGGATGATGCCGTCCTCGCCAAACAGCTCCTTGTACTCCTTCAGCAGCAGGTGCAGCACCTCTGAGTCGGGGTTCGGGTCCCAGCCGCCATACGAGCCGGCCGTCTCGACCTTCATGCCTGCCATCGAGAAGCAGCTCTCGAGCGTCTTCACGATGTAGTCCTTCATGTCCTCGCGGCTACTGCGGGCCAGGATCTTGATGTCGGCCTTGCCGTCGGCAATGTTGATGATGGCCAGGTTGCTCGATGTCTCTACCACGTTGGGATAGGCGGGGATGAAGCGCACAACACCGTCGTGGCAAGCGTAGATGGCATCGACCAGGTTGTCCTGAATCTCTACGGGCACCTCCTTGGCGGGCGTGGCCACTTCCTCGGCAATCACCTCGATGCCCTGCGGCTCAATGAGCTTGAACTCGTCGTTGAACGTCTCTTTCCAGTCGTCGCAGAGCTCCTTCAGCGCTGCGATGTTCTCCTTCGGCAGCGTCAGCACCACCTCGGCCTTGAAGGGAATAGCGTTGCGCATGTTGCCACCGTGCCAGCAGGCCAGACGGGCATCGAGCTCTTCGATAGCCTCGCGCACCAGCTGTACCATCAGCTTGTTGGCATTGCCGCGGCCTTCGTGTATCTCCAGACCTGAGTGTCCGCCACGCAGGTTCTTGATGGTGACGCGCACGGCAGCGTCGTCAGCGTCGGTTTCGGCTTCCTGGTAGTCGAGTGTTGCGGTGACGTCGATGCCACCGGCCGAGCCAATGACGAACTTGCCCCAGTGCTCAGAGTCAAGGTTCAGCAGGATGTCGCCCTGCAGCTCGCCCTCGGGCAGCTCGTTGGCACCGTACATGCCCGTCTCCTCGTCGCGCGTGATGAGGGCATCGATGGGACCGTGCTTCAGTGTCTTGTCTTCCATAATGGCCATGATCGAGGCTACGCCCAGACCGTTGTCGGCACCCAGCGTGGTGCCCTTGGCCTTCACCCATTCGCCGTCAATCCACGGTTCGATGGGGTCGGTCTCGAAGTTGTGGGTGCTTTCGGGGGTCTTCTGCGGCACCATGTCCATGTGGGCCTGCAGGATTACGCCCTTACGGTTCTCGTAACCCGGCGTGGCGGGCTTGCGGAACACGATGTTGCCTGCGGGGTCTTTGAAGGCCTCGACACCGGCCTGCTTGCCGAAGTCGAGCAGGAACTGTTGTACTTTCTCCAAGTGTCCGCTGGGGCGGGGCACCTGTGTGAGTGCGTAGAAGTTCTTCCACACGCACTGTGGGTTCAGGTTCTTGATTTCACTCATAGTTGCTATTGTTTTAGGGTTAAACGTTTAGTAAAGCTCAGGTGTATCCATGCCCAGATGCCAAGCGCCACCACGAGCAGCGTCTGGACGGTGTGTACGATCAGCACGAAGTAGAGGGCCTGCTCGTCGCGCACGCCATAGAGAATGAGCATGGTCTTGATGGCAAAGTGCCAGGGACCGGCACCGTTGGGCGTAGGCACAATCACGGCGAAGTTGGCCACGACGAAACATACGAGCGCACAGCCCAGTCCGAGGTGCTCGGTGAAGTCGAAACAGAAGAAGGTGAGGTAGAAGTGCAGGAAGTAGGCCACCCAGATGCCCACGGAGAAAAACAGGTAGAGCGGCAGGTTGCGCACACCCCGCAACGAGAGTACTCCCTCCCAGATGCCGTTGAGCGTCATCTTCACCTTATTATATATAGAGAGGCGCTTCAGCAACAGGTGCAACAGGATGAGGGCTGCCAGGCCACAGATGGCCGTGACGAGCCAACCCGTCAGCGAGAAACCGCTCAGGATGCGGTCGAGCGACGTGCCTGTCTTCTCAAAGAATGTGCCGAAGGTGCTCATTTCGAGCAGGAGGATAAGACCGGAATAGAGCATCACCATCAGCGTGTCGACGGCCCGCTCGGTGACCACCGTGCCCAGAGCCTTTGCAAACGAGATGCCTTCCCAGCGCGACAGCACGCCGCAACGCGTGAACTCGCCGATGCGAGGCACCACGAGCGAGGCGGCATAGCTCAGGAAAACGCTGTTGAGCGTCACCGACATGCGCGGCTTCTCGCCCACGGGCTCCAGCGTCTGCTGCCATCGCCAGCCTCGGAATGCCTGCGCCAGGATGCCGAAAGGAAACGACAGCAGCATCCATGTCCACGACATCTCGTGCAGCAGCACCTGGCTGATGCTGCCGAAATCGAAGCCTCGGTACATCCACCAGAGAATGGCTCCGCCCAGCACGAGCGGCATGAATATCTTCAGGGTCTTTTGCAGTGCTGTGTTCATATCACTCGCAAAGGTACGACAAAAACTCCATCCTGCAAAATTTATGTACTGCCTTTTAGCTTATTTTGATATTCTTTTGCCGATACCAAGCTCTTTCGTTTGATTTATGTCATGTTGTTGACAAGGGTCAAAGAAAACGACGTTTTTCCGCGAAAAGTGCCGTTTCATGCTTCACGTGTCCGAAAATGTGCGTACCTTTGCATCGTCAAAAGGGAAACCGAGTAGACAAATAAGGATAACATTTAGGATAACATTAAAAAATTAGAGAAAGGAAAAAAGCTATGATGTTAACAATGATTTCGCTGGCCATCGAGGCCATTGCAGCCGTTGAGGCCATGTACATTTGCAAGCACGCAAATGTTTTGATTAGAAAGTAAAACTTACTAAAGTAAATATTTTAGAGCCGCAGACACCCCATGTCTGCGGTTTTTTTTATACAAAATCTATTTCCAGCATCTGTTGCGCTTCCCCTTCAAAGTAAATATGCTCAGCACCTACCGTCAGCTCTTCACGTGCACCGATAGCATACGGTTGGTAGTTTTCACCATATTCATTGAACCGTTGTTCTAATTGCTGACGAATGTCATAGACGATTTCGTGCAGGCGACCGGCACGAAGTTGACCGAACTGGTCTTCACGATACAGCAGCTTCTTGTATTTTTCATGTATAGCAGCGTCGGACTCATCGTATACCAGGCGGTAAATCTTGAAAAAGGCATACATGTTGTGGCGAAATTCAAAATGTGGCAGAAGCCGATGCGTCTGGCATCGGCAAATCAGGAACATCAGATAGTAGACGGTTGACGGCTGGTGGGTGAAGTGCAGGGGCTGCTCACTACCGTCTTTGCTGCGAGTAAAGATGGTGTAATGCCCCGTGTTGCCGTGAACGAGATTGTCGTCAGTCTTGCGCACTACGATGTCTACTGTACAAAACCAGGCAGCATTGCTTACTCCCAGTTTCGTTTGGGCAAACTGACGCAGGCATGGCTTATCTACATGCATCAGCAGAAACATGATATGGCTTGCTAGGTCGCTTTGGTATAGGTCTCTTAGAAAAGTCTCAACAAGGTGTTCGGCCTGTTTGTTGCCAGGCTGCTGGGCTAAAGAGCATAAACTTACAAAGTCGTCAATGGCCTTTTCCTCATCATGCTGATACGATAACTTGATACGTCGAACTTCCTCTTCCTCCTCCTCTTTCGTTTTCTTTTTCTTTTTCTTCTCGCTGGAGGATCCTAATATTTCCTGTAACAGCACCTTCCAGTCGTGCGAATCTTTTGGGGCAGGAGCTTTCGGTATTTCACATTTATGATAGCATGCTTCATGCAGGCGGAACAATGGATTGTTTTGCCCATGTCTATTAGAATGGTAATTGGCATCGGATAGCAGGTCTGCACAATTGTACTTGTCCTTCAAAGCCAGCGTTATCATGATGTAGTGGAACTGGCGGTAGTTTTCTTGCAGGTAGATTTCTTCCAATGTTTCCATATGATGAGATATTTCTTGCTGCAAAGTTACGAATAATTTTTTAAAGTTTTGCTTTTTGTACGGCAATTTGGAAAAAGTGTTGCTTCGTTTCGTCATCATCCATCACCTGGAATTTCACCAGCGTCCGGCAGTCCGTGTCAATATAGGCATAAGCCCATACTTCTTCATCGTCTTGTCGCCCGAAACCGCCCTCATCAGCAAAGTAGCTGCCGTCGGGATGCAGCATCCAGCTTACCAGTGCCACACCATCTTTGTAGCGCTGTACCACTAAACGGTAGCTCACCGTCAGCCGTTCAGCATCGTATGTGCGCCCCGTCTTGCTGATGCTCTCCATGTCAATATCGTCGGCCGTGAATCCTGCCAACTCGCCATCAGGGTAAACCAACATGTGAGCCTCCTTCTTCTCTTCGTTCACCAGTATCAGCCCTTTGTTGCCAATTCCAAAGCTGCGATACCGCGTCATACTGCATCCCCAGTCAGACACGAAAAACCGCTCCTTGCCCGACTTCACATACTCCATCAACCACTCGTAGTCTTCTCTTGCTTGTTCGTTCATAGTTATAATTATTTGCACATCTTTAAATATTCAGCCGCAAAGATATTCAATAAATTTTCATTTATCGGTCATTTTTCTACAGCCAAAAACGCTTCCTCATACAGTCCCGCAACTTAAATCCGCTTTATAGGTACGCATCAAGAGTATGGCGCGATTAAGGACATTCAAAACATTTAGGACTTTAATTGCTTGTGTGATAAAGTCTGCCAATAGTTCTGCAAGTAGCAGCGATAAAGTCTTCATCAAACTGCTCTGAACTCAAATATTCCTTAACCTCTTTCTCGTCTTGGCGCAAGCATCTGAATGTTTCATAGCCTATGGGCTGGTCGATATAGTCGCATTGCTCCAGCTCCAATCGTACGCCCAGCAATACATTAAAACTCACTTTGCCCGATATGGCTTCTGACCATTTCACGTAAAAGTATATACTCAGTTTACGGAAGGGGCAGGACTCGTGACTATCAGACGACACCCACCAGCACTGGCCGTCAAACATAGTCATAATGTTGTCGAGACCACCTTCCTCAAATACCTTTTTCCTACAGCAGTCTAAAACCTTATCATCGTATATACCAATACTGACAGTCCAAAATACCGTACTGAACTGTTTCTTAACAATTTCATAGTTTCGCGTAGCATGGAAGTTATGCAGTCTCTGATCACAATGCTTCACTTGCCTCCAGTCAACCTCATAGCTCATTTTCAACAAGATGGTTTTAATGATGTCTGCCAACTGTTTGCCACCCTCAAGTTCTATCTCATAAGCCAGTCTGATGTATTTGTCTGACACAGTGACAGGTAAGCCTCTATTTCGGATGCTACTTATAATGGTTTCATTCATGCTGTTCATTGCCTTATAAGCGAGCTGTAGCTGAGTGGGGGTGAAAGGAATTAATACCACCAATTTGAAATTGTCACTTAGCGAAGGATGAAAATTAATGCACTTCATACTAATACCAAAGCACTCAAAACAGACTTCCTTTCTGGCATTATAGGGGAACTCGTGTACTTCCACTTTATCACAGCCTATGTACCGTAAAGCCTTTGCTATCAACCATTCGCTAGGATTCCTTTCTTCCATATTTATACCATCTTTTTTT
>CACXYH010000045.1 GCA_902771785.1 uncultured Prevotellaceae bacterium
AGAGAGAAAAGAAAAGGCAAACAAAAATTGTCCGCCTAATTAGAAAATATTAACTAAAGTTCTTTGCACAATATCATAAGAAGCAAGGGAGGGGAACTCCTGCGGCAGCAGTCAACCAAGTTTTAGGACTGATCTTTTTTTTCGCTACGCAAGCTTCGCTGCGGCATCGGGGCAGGGACAGGGGTTGGCCTTGCCGGGCCTGTCAACGCGCCCCACTGCCTGGATTTTACGGCGTATAGACCAGCGGACTGGTGGCGAGGTAGGTGCCGCCGTCTTTCCGGAAGGCCTTTTCTTCGGAATCGTAATAGACCGTGCCGCCGATGGTGATGGTGCCGGTGGTACGCTGATCTCCATCTTTATCCCTGCCGATGCTATACGTGGCATCGGTTCCTTTATTCGCCGTGACGCGGGTCACGCCGTCAGTGATGGTGATGTGACCGCAGGTGGCGCCAAACCCGCTGCCAATACCCGCACAATATGAGCCGCCAGTGGCCGTCACGGTGCCCCCGTTGATGGTGATGTTGCCGCAGGACTTACCACCTCCGCCACCGATGCCAGCTGCTTCCTCCCCTCCAGTAGCCGTCACGGTGCCCCCGTTGATGGTGATGTCGCCGCAGCTACTGTAAGAACCTTCTTGATAAACACTACCGATGCCCGCAGCTCTCTCCCCACCAATAGCCGTCACGGTGCCCCCATTGATGACGATGTTGCCGCAATAATCAAGTACTTTTCCGCTACCGATGCCTGCACCTCCACCGCCCGTGGCCGTCAGGCTACCGCTGCCGCTGATGGTGAGCGTTTTAGAAAGTGTTCCGATCTGGACGGCGGTATTATCTGTGCTCGTTACGCTGTTCGTGCCTTCGAGGACGATGGTGGCCGTGCCATTACAGATGATGCCCGGTCCCGTAGTGCTGATGTTCACGCCATTGAGCGTCACTTTGGCGCCGTTGGGGATGGTGATGGTGTTCGCTGTGGCGGCGCTACTGCTCTGAAAGATATGGTCGCCATTAACGGCGTTGATGCTGCCTGAGCTCAGGTCTTTATATCCTTCTGGTATTAGTGGACTCGTACTTAGCAGAACGTCCACATTGCGGTAGAACTTCCCGGCCTCAAGCGTCACGCCTGTAGAATACTTTCTATAAACGCCGCCAGAACCGGTCGATGAGAAAGAGACGGTTTTGGAGGCGACGGGGAGCATGGCCACGTAGATGACGTCGCCCTGCTGGAAGGGGCGCGGGGCTGTCGAGCCGCCGGTACTAGTTGCTCCTTGTTCCTCGAAGGCCGAGGTGATGGTGTAGGTGGGCCCGTCTTCGACGGCGATGGTGAGCGTATTGCCGCCCTGCAGGGGGTCAATACTGGTGTGAGACTGACCATCGTCGAAGCCGAGCGCCATCTTGAGTATGCAGACGCGGTTCTGCATGGCTACCGTGCCGCTGACGGTGGCCTCACTGCCACTGACGGTGATGGTGCCCGTGGCGGTGGCTGCGTCGAAGTTCTTGCTGATGTTCTTGGTGGTTGTGCGCAGCAGGCCATTCTGATTGCTCAGCAACAGGCTCTCGTCGATGTCGCCCATGTCGTTGTGCAGCGATGCGGGAAAGACGAAGTTGGCCTTGCCGTTGTTCTGTGCATCGGCGTCAAACGTGGCGCTGATGGTGGCCTCGCCCGTCTGGCTGTCGACGCTCTGAACGGTGGCCGTCGTGATGGCGTGGCCGGTGGTTGTTTCATAGTAGATGGCAATCTTTTCGCCCTCATTCCACGCCACTTTCAGGATTTCCTTGCCGCTGCCGGTCTCCGTGCCCGTTTTGATGGCGCGGGTCTGTGCGCCGCCGTCGCCACTCTTGGGTGCCAGCGTGGCGGTGAACTGTATGGGCTGGCCGCCCACGGTGGGCACGGCGCTGTCTGCGGCCGCGTTGTCTTCGTTGTCGCAGGCTGTCGTCAGCAGTGCGCCCATTGCCAGGAGCATGACTGCTGCCATAATGCTGTATGCTTGTCGCTTCATTGTCATGTCGTTATTCGTTTGGGGGTTAGTCACTCTCGTTTCATCCGGCGAAGGGGTTGTCGTCGGTGGGGTCATAGGGGCCGCGGCCCCCGAATCCTCCGCTTCCTGCCAGCAGCATCGTCTGCTGCTGCAACTCCACGACCCTCATCTGGGGTCGCTCGTAGGTTCGTCTGTTTGTTTTTGTCTGTTTCATATCTGTTGTGATTTACGGCGACAAAGTTACGAAAAAAAACGAGGCCGACAAACGTTTGCCTCGTTTTTTTTATTACATCTGCGCGTTCTCAGCGGCTATAGCTGCGCATACTCGGCGGCATCGAAGCAGGGGCAGGCTTTGCTCACGTGGGGCAGGTCGCGGTGGCCTACGATGCGGGCCTGGGGGTAGTCGCGCTTCAGGCGACGGAGCAGGCGGAGCAGCGACTTCTTCTGTGCCGGGGTGCGCGTGTCGGCGGTCTCGCCGCGGGCGTCGAGCCCGCCTTCGTAGCATACGCCTATGGAGTGGGCGTTGTAGCCGCGGGCGTGGGCTCCTGGCAGCTGCAGGTGGCGGGTCTGGGTGATGTGGCCGTCGCGGGTCACGTAGTAGTGATAGCCGGTGAAGCCGAAGCGCTGCTGGTGGTCGCGAATGAGGGTCGTGACCGGGTAGGCGCGGTTGCAGCGGGTGGCCGAGCAGTGGACTACGATCAGATGGATGCTGCGCATGACTGTACGAAGAATGAGCTGATGATGGCCGTGAGCACGGTGATGATGAACTGGATGATGGTTTTCCAACGTTTCATGTCTTTGAGGATTTTCATTGTTGTCGTTGTGGTTTAAGTCAATGTTTTACGGATTCACCTGTGCGGGCTTCGTCTTGGGATCGTAGGCGTAGTCGTCGATGTTGGCGATGCGGGCTCCGGCCAGCATCTTGGTGGTGCGCTTGCCGGTGGTCAGGTCGAGGCTCTTCTCGGGTGCGAAGCGCACGTAGATGGCCTTGATGTTGTCGGCGGTGAGCTTGTCTTCCTCTTCGGCGGGTCCGCAGCTGACGGTGGTTCGGAAGGTTCCGATGCCTTCGAGCTTCACGGAGAGTCCGGCCTGCAGCTTCTGCTTCATGACGACCTTCAGCGAGCTGAGCACGGCCTTCACGTCGGCCTCGGTGACGGTGTTGGTTCCCGATATTTCCTCGGCAAGTTCCTCTGTCGAGACGGTGCGCAGCGAGCGGGCCTTCATGTACCACTTGCCGAACATTTTCGAGTCGCGCACCTGGTTCTGATACTTTTTGCAATAGATAGCCATTGTTTTTTCAGTTTTTAGGGTTCATACTTTTGTTGTCTTGTTCTCTCTCCCCTCATCGGCTTGCTGTGCGGGCTCATCGCGCCTCTGAGCCTGTTCAGCGCGCCGCTGTGGGGTGTCATTAGCGCTGATTGACGTTACAAAGGTACTACATTCGTGAGCTGCGCTTTCCGTGAACTGCCGTGAACTGCTGCCAACTGCCGTGAACTGCTGCGAACTGTCGTCAAGTGTCGTCGACGGTGTTGATGCAGAACCATTCGGCTATGTGCCTCACGATGTGTGGGGGCAGCACACGCATACCTCTTCGGTAGCCCATCTGCTCGAGCTGGGCGCGGTGCGGCCGCAGCCAGTTGTCGAGCGTTCTGATCGATACGCCGGCCTCGTCGGCCAGTTCCTGTTTCGTCATTGCCTTCATTGTTTTGGTGTCTTGCTTTTGGGTTATTATTTAGTGACAGATGACGGAATGACAGATAGTTTTTAGAAAACAGTTGTGCGTACATGCATATGCGCTCATGTACGCACCAGACTTTTCGAAATTCTTACCGTCATCCGTCATCCTGTCACACTTTTCAGAACGGTTCGCCGTCGTCTCTGGCCAGCCCGCGCAGGCGCGTCTGTATCTCCTCTGCCGAACGGCGCACGACGATATAACCGCGCGAATAGGCCCGCCGCACCTGCCGGAACCCTTGTTCCATGAAGGCACGGCCCAGTCGCACGGCGCTGAGCTGCTGCACGGTGTTGCCACCCACGATTTGCAGCGCCCGGCTCACGGGCATATACTCGCCAGGCTCGCCTGCCTGGGGACAGCGGAAGTAGACGTCGATGAGCTCAGCCTCCAACCGCGGCGTCTCAAACTGGCGGTTGTGCTGGGCCAGCTGCTCGATCTCGGCCTTCGAGAACCAGAAGTGGAAGCCCTGGCGATAGAGGGCGTAGGCCTGCGAGTAGATGCCGTCGTAGTCGAACGGCTTCTCCCATGGCGAGTCGATGCTCTCTACCTCGAAGGGCAGCCAGCGCCGGTTGCCGGTGGGGTCGCTCAGGAACTGCAGGTTGTTGCCCGTCCCGCAGAAGGAGGCGATGTGCTGCCGGTGCTCGTGGAAGTGGGCATAGGCAGCGCGCTCGTCGATGTAGGGCATCGTCACGGCCGCCTTCAGCTGGTTGAGCTCGGCGGGTCGCATGGTGTCGAGCTCCTCGCAGCACACGAGCCCATACTGGGTGAGCGTGAGCAGGTCGTCGCGCCCCATGCGGCTGCCGTTGGTCTTCGTGTAGAAGTAGCGGCGCAGCGGCGGCGGCAGTAGGTAGTTGAACCAGGTGGTCTTGTAGCTGCCCTGCTCGCCGATGAGCACGAGGATGACGTTGTTCACCACCTGCGGGTCGACCCACGCCGCCACCATGCCCACGAGCCACTTGCGCAGGTATTCGTAGAAGCGCATCTGCATGTCGACGCCGCCCTTCACCGATACCGATACCGACATGGCCAGAATGTGGTCCTGGCCGTCCCAGGGCGGCAGGTGCTCCAGGTAGAAGCGGAAGGGGTGGAAGTCGGGCACGAAGTCTGACTCGAGCACGCGGTAGATGTCCTGCGCGTAGACCGTCTTCTCGGCCGAGAGCTCCGACCAGAGCGAGTTCACCAGCCGGTCGCTGATGGGCTGCCAGCCGTCGGGCGAGCGCTGGCGGGGGGCGGGCGTCGCGGTGTCGGCCTCGGCGAAGTAGTCTTGCTCGGGCAGACGATACTCCACGCGCCTCGTCACCACGTTGTGCCGCAGCATCACCTTGTCCATGATGAAGTTCTGAATGTCCTCCACCGTTGCCGTGTACTCTTTCCAGTTCTTCTTCCGCTCGGGCTGCGGCTTGTCTTGAGCGCCTTCCTCGCCCTGCTTTGCTTTCTTTCCTTTCCTCATGTTGCTTTCGTTTTGAGTTTTGGGGGCAAAGATAGCAAAAAGAAGCGCTGAATGCAAGAGAAACGGCGTCGGGTTAAGACGTGGGTTAAGAAGTTAAGACGTGGGTTAAGAATTTGGCCGTTTCTTAACCAGTCCGTGCTCGTCCATGAGGGTCAGGAACCGCGAGGCCACAGCCACCATCCGCTCGAAGGGCTTGCGGGTCTTGAAGATGAGCGGGTCGAACTTCCACTCGCCGAAGGGCCGCACGAAGGGCGTCTGGCTGATCATCTTCACCGAGCCCTTCGTATACGGTTTGTTCACCACCTCGGGCATCACGCCGCGAATGAAGGAGTCGAAGCCGTTGAAGTCGGAGTCGGCGCAATAGCCCTTATCCACCAGTATGCGGTAGACGGCCTGCCAATGGCTCTGCCTATTGAGCAGCGGCTCGCTGCCGAAGCGCTCCTGCATGAGCAGCGCGAGGCACTCCCGCAACTGCGAACGCAGGGAGTCGGGAAGCGGGGCGGCGGGGTGTTTGGGATTTGTGGAAGCTTTGGGCTTCGTGGAGGCTTTGGGCGGCTTAGCCTTCGTAGCGGTCTTCGGAGCAGTCGCTTTGTCCTTCGTAGCCGCTTTTGTAGGGCGGATGCCGATGTACTGGTTCTCCACCCTATCCACATGCTGGCTTCCCGACCTGTAGATGTTAACCACGATGTTGCCTGAAAGCTTGTAGCCTGCCTGGTTCAGTTCCTCGAGCAGGCTTTTGAATACGTCTGGCGTATTCTTCTCTTCGTTTTGTTGCTTGTTCATAGTTTTTTTGTTTTTACAAAGTTACGCTCCACCACCATGTGGAGCCTTTGAAAAAACGGAAAAAAAACTCGGCGCCTTCAATGAGAAGACGCCGGAACGGGCGGCAGGAGGCGCGAGAGCCGGCACGCAAAGTGCTCCCCTCCCTTTCAAGGAGAGTGGAACCGACGCGATCAGAACTCCCCTCCCTTCAAGGGGAGGGGCTGGGGGTGGGGTCTCTGACTTTTCCTGCGCGAGGAACTTATTTGCAGAGAGACTATACTGACCCCACCCCTAACCCCTCCCCTACAACGGAGGGGAATACCGTGCGACTACCCTTCTCTTGGAACGGAGGGGAACCGACGCGCAAAGTATTCCCCTCCCTTCCAAGGGGAGGGGCTAGGGGTGGGGTCTCTGACTTTTCCTGCGCGAGGTACTTATCTGCGGAGGAACAATACTGACCCCACCCCTAACCCCTCCCCTACAACGGAGGGGAATACCGTGCGACTACCCTACCATTGGAACGGAGGGGAACCGACGCGCACAGAACTCCCCTCCCTTCAAGGGGAGGGGCCAGGGGTGGGGTCTCTGACTTTTCCTGCGCGAGGAACTTATCTGCGGAGAAACTATACTGACCCCACCCCTAACCCCTCCCCTACTTTAAGGGAGGGGAATACCGTGCAACTACCCTACCATTGGAACGGAGGGGAATACCGTGCGACTACCATCTCCTTGAACGGAGGGGAATACCATGCGACTACCATCTCCTTGAACGGAGGGGAATACCATGCGCCGGACTGGAGTCGCTTTCTTTACTTATCCTTGTCTACCGCCCTCATGGAGAACTCGCAGCCGCAGTACTGCTGATTGTAGAAGCCGAAGTCCTTGAGTAGCTGGTTGCGGCGCTCGTAGAGGCCACCCTTGCGCCAGTTCTGCGCCCAGAAGCAGGTGCCCTCGACGGCCTGCTCGGCCAAGTGGCCCGCCCGCTCTATCTGCTCCAGACTCTTCCAGCGCGACGAGGCCAGCGTGGTCGTGAAGTAGCGGAGCCCCTGCTGACGCGCCTCTCGGGCAGCAGCCGTCAAGCGCAGCACGAAGCACTGCTCGCAGCGCCGGCCACGCTCAGGCTCACCCTCCAATCCGCAGACACCGCGGCGCCAGGCCTCGTGGTCGTAGTCGCCGTCGATCCAGCGCAGGCCGAGGCTCTCGGCATGGCGCTTGCTCTCGTTCTTGCGAATGTCGTACTCCTCGCGCGGATAGATGTTGGGGTTATAGTAGAAGATGGTGGGGCGCACGCCGTGGGCCAGCATCCACTCGACGATGGCCGACGAGCAGGGAGCGCAGCAAGCGTGCAGCAGCACCTCATGCGCACCCTCCGGTACGATAATAACAGGCTTCTTCATTCTTCATTCTTCATTCTTCATTCTTCATTCTTCATTCTTCATTCTTCATAGTCCTCGTGCTTTCCAGATGCGTTCCTTGGCGGCATTGATTTCCTGGAACTTCTTCTCGGCGGCACGCCTGACGTCGTCGCCCAGCTTGGCCACACGGTCGGGATGGTGCTCCAGGGCCAGCTTGCGATAGGCGCGGCGCAGCTCGTCGTCGGTGGCATCGGGGCTGACGCCCAACACCTTGTAGGCCGACTCGAGGTCGTCGTGGCCCAGGTTGAGCAGCGAGTCGACCTCCGAGGGCTGCATCTGCAGCCACTGAGCGCACTCACGGAGCGCACTGATCTCCTCCTGCGGCAGGCGTCCGTCGGCCTGCGCTATCATCACGAGGAAGTTGAGCAGCTGCAGGCGCCCGCTGTAGTCTACGTTACGGGCGATGTGCATGCAGCTCTCGCGAATGGTCTGCCGATAGTGGTAGTCGCCCTGCTCCTTGGCCTCGTCGAAGAGCCTGCGCAGAATCTGGTCGCCCTGCTGCGCTGCCACCTCGCCGAAGTTGGTGCGCAGCATCTGGCGCACGGCCTCCATCTCCGAGTGCATAATCTTGCCGTCGGCCCGGATGATGTAGCTGGCGAGCACCAGCATCGAGAAGAGGAAGCTGTTGCGGTCGCCCTCGCGCCGCTGCTGTCCGCTGAGCCGCTCACTGTCGAACGTGCCCGAATTTTCGTAAGTGTTCACACTGTCCATTCCCTCGGAAAAGACCTTCCCGATGAAAAAGCCTGCGAGGGCTCCCAGCGGATTGCCTCCCGTGAGAATCCAGCCGAGCACGCCTCCTATCCATTTTCCTGCTGCCATCATTACTCGGTTTTATGATTTGTATTCGCCATGCGATAAACGGCTTCCATATCCTGCTCATGGAGCACCTCCATGGCGCCGACGGTGATCGTGCCGCCACGGCTGCACTTGTCGACCATCTGCCGGATCTCGTCGTCGGTACAGGTGCGGCCCAGCAGCTCGCCGATGCAGGTAGGCATGCCAATGGTGCGATAGAACTGCTCTACGGCCTCGATGCCCTTGAGGGCCGTCTGCTCGGGATGGGCGAAATCGTTGGCCACACCCATCACGTTGACGGCAAACTGCACGAAGCGGCTCTGGTGGCGCGGCATGACGTAGCGGGCCCATGAGCCCCAGAGGGCGGCAAGGCCGGCACCGTGGGTCACGCCGAAGAGGGCGCTCAGCTCGTGCTCCAGGCGGTGAGTGGCGAAGTCCTTCTCGGTGCCGCACTCCGTCAGGTCGTTATGAGCCAGCGAGCCGGCCCACATGATCTGCGCGCGCAGGCGGTAGTCCTCAGGATGGCGCAGCACCTCTACGGCACAGTCCTTCACCGTGCGCAGCAGCGCCTCGCTGATGGCATCGGTGAGCGTCATGTCCTCATACTTCGAGAAGTAGCGCTCCATGGTGTGCATCATGATGTCGGTGCAGCCCGCAGCCGTCTGGTAAGGGGGCAGCGTGTAGGTGCGCTCGGGGTTCATGATGCAGAAGCGGCAGCGGCACAGGTCGCTGTTGATGCCCCGCTTCAGCAGGCCCTCGTCCTTCGTAATGACGCAGGAGCTCGACATCTCGCTGCCGGCAGCGGGAATGGTGAGCATCACGCCGATGGGCAGGCACGCCTGCGGCTTGGCCTTGCCCTCCCAGAAGTCCCAGACGGAGCCGTCAAGGTAAGGCACGCCATAGCCGATGGCCTTTGCCGAGTCGATGACGCTGCCGCCGCCGACGGCCAGGATGAAGTCTACCTGCTCCTGACGGCAGAGGGCTATGCCCTGCTCTACCTTCGAGAGCAGCGGATTGGGCACCACCCCACCCAGCTCGGTGAAGGCGATACCGGCATCGGCCAGCAGCTGCCGCACCTTGGGCAGCAGGCCCGAACGCTCAGCCGAACCGCCGCCGTAGTGCAGCAGCACGCGCGTTCCGCCATTGGCCTTGATTAACTGCGGAAGCTGTTCTTCCGACTCTCGACCGAACACCACACGGGTGGGTGCGTAGAAATTAAAGTCTTTAAGCATTGTCCTATCGTTTTTAAATTGATTGTTCTTGATTGCGGCCGAGCAGAGCGCGCAGCGAGAAGTAGAGCCACTCCTCGGCACGGAAAAGCCACCAGCGCGACATGGGGCGATAGCCCAGCTTGCGCGTTTGCCGAGGCGAGAGCAGCGAGCGGTCGATGCTCTGCCAGGCGCGGTGAAGCTCCTGCAGACCGTAGCGGCGCTCCTCGGCCGACAGCTCGCGGCCATGCAGATAATAGAAGAGGTAGACGCCCACCACGTTCAGCCAGCGGTGGTTCTCGTAGACGGCCACCAGCTCGGGCGCTGCCTGCAGCCGGAGCAGGCTCTGGCGCATCGACTCGTTGGCCCGCAGATAGTCGAACCGGCGCACGCTGACGGCATGGGTGGCCGAAGCGGCATGCTGCCGATAATGGTACACTCCGCTGCAGCGCCCCACACGGCGCGAGGCCAGGTAGTGCAGACGGGTGGTATTGTCGTCGCTATAGAGGCGGCAGGTCTCGTCGTAGGGTATGCGCCGGTGAATGTCGGCACGCACCATGTAGAGTCCGTGAAGCTGCCACGTAAGGCTCAGCCGGAAGGCTTCGTCGCCCGAAAGCTGCCGGAACGAGGGCAGCGGATACAGGTAGGATCGGTCCTCACCGTCCATCGAAACCTCGAAGAGCACGCTATCCATATCGCTCTGACGCTCAAACACTTCAATCGAACGCTCTAAAGCATCGGGCGAAAGCCAGTCGTCGGCATCGAGCATGCAAATGTACTCGCCTCGCGCCAGGGCCAGCCCCTCGTTGCGGGCATGAGCCTGACCGCGGTTCTCGCTGAGATGGACCACCTCTATGCGCGGGTCGGCCTGGCTGTAGTCACGAAGCAGGGAGAGCGAGTCGTCGGTCGAACAGTCGTCGACGCACACCGCCTGGAAATCGGCGAGCGTCTGGGCCTGCAGCGAGTCGAGACAGCAGCGCAGGAACTGCGACGCATTGTAGACGGCAACGAGAACGGTGACTTTAGGCATCGGGCTTAGGCTTGTGAGTGATACGACGGATGAGTGCTTCCCAGAGCGACGTCTTCTGATGGAGCACATGGACCGAGATGGCCAGCGAAACGAAGCAGATGATGGCACCCAGAATCCAGTAGATGTAGGGATTATCGTCGATGAGGGTCACCACATAGGCGGCCACGCCCAGCGGCAGCTGCATGGCCGCATACTGCATGACGGGCAGCGACAGCCGGTAGCCATAGCGCAGGTGGGCATAGGCATAGACAATGAGGAGGTCGAGCATATACGACAGCGTGAGCGCCACGCCCGTGCCCCACAGTCCGAAGCGCTCGTAGCCGAAGACCACCAGCAAGACCAGCAGCACGTCGTAGACCGACTCAAGGAGCAGATAGCCCATGGAATCGCCGCGCGCCAGCATCAGATACGACACCGGCAGCGACATCGCTTTCATATACATAGAGAACACCGCCACCTGCGACATGGGCACCACGGGCACGAAATCGGCACGGAACAGCAGCGGAATGAGCACCGGCAGCGCAATGATGAGGAACGCCAGCATGGGCGACACGATGAGCAGCGACACCTCTATCTGCCGGTTGATGGTCTCGTTGGCTGCCGCCTTATCGTGGTTGACGGCTGACAGACGCGGGAAGAAGTCGGTCTCCATGGCCGAGAACACCATGCCTGCATAGGTAATGGTGAGCATGAAGCCGGCGTTGTAGAGCCCCACGTCGTCCAGGTCGCCCACCACGTTCAGGTAGGAGCGGATCAGCATCTCGGCACCACTGCCCATGACGCCTGCCAGGACGAACGCCACGCCCAGCCGCACCATCTCCATGCCCTCGCCCAGGATGCCTTTCGCGCCACGAAGCCGCAGCGGATAGAGCTGGTAGGAGTAGCGAATGGTGAGCAGCATCGAGCAGAGGGCCATGAGCACGATGACTGGCACGATGCCCGCCTGACAGAAGTAATAGTAGATGGGGACAGAGATGAGCAGGGCCGCTATGGCCGAGAACATCTGGATAACGGCCAGCGCGCGAAGCCTGCGACAGCCCTTCAGAATGGCCATCTCGCCACCCGTAATGGCCGTCAGACCCACGGCCGGAGCCAGCAGCACGAAGTGCAGCGTGTGGTCGCCCCAGGAGAAGGTGTAGTTGCTCAGCAGAGGACCGGCCACGATGCACACCAGCATGCCCAGCAGCGCCGTCAGCAGGCTCCACGCCCGCACCACCTTCACGAAATGGCCGATGCGCTCGGCGTCGCCACTGTCGAAGAGCTCCGACACATGCTTCACGGCACTGAACGAGATGCCGAGGTTGGTCGACTGCGACACGAAATTGGCGGTGGAGTTGAAGAGCGAAGACAAACCCATGCCCGCAGGGCCCAACAGCTCGGCCACAATCTTGTTGCGTACAAGGCTGATGAGAATGTTCAGACCCTGTACGCCGCCGAAAATGCCGGTGTATTTCAACACATGGCTATAGCTATCTTCGTGCTCTTCTTTCATGAATAATCAATTTCAAAACGCAAAATTACAACAAATATTTTGTTTTTCCGTTCTTTTCATGTAATTTTGTGCACGTGAAACTGTCAGTTATCATTCCCGTCTACCGCACGGAGCGCACGCTGGAACGCTGCGTGAAGAGCATCCTGCAGCAGAGCTATCACGACCTGGAGGTGATCCTCGTCGACGACGGCTCGCCCGACAACTGCCCGCAGCTGTGCGACGAATGGGCCCTGAAAGACAGCCGCATACGCGTCATCCACAAGCCGAACGGCGGACTGAGCGACGCACGCAACGCCGGCATCGACGCAGCGACAGGCGACTGCCTCACGTTCGTAGACGCTGACGACTACCTGGCACCCGACACCTATGTCCAGGTCATGCCGACAGCAGCAGGGAGCGACATCGTGGAGTTTCCCATCTACTGGCACTACACGGGCAAAGACGAGCGTCTGATGCGCTTTCAGCCCGCCGACTACGACGACATGGGCCGCTACTGGCTCGAGGGCGAGGCCTACACCCACACCTACGCCTGCAACAAGGTGTTCAGACGCACGCTGTTCGGCGACGTGCGCTTTCCCAAGGGGCGCGTGTTCGAAGACGCGGCCACCCTGCCCCTACTGCTGGAGCACGCAAGACGGGTGAGCACGGTCGACGCCGGCCTCTACTACTACGTAGCCAACCCCGCAGGCATCACGGCTCAGGCAACCGGACAGGAACTGACCATGCTGCTGGAACATCATCTGGCAGTGATTCCCAGGTGGTGCGATGCGCGCTACTACCTGCACGTGCTGAACATACAGATGGACGTCTGCGAACTGACGGACGCCGAACCCCGGCTGCCAGCCTACAGCGTCAGCCCGCTGGCCCGCCGGCTCAGCCTCAAGCAAAGACTCAAAGCAACAATACTAAACCTATTGGGTATCAAAAGAATATGCAAACTAAACAAACTACTACATCTACTGAAGGGAAAGCTCCGCTCGTAAGCTTCATTATACCTATATATAATATGCCCGTCGAGATGATACGCCAATGCATTGACAGCATTTGCGCCTTGTCGCTACGCGCCGACGAACGAGAGATTATCGTGGTCGACGACGGCTCGACGGAGAGCCCCATCGGCCAGCTGTCCGACTATCTGCACGACATCATCTACGTCCGGAAGCCCAACGGCGGCCTGTCGTCGGCACGCAACCTGGGCCTGCAGATGGCCAGCGGACGCTTTCTGCAGTTTGTCGACGGCGACGACAGCCTGCTACAGCGGGCCTACGAGCACGTGCTCGACGGGGCACGCTATGGCAACAGCGACCTCATCATGTTTAACTTCGCCACCAAGCCACAAGCCGAAAGCGACTATGAGGACGTAGGCCCCATGAGCGGACAGGAGCTGATGCGCACACGCAACATACACGGCTCGGCCTGCTGCTACCTCTTCCGGCGCAACATCCTCGGCGAACTGCGCTTTACGCCCGGCATCTACCACGAGGACGAGGAGTTCACGCCCCTCTTGCTGCTCAGGGCCGAAAGCGTCTATCAGACCACGGCAGCAGCATACTTCTACCGCAAACGCCCGGAGTCGATTACCAACGCAGCCAACATGCGGCACAAGCTGAAACGGCTCGACGACCTGAAAGCCGTCATCGTCAGGCTCAACCAGACGGCCGACACGCTGCCCACGCAAGACCGTAGCGCCCTGCAGCGCAGAGTGGCACAGCTCACGATGGACTTCATCTACCAGGTCATGATCGAGACCCGCAACCGCCAATACCTGGACCAGCAGCTCGAAAGTCTGCGCGACCTGGCACTCTTCCCCCTGCCCGACAAGGACTATACCACCAAGTACACGTGGTTCCGCAGACTGACAAACAGCAGCGCCGGCCTGTCGCTACTCATGCAGACACTACCACTACTGAACCGCGAACCATGAGGATACTGCTCTTAGGCGAATACAGCAACGTGCACAATACGCTGGCATTGGGACTCCGCGCCTTAGGCCACGACGTGACGGTGGCTTCGAACGGCGACTTCTGGAAGAACTATCCGCGCGACATCGACCTGTCGCGCCGCCAGAACAAGCTGGGCGGACTCGCGCTGATGGCTAAAGTATACAGCCTGCTGCCCCGATTCAGGGGCTACGACGTGGTGCAGCTCATCAATCCCCTGTTCATCGAGCTGAAGGCAGAGCGGCTCTTGCCCATCTACCAATACCTCAGGAAGCACAACCGAAGCATCGTGCTGGGAGCCTTCGGCATGGACTGGTACTGGGTGCATGAGTGCACCTATCGGAAGCCGCTGCGCTATAGCGACTTCAACATAGGCAACGAAGTGCGCACGAATGCCGATGCCGTGAAGGAGCAGCGCGACTGGCTGGGCACGGCGAAGGAGAGGCTTAACAGGCTGATAGCCAACGAGTGCGACCAAATCGTTACAGGACTTTACGAGTATGACGCCTGCTATCGGCCCCACTTCCCGAAGAAGACCACCTTCATTCCCTACCCCATCGTGGCCGGCAGCCAGACGCCGTCGGTCTCCGTCGGCAGTCAACGGTCAGCACTCAGGCTGTTCATTGGCATCAGCAAAGGCCGAAGCGAATACAAGGGTACCGACATCATGCTAAGAGCAGCTGAAGACGTGCAGCGCAAGTACCCCAACAAGCTGGAACTGGTGAAGGCCGAAGGCGTTCCCTTCGCGCAATATCAGCACATGATGGACGGTTGCGATGCCATTCTCGACCAGCTGTACAGCTACACGCCCTCGATGAATCCGCTGCTGGCCATGTCGAAGGGCATCATCTGCATCGGCGGCGGCGAACCGGAGAACTACGAAATCATCGACGAACACGAGCTGCGCCCCATCGTCAACGTGCAGCCCACGTACGAAAGCGTGTGCCAGGAGCTGGAGCAGTTGGTGCTGCATCCGGAGCGCATACCCGAACTGAAGCGCCAGAGCATTGAATACATACGCCGACATCACGACCACATGAAGGTGGCCAGGCAGTACGAACAGGTGTACGAAAGCATCAGCAGGCGGTAGCGGCAGCCACCAAACGAAAAGAGAGAAGGGACACGAAACGTCGCGTCCCTTCTCTCTTGTTTCTGTCTGATTTCCTTAAGCCTCAGCAGGAGCTTCCTCAGCGGCGGGAGCTTCGGCAGCAGCAGCCTCGGCAGCAGCAGCAGCCTGTGCCTCAGCAGCGGCAGCGGCAGCAGCAGCCTTCTTGTCGGCCACTTTCTTGGCGATAGCCTCGTTCACCTTCTTCTCCTCAGCCAGAGCCTTGTCGGCAGCATCCTTCTTAGCCTTAGCTACCTCAGCTGCAATCTTCTCAAGACCCTTCTGCTTGTCGGCCTTCCATGCATCGAACTTCTTCTGGGCAGTAGCCTCGTCGAAGGCACCCTTCTTCACGCCACCCTTCAAGTGCTTCATGAGGTACACGCCCTCGCGGCTCAGGATGTTGCGAACAGTATCGGTGGGCTGTGCGCCAACCTCTACCCAGTACAATGCACGGTCGAAATTCAAGTCTACCGTGGCGGGATTGGTGTTAGGATTGTAAGTACCAATCTTCTCAGTGAAACGACCATCACGTGGTGCACGAGCGTCGGCGATTACGATGCTGTAGAAAGCATAGCTTTTACGGCCACCGCGCTGCAATCTGATTTTTGTTGCCATGTTTTAATTCTTAATGTTTAATGTTTTATTTAATGAATTTCGTGCCTTCAACTCGTGAAAGCGGGTGCAAAGGTACGAAAAAAAGTGAAAAGTGAAAAGCGAAAAACGAAAAAAATTGCTTCCGCACCCAGCTTTTTTAGTTTTTTTGTGTACTTTTGTGCCGATGAAACGCGAATTATCCATACTGATACCTGCCTACAACCACGCTTGCAACGCGCTGGTTGAGGAACTTTGCGAACAGGCCAGCCACTTGGACATCAGCTTCGAGGTGGTGGTGGCCGAGGACGGATCTACCGACGAGGAAGCGCTGAAGGCCAATGCCCGCATTGCCCGATGGCCTAACTGCCGCTACATGCCGCGCCAGCAGAACGTGGGCCGCGCCCGCATCCGCAACTTCCTGGCACATCAAAGCCGCTATGAGTGGCTGCTGTTCCTCGACTGCGACATGAGCATACCCAGCGCCCGTTTCGTCAAGAACTACATAGAGAGCGACGTGGCCGACGTGGCCTATGGCGGATACATCGTGGGAACGGGCGAAACGTGGAACCTGCGCTACCGCTACGAAAAGGCCTGCGAGCCCATGCACAGGGCGGAGATACGCGCCCAGCGTCCCTACATGCACTTTCACACCTGCAACTTTCTGGTGCGCCGCGACCTGATGCTCAGCCATCCCTTCGACGAGCGTTTCCATGCGTATGGCTACGAAGACGTGCTGTTCGGAAAGCAACTGCGGAAGGCAGGTATCACCATCGACCATTTAGACAATCCCGCTGGTTTCTTCGACTTTGAGGACAATGCGGCTTTCGTCAGCAAAACCGAGGAGGGCCTGCGCACGCTCCATGCGTTTCGGGCCGACCTGCGAGGCTATTCGCAACTGCTCACCTTCGTCGACGGCATTCACCTGGGCATCGTCCGATGGCTCATCCGCCTGTGGCATCGCCTGTTCGGAGGGCTCGAACGGCGCATTCTGTGCAGCAAGAGGCCCTCGCTGCGGGTGTTCAGCCTGTATCGATTGGGATACTTTTTGGAGAATAGATAAGAGATAATAGATAAGAGATAATAGATAATAGATAAGAGATAATAAGATGACAAGAAGATTTGCATTCAAAATGTTCCTCAAGCCAGGCTGCGAGGAAGAGTACCAGAAACGCCACGCTGCCATCTGGCCGGAGCTCAAGCAGATGATCAAAGAGCAGGGAGTGGGCAACTACAGCATCTACTGGGACCGCGACACCAACATTCTCTTTGCCTACCAGGAGTGTTCGAAAGAAGGAAGTTCGCAAGATACTGACAACGTAGATCCCATCACACAGCGATGGTGGGACATGATGGCCGACATCATGGAGGTGAACGACGACAACTCGCCCGTCAGCATCCCGCTGCCCGAGCTGTTCCACATGGACTGAGCAGGAAAGCTATTTCCTGTCTTTCTCAAACAGCTTGTCCTTGGCCGACACCTGGCTGGGGATGCCTACTTTGGGACCGAGGAAACAGTCCTGAAGCGTGACCGACTCGGTATTTTCGAAGCTGAGTCCGTTCTTCACGCTCCCTACGCTCACGTTGCGGAAGCTGACATTTCGTATGGGCTTGGCCGTCGTTCCCTGCAGCACCAGGGCGGTACCCGTCACGACAGAAGCCGACAACGAGTCGACATAAATGTTCTCGATGGTTGAGAAATGATGATTGTCGAGCCCCTGGCCGGCATACATCGAAGTGACGTAGAACAGGTCGAGGATTTCGTCAAAGCGGCAGTTGCGCACGTACACATTTCTTATATAGCCCCCACGGTCGGGGTTGGTCTTCACGAAGATGCCGCGCTTGCAGTAGCCGCGGTAGTCGCAGTCGTAGACGAACACCTGCTCAACGCCACCCGACATTTCGCTGCCGATGACCACGCCATGCAGTCCCTTGAAGTGGCAACGCCTGACGATAATGCCCACCGAGGGGCTGGCCAGATGCCACCCGTCGTTGTCGCGCCCGCTTTTGATGGCTACGTTGTCGTCGCCATTATTGAAGTTGACGTCTTCTATCAGCACGTTGCGCGACGACTCCACGTCGATGCCGTCGTTGTTCACCAGCTTCGCATCGTAGCGAAGCCCGCGACACACCACGTTCTCGCTCTGCAGCAGATGGACACACCAGAAGGGAGCCTCACGAATAAACACGCCGGAAAGCGTAACCTGACTGCATCCGTACAGCTGGATGAGATGCGGACGCAGGTAGTGGCCCTCACCAAAACGGCGCTCGCCTACGGGCGTTCCCTGATGGTTGTAGGCGCGGCTCAGCTCCTGGTCGGCTTTCTGCAGGGCCGACCACTTGGCAAACGTCTCTGCGGCGCTGCTGCCGTCGATGGTTCCCTGCCCGACGATAGCCACGTTGCGCAGGTTACGGCCATAGATGAAGGGCGAATAGTTCCAGAGCCGCGTGCCTTCCCAGCAGGTCTCCACCATCGGCAGATAGGCCTGAGGCTCGGCCACGAACTTCAGTACGGCCCCCTCCTTCAGGTCGAGGCAGACGTTGTCGACCAGATGAATGGGCCCTTTGACCAGCCACACGCCGACTGGCACCTCGATCCGTGCACCTCCCTTCTTGCTCACGTAGCGCATGGCCTTGGCAAAGGCCTTGCAGCAGTCGGTAGCACCATCGCCACGCGCTCCAAACTTGGTGATGGGGACCCGCAGCTCGGACAGAGTGGCGCCCGTAATGCGGCTGAGGATGGAATCGCGTTGGCGGATTCCATCGTCAGCCCTCATCACTTGGCATGCTGCGGCTTGAATCAGTAGTATTAGTAGTAGTTTTCTCATTTTGTAATTAGTTTAGTTAGTAGTTTCGTGTGTGAGAGTGTGGCGGCTACAGCCCTTCGCATTCGGCCAGCCACAGCCCGCTGGCCGCGTCGCTGGGCATTCGCCAGTCGCCTCGCGGCGATAGGCTCACGCTGCCCACCTTCGGTCCGTCGGGCAGGCACGAGCGCTTGAACTGCTGGTTGAAGAACCGCCTGCAGAACGTCTGCAGCCAATGCTTGATGACCGCATCGTCGTAGGCACCCTCGAAGGCTTTCTGCGCCAGCAGGAAAATCTTGGCCGGACGGAAGCCCATGCGCAAGAAGTAGTAGATGAAGAAATCGTGCAGCTCGTAGGGTCCCACGAGGTCTTCCGTCTTCTGCTTGATGTTGCCTTGCTCGTCGGCAGGAATCAGCTCGGGCGAGATGGGGGTGTCGACCACGTCAATCAGCGTGTCGCGCTGGTCGCCGAAGGCGGGCAGCGAGGCGATGTAGCGTATCAGATACTGCACGAGCGTCTTGGGCACGCCGGCATTGACGCCATACATCGACATGTGGTCGCCGTTGTAGGTGCACCAGCCCAAGGCCAGCTCCGATAGGTCGCCCGTGCCGATGACCATGCCTCCCACCTGGTTGGCTACGTCCATGAGTATCTGCGTGCGCTCGCGGGCCTGTCCGTTCTCATAGGTCACGTCGTGCTGCTTCATCGGATGGCCGATGTCCTCGAAATGCTGCATCACGGCCTTGGCAATGCTGATTTCGCGCTGCGTGATGTCCAAGGAGTCCATCAGGCGCACGGCGTTCTGGTGCGTGCGGTCGGTAGTGCCGAAGCCCGGCATGGTGACGCCCACGATGCCTTTGCGCTCGAGTCCCAGCTTGTCGAAGGCGCGCACCGTGACCAGCAGGGCGAGCGTCGAGTCGAGTCCGCCGCTGATGCCGATTACGGCCTTGTCGCAATGGGTGTGATAGAGGCGCTTGGCCAGTCCGGCCACCTGTATGTTCAGGATTTCCTCGCAGGTAGTGGCCATCATCTCGCTGCTGGGGATGAAAGGATGCGGGTCAATGCTGCGCTCCAGCACGAAGTCGCGTGGGGTGATGGGCTTGCAGGCCACGAGCTGGGCGTGGGCGCCGTCCTGCGCCGTGCGGAAGGTGGTGTTGTTCTGCCGCTCGGCCCGCAGGCGGTCCACGTCAATCTGGGCCGTCTGCAGCTGGGGCTGGAACGAGAAGCGTTCGCCCTCGGCCAGCATGCGCCCGTTTTCGAAGATGATGGCGTTGCCGCCGTAGACCACATCCTGAGTAGACTC
Source organism: uncultured Prevotellaceae bacterium (assembly GCA_902771785.1). Lineage (GTDB taxonomy): Bacteria > Bacteroidota > Bacteroidia > Bacteroidales > Bacteroidaceae > Prevotella. The sequence continues at coordinate 19,609 of CACXYH010000045.1, forward strand.
GCCGAAGCCGCAGCTGCTGTAGACGTAGCCGCTCATGGTGCGCGCACTCTGCTGGGCCAGCAGCGAGAGCAGGTAGCGGTGCTTGCCGATGAGCTCATCGGTAGCCGAGAGATTCAGTATGATGTCGGCTCCGGCCAGCGCCAGATTGTTGCTCGGCGGCAGCGGAGCCCACACGTCTTCACAGATTTCGATGCCGAAGCGTACGCCGTCGCAGGTCTCGAAGAGCAGCGGCGCTGCCGACACCTGCACAGGGCTACCGGCCAGATAGATGGTCTGCTCGCTCAGGTCGGTGGCCGAGGCAAACCAGCGTTTCTCGTAGAACTCGCCGTAGTTGGGCAGATAGGTCTTGGCCACCAGCCCCAGCAGGCATCCGTGCTGAATGACGGCGGCACAATTGTAGAGCAGCGAGCCGATGCGCACGGGCAAGCCTACGACGCTAATCACATCGAGCTTGCGGGTGAAGTCGAGCAACACCAGCAGCGCCTCCTCGGCCTTGTCGAGCAACAGCTGCTGCCGAAACAGGTCCTGACAACTGTAGCCCGTGACGGAAAGCTCTGGAAACACCAGCAGCTCCACGCCCTTTCCTTCGGCCTGGGCTATGAGGCTCTCCATCTGCTGCACGTTGTATTCTGTGTCGGCCACGCGTACTGCAGGCACCGCTGCAGCCACTTTGATAAATCCGTGTTTCATATCTCTATCTTGCTTTGATTGTGAAATGTCTATTTAATCGTCACCTGAGTAGCGCCGTAGCCATACTCCTTGAACGATGCGTCCTGATGGGCATACTGCCTGTAGCGGTACTGCAGCTCGTTGAGAAGCGCACGCCGCAGCACGCCCTCACCCTTGCCGTGGATGAAGATGATCTTCGTGCCTTTCTTCTTCTCATACTCCTTCAGCGTGCGGCGGAACACGTCGAGCTGATAGTTCAGGATGTCGACCGCCGAGAGGCCGTTGGTGTTTTCGAGCACCTCGTCGGCATGCAGGTCTACGACCACCGGGTCGCCTTCTTTGCGGGCCGGCCTGACGGGCTGGCGCTCCTCGCGCTGCTCAGGCTTGGCATACATCTCCTCCTTCAGCTGCTGCACGTTCACCACCAGCGGACGGGCCACCTTGTCGTCCTCCACCAGCGTGTATATCAGGGCCGGCTGCTCGAAGAAGTCGTTTTCCTGGAACGTGTGCAGCTTGTAGAACTTCACGCCGTCCACGCGCAGCTGCACGTCGACGGTGGGCTTCAGGGCGAAGGGTTTGCCGCGCTTGTAGGCCATCAGCTGCAGGGCCACATGCTCGAGCTCGTCCAGGTTCTCGCGACCTATCTCCTCGACGAACACCTTCGTGTTGGGCTCCACCTCGTCGGTAGCCCTCAGCTGCCAGCTGCTGCCCTCGGCCGAATAGTAGGCAAAGCGCAGGTAGTAGTTGCTGTCGTTCACGAAGTAAGTCTCGAAGCGCGTCTGCGAAAGCTCCTTCACGTCGTAGGGCACGAAGGCCAGATAGGCCGACAGCTTCTCGCCTCCGCGCCGCTCTTCCGGCTGTTTCTTGAAAGTGATTGGCTTGTCGGCCGGCTCCGTCTCTGCCTGCACGTCTTTCTGCGCCGCCTTGCCCTGCTGCTTGGCTGCCACGATGCGGCCCGTGTCGTAGCTCTCGTCGCCCACGACCACCACATCGCTCATCAGCATGGGCACCTGGAAGCCGTCCTCATCCTCCACCAGCACCTGGTTCTTGCCCTGGAAACCGGCCACGCGGCCACCCCCAATCTCGTTCAGGAACCTTACTTTATCTCCTATTTTCATACCTTATTTATATTATAGAGTGCAAAGTTACGATATTTTTTCATTACAAGCAAAGTTTTCGGAAAAAAGAGTGCGAAAAATTTGCAAGGTTCGAAAAATAGTCGTACCTTTGCACCGCATTTGAGAGAAAGTGCTCACGGCGACGCCGTAAAAGCAATGCCGAGGAAGTTTGGGTGAGTGGCTGAAACCAGTAGTTTGCTAAACTGCCGTACGGGTGACTGTACCGGGGGTTCGAATCCCCCAGCTTCCGCAAACTTGGTCGGTTCATCTAACGGTTAGGATACAAGATTCTCAATCTTGGCATAAGGGTTCGATTCCCTTACCGACTACCCTCCCCTCTTATTCCGCGACATTTTTCGTGTCAATCAAGTGCATCTAACTGGTCGGTTCATCTAACGGTTAGGATACAAGATTCTCAATCTTGGCATAAGGGTTCGATTCCCTTACCGACTACTCCAAAACCAACAGCAATCAGGAAGGCCCACCCCCTTCCTGTTTTTTTGTATCTTATTGCTAATAGGGACAAATGGATCAGTCCGAAACTTGGTTGACTGCTGGCGCAGGAGTTCCCCTCCCATGTAGGGGAGGGGCTGGGGGTGGGGTCAGTAATATAATCTTGGTTGACTGCTGGCGCTTGAGTTCCCCTCCCATGTAGGGGAGGGGTTAGGGGTGGGGTCAGTAATATAATGTCAGCGAAGAAGTAGTAATATCATGTCAGCGAAGTAGTTACTGACCCCACCCCTGCCCCTCCCCTACTTTAATTTTGCAGATTGAGAAGAGAGTCCTTACAATCTCTTAAATATTTTAACGTTCAATATATGAA
>CACXYH010000046.1 GCA_902771785.1 uncultured Prevotellaceae bacterium
AGAGCACGTCGAAGCGCTCCTCGAGCACGATGCCCATGCGGTTGAACACCCAGTAGGTGAACAGCGCGGACACCAGCACGATGGCGGCATCGAAAAGAAGCAGGCACCAGTAAGGCAACGCGTTCTTGGTGAAATACCAGTGAAAGATTTTGCTTAGTATGTTCATATAATAATCTAAGTCTAAAAAAGGTTATCTATACAACCTATACGGTCACTGATGGCTCATGCCGTCAGTGACCGCTACAGGAGGGTGGAAAATGCTATATCTATTTCATATTTAGCGGCAGCGGAGACGCTTGGCTACGGAGAGAAGGCTGCGGAAGCCCGAAGGACAGTCGGGGGACTGCGCAACGAAGGCTTTCACAGCGGCACGCCACTGAGGGCGGCGGGTAACTACGAACAGGGAGAGCATGAGGTAGGCCTGGGGAAGGGTGGCGGCCTGAGTGGCACTGCCAAGGGCCTGCAACACATCGGACTTATGAAGGCGGGTGCCCAGGCTGTCGCGACGGAGATAGGCACACAGCAACATCTGCGCCCGGAAGCACTGGGCTACATTGGTCTGCGAGATGTTGAGATAGCTGTAGTGATAGAGGTCGTTGAGGGTGGCAATGTCCTGACGGGTCGTGCTAAGCGGCGTGTCGGGGGCTAACCGATGGGTGAGCACCTCGGTGAGCCGCTGCTCGATGACGGACACGAGGCGATGACTGATGAAATCGTCGACCTGCTTGCCCTGAACGAAGGTGACATCGCCCTCGCGGAAACCGGGCAGCTGCAGGCTCTTGACACCGCCAAAGAAGCTGAGACCCAGGGTGAGACAGATGCCCTCGCTGGTATGGACGACCTCGGTAACCTTGGCCTCGGTGCCGGCAAACTGACCATGCTCGATGATGACAGTATCGTTGACCACAGCCTCGGCCAATGGCTGACCGATGAAGAACTTGATGCGGCACTTGCTGAGCAGGTCGATCAAAAGCTGCATCTCACGGTCGGGCACGATGACCTCACGACCCAGGGTGTCGCGGAGATGGCGCAAACGCAGGCGCGAATCAAGGTTCCACTTCTTACGGAGCAGGGCCTCGACCCCACGGGCCGTGGCGCGCACAAAGACATAGTTGTGGAGGTCGTCGCGCAAGGCATTCGCGTCGGTGAGCGGGTCGTACTTGGCCTGCTCCTCCTGACGGGAATGCGGTTCGTCGGGGACATGCCTCAGAAAGCGAAAGGGGATGAAATACTGATAGTAAGCATCCTGCTGAAGAGGTGACAATGCGTTCTCGACCTGCAGCTGCTTTTCAATCTGCTGCGGATTGAGATGGGTCAATGCGTACCAATGACGCTGCTCGTCGAACGGACAATGATGGATCTGAGGCATATCTACTATTTATCCTTGTCGGTGCAGTTCTCATGCACCGAATTAACAAGCTCTGTTTCAGATGGTTACGTCATGCAGCAAAGAGGTGAGCTATTGCCTCGGATTCCCTTCGGCCACTACAGAGGAGCGGCTTCCGTCCGACACGCATGAGTACCTGTCGCGCAACTCAATAGCACACTCCAAACGGCTTCACTCACGAAGGTTCGAACTGAAGATAGCTAATAATTGCGGCTGCAAAGGTACGAATAATTATTGAAATAACAATCGTTCTTTGGAAATATTTTTATAGACCACTCACTTTTCCGGGGGCTGCTGCCCCCTGCCCCCGCACGAGGCGCACATAGTAGAGCCCCGGCATGAGGGTGGAGGCAGAGGCGGTGAGACGCACCACGAACTTCTCCTTGGGATGGCCCTTGGCATCGACCAGCAAATGGGCGGGAATGGGATACTCAACCTGGAAGAAGCCACGGGCGGGTCGCTGACCGGAGGCAGGAATGGCAACGTCGGCCAACTGCACACCATCGACGGTGAGCGACGCCTTGCGACCCCTGTCGGCAGCGGTGAAGCGGAGCATGACGTAAAGGCTGTCGGTGACTCCCTGCTTATTGAACAGCGAATACTGGACGAAACCGCCCTGACGGGCATCGCGATAGTGCTCGCCATTGTAGGTGCCGGTGGTGGAACCGTTGCTGTACTGGCACTCGTGACCGGCCTCGCTCTGCTGCTCGCCGGGAGCCACAAAGTCGAGCGTGCGCTTCAACAGGGCCTCGGCAGCAGCCTCATCGGCGGCCATGGAGCTCTGCTGATAGCGGGCCTCGGTCTGCTGATACCAATAGCACATGTAGCGGGCATGGTGGATGCTGTAGAAGGGACGCAGCGTGAGCTGACGCCACGGATAGCTGGCAACCCCCTGGCGACTGACATCGATGGGGAACTCGAGCTTATCGAGCGCGGCCTCAGACAGGTGGATGCGACGGAGCACATCGGCACGGTTGCCAATGAGCAAGGGAGCGGAGGTGAGCTTCTTGGAAGAGGCCATGGAACCGGGGGCATGGTCCATGCGGCCGGCACCGGCATACTCGTTCTTCAGCGACTCGAAGGGCAGACCGGTGGCAGTTGCCTCAGCCTCGCTGACAGCCGTGGTCTGGGCACCCAAGAGGATGGGGCCGTACTTGAAAGCGATGTAATCGGTATAGTTGGGGCACTCCTCATAGCGCAGCGACATGGGCAGCGAGACGGTGATGACATCGCCCACCTTCCACTTACGCTCGAGGGTGACATAGCCAGCCTGACCCTCGGTGAGGGTGCCCTTGACGGGCTGCTCGCCATTGACCGTGCACTGGAAGCCAGCACCCACCCAGGCGGGATGGCGCAGGGAGATGGCATAGCGGCCGGCCTTGCCCACGGTGAGCACCGTGCGAGGCTCATAGGGGAAGCGCGTCTGCTGGGTGATGACAAAGTCGCGACTCTCGAGCTTTGAGGCGATGAAGAGGTTGACATAGAGGGTCTTGCGGCCATCGTGGGTATAGACGAAATGGCCATACTTGGAGTGGTTCTCCATGCCGGTGCCCACACAGCACCACATGCCCTGATTGGGCTGGGAGTAGATGCGATAGCCCTGCGGACGAAGGGTGGTGAAATAGACATAGCCACCGGTACGGGGATCCTGCGTGGTGAGGATATGGTTCCACAGGGTGTTCTCGTAGAAGTCGACATAGCGGGCATCGGCCGTACGGTCGAAAAGCATCTCGGAGAACTTGAGCATGTTGTTGGAGTTGCACGACTCCGGGCCATCGAGATGGTCGATGTAGCGATTGGAGTTGGACACGGACAGGAAATGCTCGCCCACGGAGTTGCCTCCGATACAGACGGTGCGGTGCTGGGCCACATCCTGCCAGAAGTTCTCGGCTGCCACCCGATAGGCCTCGGCTGCGGCATCGGCCTCGAAGATGCGCTCCATACCTATATATTTAGGTACCTGCGTGTTGGCGTGCTTGCCATCGAGGAACGTCGGGTTGAGGGTCTGCATGCCGTCGAGCATGGCCTGATGGGTGTACTTCTTGGCGGCAGCGAGGTACTTACGGTCGCCAAAGAGCTGATAGGCATCGAGCAGCGACTCGTTCATGCCGCCATGCTCACAGTTGAGGAAGGCCTGGAAATCGGCATCGGACACCTTCGACACCAGGTTGACGCTCCAGTCGGCCAACTTGCGGAACAGCTGCTTGGCCACGGGGCTCTTGCCATAGAGATAGGCATCGCGCAAGCCTGCCAGAATCTTGTGCTGGCAATAGAAGGGCACCCAGCCCCAGTGGCTGCGAATGCCAGAGAGGTCGCCCCGGTAGAGCTGCTTCCAGGCTTCGTTGATGGGCTGTCCGCCAATGAAACCGTAGAGGCCCTCGGTATTGCTATCGTAGGCATCCTGACAGTCCTTCATGACACGGAGCATATAGTCTAAACGCTCCTTGAGCTGCGCGCGACGGACCTCATCGCGGCTGGCTGCCCAGGCCAGGGCCAGCGCCGACAGGTAGTGGCCGCCCACATGACCGCTCAGGTCGAAGCCGGCATCGCCACCCCAGTTGGGGAAGTTGGGATGCTTCGACAGCCACTGATAGTAAGGCGACTGCACATCGGCGGTCGCTGCCAGACCGGCCTGCCGCACATAGGGGGTGAGCAGGCGGTCGACATCGTACTGCATGAGCACGTCGATGTTCTTCTCCATGGCCGTCAGGAACGGCGAATCGAGGAGGGTGACTTGCGACAGCTCGAAATGCTTGGGATATAACTCACTCTGTGCATGCAAGCCTGAGGCGAGGCATGCAGTGATGGCAAGAGCCACGTACCTGAGATGCTTCATAAGGGCGAAAGGTTATTTCTTGATTCGATAAATGCGGAAGGTCATGGCAGGAACGGCATCGCTGACCACCAGGCACTTCTTAGCGGCCTGACAGGCAAGGGTGCTCTCCTTGGGGATGATTTTCTCGGGCTCATCGAGCGTGTTCTCATCATCCATGGAACCTAAGTGCTGCAGGGTGATGGTGCGGGCCGTGCGGTCGCCCTTGATATCGCTGAGGTTCATGGTGAGCTGCTGCGGCTGCTTCGAGGTGTTGACCACCTTGATGACGACCTCGCCGGTCTCCTTGTCGAAGACGGAAGAAGCGAAGAGGCCATCCTGGCCGGCCTGACCGGCCACGGGCTGCTTGTCCATGGTGAGCGAGAGCACATGGGTGCCCTTGTTCATGGCGAACAACTGCTGCACATAATAGCTCACCGACTTGAACGAACGGAGGTTGTCGTACCAGATGGCATCGGGACGCCACTGCCAGCCCTCGACATGGGCGAAGAGGGGTGCATAGGTAGCCATGTGGACAATGTCGGCATTGCGCTCGATGCCCGTCATGTGGGCTGCCTCATAGAGCGAGGTCTCGAAATGGTTCCACTTCTTACCGCGGCCGTGGCAGGCATACTCACCGGCAAACACGCGGGGACCCTTGCGGTCGTAACTGTCATAGCGCAGACCATGGCTGAGGAACCACTGCTCATTGCGGTAGTAGTGCTCATCGTAGAGGTCGACCTTCAGCTCCTTCATGCGGGGCTGCAGGAGATCGAAGTCCCAGCCCTCGGAATTAGGACCGGTGGTGCCTATCAGCTTCAGATTGGGATACTTGGCACGCAGGGCATCGGAGAACTTCTTCAGACGCTCGGTGAACACGGGGCCAAAGCCACCATGGGCCTCATCGTAGTCCCACTGCTCGTTGCCCACACCGAGGTACTTCAGGTTGAAGGGCTCGGGATGCCCCATATCGGCACGCACCTTACCCCACTTAGAGTCGACAGAACCATTGGCAAACTCAACGAGGTCGAGGGCATCCTGAATGTAACTGTCGAGCTGGTCGACGGGCACATGCACACCGGGCTTCGTGGGATCGGGGTTCTGGAACTGACAGCTCAGACCACAGGAGATGACGGGCAACGGCTCGCAACCGAAATCCTCGCAGAGCTGGAAGAACTCGAAGAAGCCCAGACCGTAGCTCTGATAATAGTCGGGGAAGAAACGATGACCAAAGGTGTAGTGCCAGCGGTTCTCGTTGAGCGGACGGTTCTCGACCGGACCCACGCTGTTCTTCCACTGGTAACGGCTCTCAAGGTCGGTGCCCTCAACGATGCAACCTCCGGGGAAACGGAACACACCGGGATGCATGTCGAACAGGGCCTGGGCCAGGTCCTTGCGCATGCCGTTCTCACGACCCTTCCAGGTATCGGTGGGGAAGAGCGAGACATGCTCCACATCGCAGGTGGCATTGCCACGCAGGAAGAGGCGCAAGGCGCCCTTCGGCTCGGTGCGAGGCGACTTCAGCTCGGCGGTGTACTTCTTCCACTCCTTGCCGCTCACCTCGACACGGGTGGTGACGAACTCCTGGTTCTCGCCCATCGTATCGTTATCGACCAGACGAACCTCGAGCGTAGCCTTGCCTCCCTCGGGACAACGGGCCCACACCGAGAAATGATAGGTGGCACCCTTCTTCACGGCAATGCCAAAGAAACCCTCGTTCTCGATACCCGTGAACTTGTCGCGATGACCGGAATAGGAAAGACGCACATAATGGGGATTGCGCTCAAAAGGACCGTCATTGCGCACCTCGAACTTGCCATAGGCACGCCAGCCCATGAGATGCTGGGGGAACTCGAACGAACGGTTCTTCACCATCTCGGCATAGAGACCGCCATCGGCAGCATAGTTGATATCCTCGAAGAAAATACCATACATCGTGGACTGGACTGGGGCACCAAGCTTCTTGGTGTTTACCTCGAAAACATGGTTGTCGGCAGCAGTAGCTGACAGCGACATAGCAAGCGCAAATGCGCACGAAAGTTGTCTTAAATTCATCATTTGAATATCTTATTTGTTTATAATTAGCAGTCAACACGTGCAAAATTAGTTAAAATTTACGAAAGGGGCAAGCGTTTTCAAAAGAAAAACACTACTTTTGTATCTTATTAACGAACTTATCTCACTAAACAAGTCAGAAAAAAATAGGACGAAACTCAAAAGTCATACGAAAGATGAAGAAAATACTTGTAACAGAAGACAACGACAGCAACTACATCCTGATGACCTACATCCTGAGACGCGACTATGAATACTGCCGTGCCAAGAACGGACAAGAGGCCATCGAAATGGCCGACCAAGAGGACATTGACCTGGTGCTCATGGACATCAAAATGCCGCTCATGAACGGCATGGAGGCTACTGCCAAAATCAAGGAGAAGCACCCCGAGCTGCCGGTCATCGCACTGACGGCCAACGCCTTCGACAGCGACCGGCAGGCTGCACTGGAAGCGGGATGCGACGACTTCCTCTCGAAACCCGTCAGCAGCGAGAAGTGCCTGCAAATGATTGAGAAATACATCGGGAAGTAAGCAGCGCTTCCCGACCCTCAACATACAAGTTGCCCTCCATCTCAACGCGAGACGGAGGGCAACTTGTGTCTATAACGACGCCAAGAGGGCTCAGACAGGCTACTAACGCAACGGGCTATCGGGTTATTTGCGCGCGTCGAGCGTCAGCTCCAGACGACCCACAAAGACGGCATGCTTGCCATTCTGGTCGACAGGCACCCGGCGGCCTGACGGGTCGGTCACATATTCGAGCGTGGGCAGATAGGTATGGGTATGACCATCGAGCACAAGGTCGATGCCCGACACCTCGCGGATGACCTGATCGCAGGGATACTCGCTGACCTGCCAACCTAAATGGCTGATGCAGACAACCAGGTCGCACTTCTTCTGGTTCTTCAGCACGTCGACCATCTTACGGGCTACCTCTGAGGGGTTCAGGAACTTCAGCGAACCATAGTTCTTAGTGGAGACAAGTCCCTCTAATTTGGGTGCCAGCGCAAAAATACCAATTTTCACGCCTTTCTTCTTCACGACGATATAGGGCTTGACAATGGAGGCAAGCTCGGTATCGGCAAAATCGTAGTTGGAACACACGATGGGGAAGTTGGCCATCTTGAAGAGACGCGTCATGTTGTCAAGACCGAAATCGAACTCATGATTGCCAATGGTGGCGGCATCATAGCCCATCTCGTTCATCAGGCCTATCTCTACATCGCCCTTGAACATGGTATAGTAGCCGGAACCCTGCGAGAAATCGCCACTGTCGATGAGCAACAGCTGGGGCTCTTTCTTGCGTTCCTCCTTGATCATGGCCACCCGACGCAAAAAGCCGCCACGACCGGCCAGCATCGTATCGGCCAAGGTCTCCTTCAGCGGGAGTATGCAGGAATGGGTATCGTTGGTATGGAGCACCACCAACTTCTTAGGCTTCTTGGCCTCGGCAGCTGAAGGGGAAAGAACCCATAAGCATACTGGCATCAGCAGCAGGAGCAGCCCCGCCACCTTATTAATATATATAGAACTCTTCGTTTTCATACGCACTGAAATATCTCTTATCTATTATCTCTCATCTCTTATCTATTATCTCTTATCTATTATCTATCCTAATCCTTCCTTCCACCTTCGCATCGACCACGATGCCCTTTGCCTGCTTCTCCCTGAAATAGTCCATGATGATGAAGCGGGTGTTGTTGACAGCCTCCTGGGGCGAATTGACCTGGGAGCCCTCGTTGAGCGCACTCATACCGTCGTTGCCACCCAACAGATAGTCGATGGTCGTCACCCGATAGGCAGCCTTCGGGTCGATCTCCTTGCCATGCAGACGGGCAGACACCAGTTGGCCGTCGGCAGTGATCAACAGCTCAACGCCCTTGCTGACGCCCTCGCCCCCACGCTTGGCAATCTGCGAAAAGAGCTTCAGCAACTGCTCGCCCGTCAGGGTGGTAAAGCAGATCTTATTCTCGAAAGGAGCAATGTCGAGCACATCGCCATAGGTCACTTCACCCCTGGTGAGGGCGGCACGGATGCCTCCCATATTGTAGATGCCCAACACCGGCTGCTCGCCATACTTCGGAGCTGCCCACACGAGGATATCGGCCATCAGGTTGGAAAGGTCGCTCTCCGGACGCTTGGCAGCCATATCATGAGCCACCGTGCCCAGCACAGGACCCAGCACGGAGTCGACCTGATGCTTGTAAGGAGCCAGGAAAGCAGCGGCCTTGGCATCGGGCTGAGCGTCGAAGCGCTTGTCGACCACGATGCGGGTACGCTCCACACCCGACAACTGATAATGGGAACTGCACGATGACAGCGATGCAAGCAACAGGGGAAAGGATGCAAAAAAGACTGATTTCTTGTTCATATTGCAGTAGAATTTTCGGCAAAAGTACAAAAAAAGGTTGTTTTAAGCAAATTTTTCACTTTTCACTTTTCACTTTTCACTTTTTTTTGTACCTTTGCACCCGCTTTCGGCGTAATCGCTGGCAGGAAGTAACGTGTTGCCTGTTATGTTGCGTTGGAACGATACAGCAAAACCTATTAAAAATTAAAAAGATGGATTTAATCAAAATTGCTGAAGAAGCATTTGCAACCGGCAAGCAGCACCCCACCTTCAAGGCTGGTGACACTGTGACTGTCGCTTACAAAATTATCGAGGGTACCAAGGAGCGCATCCAGCTCTATCGTGGCGTTGTCATCAAGATCTGCGGTCACGGAGAGAAGAAGCGTTTCACTGTTCGTAAGATGTCGGGCACCGTGGGTGTAGAGCGTATCTTCCCCCTGGAGTCTCCCAACATTGAGAGCATCGAAGTGAACAAGGTCGGTAAGGTTCGCCGCGCTAAGCTTTACTATCTGCGCAAGCTCACCGGTAAGGCAGCCCGCATCAAGGAGAAGCGTGGCAGCGTTCCTCAGAAGGAGGCATAACGAACCCTTCCACTCGAAAGGAATAAAAAGACAACTCAGACAGGTTTTGAGTTGTCTTTTTTTTATTCTGTCTCGTAATTGGACCTTGGCCCGGCCTCGCCATGCAGGGCTTCCTGAAAGGAGTCCCAATCCTGGAAGCCAGCCAACAACGACAACCGGTCGAGCGTCTTCCGGTTCGGCCTCTTGAGCAATTCTTTCTCTACTGCCTCCAGCAACTTGCGGAGCGCCAAGTGTTTCTTTTCCATGCCGTGATTTGAATATAACGGATGCAAAGTTACAAATTTTTCATCATTTATAATTTATATTTCATAATTATTTTCTACCTTTGCAGCAATAAACCGTAATATAGCCAAAGAATGAAAGAACTACAACTGAAGTACGGATGCAATCCGAACCAGAAGCCTTCGCGCATCTTCATGCAGGAAGGCGAGTTGCCCATCGAAGTGATTAACGGACGCCCAGGCTACATCAACTTCCTCGACGCACTGAACGCATGGCAGTTGGTGAAAGAGCTGAAAGCAGCCACAGGACTGCCTGCCGCCGCCTCGTTCAAGCACGTCAGCCCTGCCGGAGCAGCCGTGGGCCTGCCCCTGAGCGACACGCTGAAGCAGATCTACTTCGTCAACGACATCCCGGGACTGGACGACAGCCCCATCGCCTGTGCCTATGCACGTGCCCGCGGTGCCGACCGCATGTCATCGTATGGTGACTTCATCGCCCTCTCTGACACGTGCGACAAGACCACGGCACTGATCATCAAGCGCGAAGTGAGCGACGGTGTGATTGCACCCGACTACACGCCCGAGGCCATCGAAATACTGAAGGAGAAGCGCAAGGGCACCTACAACGTGATCAAGATAGACCCCGCCTATAAGCCCGAACCCATTGAGCGCAAGCAGGTGTTCGGCATCACTTTCGAACAGGGACGCAACGAGATCGACCTGAGCGCCCCCGAACTGTTCGAGAACATCCCCACCCAGAACAAGACCTTCACGGCCGAAGCCAAGCGCGACCTGATGATTGCGCTGATAACCTTGAAGTACACCCAGTCGAACAGCGTCTGCTACGTCAAGGACGGACAGGCCATCGGCATCGGTGCCGGACAGCAGAGCCGCATCCACTGCACACGACTGGCCGGACAGAAGGCCGACATCTGGTGGCTGCGACAGCACCCAAAGGTGATGGCACTGCCCTTCATCGACGGCATACGCCGTGCCGACCGCGACAACACGATTGACGTATACATCTCGGAAGATGAGCACGACGACGTGCTGCGCGACGGTGCCTGGCAGCAGTTCTTCAAGACCAAGCCCGAGGTGCTCACGCTGGCCGAGAAGAAGGAATGGATTGCCAAGAACACCAAGGTGAGCCTGGGCAGCGATGCCTTCTTCCCCTTCGGCGACAACATTGAGCGCGCCCACAAGAGCGGCGTGGAGTTCATTGCCCAGGCCGGCGGCTCTGTTCGCGACGACCATGTCATCATGACGTGCGACAAGTATGGCATTGCCATGACGTTCACGGGTGTCAGACTCTTCCATCACTAAGCACTATGGCAGAACAAGACGACTTCCAGAAGATTCTGGAGAATGGCATTTCGTTCGGGCGTGGCGGGGAACGCCACGACCCTAACGAAGGCAAGGTGAAGACCAAGGCCAAGAAGAAAAAGTACATTACCGGTGCCCACGGCTCCGGCTCGGCCCGACAGAAGGCCAAGTATCGGGAGCAACGGGCCAACAGGCACAAGAAAAAATAGAACAGGGCAACAAGCTACAAACCGTTTCAGAAAAAACTATAACTATGAGAAAACTGCTATACCTGCTGACAGTGCTCTTTGCTGCTGTCTGCATGACTACGGCACTGACTGGCTGCGGAGATGACGGAGACGACCAGGAACCGGCACCCCAACCGCCAACACCCGTCGACACAACGACCACGCAAAAGCCGGACCCAACACCGGGTCCGACACCGGAGCCAACGACTGATGCCACCCGCTACGTGGGCGGCGACCTCTCGATGCTCACGAAATACGAGGAACAGAAAGCGCAATACGCAGACAAAGACGGCCAGCGCATCGGCAACGTGATCAGCTTCCTGCAGCAACAGGGATGGAACACGCTGCGCATACGCCTGTTTGTTGACCCCTCGCAAGACAAGGACAAGGCGGTGGTACAGAACCTGGCATACGTCAAGGCACTGGGCAAGCGCATCAAGGAGGCCGGGATGTTCTTCCTGCTCGACTTCCACTACAGCGACACCTGGGCCGACCCCGGCAAACAGTGGACACCGGCCGGCTGGCTCTCGCTGACCGACGCACAGCTGAGCACGCAAATCTACGAATACACACGCGACTGCCTGAAGGAACTGGTGGCTGCAGGGGCTACGCCCGACCTCATCCAGACGGGTAATGAAATCAGCTACGGCATGCTCTGGGGCAAAGAAGGAACGAACGCCAACCGCTGCTACACCAACTCACCGGCTACCAACTGGACGCGCTTCACGAACCTGCTGAAGCAGGCTGGCAAGGCTTGCCGCGAGGTGTGCCCGCAGGCCAAGATCATCCTGCACAGCGAGCGTACGCCCAAACCCGGCGTGCTCACCGACTTCTTTGACCGCATGAAGGCGGCCTACGTCGACTACGACATCATCGGTCTGTCGTACTACTCCTACTTCCACGGCAAACTGCCCGTACTGGAGACGGCACTCAAGCAGCTGGAGGCCAAGAACTACGGCAAGGCGATTCAGATCGTTGAGACGGGCTATCCATCGAAATGGGCGGTGCCCGGCACGGAGACCGACTACACCGGCACCTACCCCTACTCTGCCGAAGGACAACGGAAGTTTACTGCCGACCTCATCGACCTGCTGAAGAGTCATGAACAGGTGAACGGACTGTCGTGGTGGTATGCCGAGGCAAACGCCAAGGGAACGACTGGCGACCTGAGCACCGGATGGTACAACGCCGGACTCTTCGACAACGAGACAGGCCGCGCCCTACCCGCCCTCTACGAGCTGCAGTCGTTCAAATAATCATCTACACATCCTACAAACAGCGCGCCCAAACCTCGTCATGAAGGTTTGGGCGCGCTGTTGTTGATGGCATCGTCAGAAGCTCAGCTGCTGTCCCCGATAGAACTGGATGAGCGCCTGCTGGTAGAGCAGTTCGTAGCGGGCCTGCGTCAGGTCGCTCTCGGTCTTCAGGAAGTTGTTCTTCGCCTCGTTGAACTCGGTGATGGTGGCCTTTCCATTCTCGTACTTGGCCTGCATCAGCCGGAACGCGTCAGCCGAGCTCTCGCCGGCCTGCTCGCTGCTCTTCAACTTCTGGCGCGCAGCCACGGTGTTATAGTAGGCCTGCTGTATTTCCTTGTAGAGGCTCTTCTTCGTGTTGTCGAGCTGCAGGAGCTGGGTCTCGCGGTCGAGCTTGGCACTACGGATGCTGTTGCGCGTCTGGAAGCGGTTGAAGATGGGAATGTTCAGATTGAAGCCCAGATACTGACTGAAGTTGTTCTTCAGCTGCGTGCCAAAGCCGTCGGCCTTGAAGCCGGAGGTGGTGTAGTAGTTCGTACCCAGTCCGGCACTGAAGCTCAGCGTGGGATAGAGGCCGGCCCTGGCTATGTCGATGCTACGCTCGGCAGCAGAGACCGCCAGATGGGCCGACTGCACCTCGGGCTTCACCGTCAGCGCATCGGCAAAGATGGCATCGGGGGAAGGCAGAGAAGCGTTCAGCGTCTCGAGTTCAGCGTTCAGCGTGGGACGGACGATATTGAACCCCTCCGGCGACTCCAGCTCCAGCAACTGCGAGAGCGAGAGGAGCGACAGCTGCAGGTTGTTCTGTGCCTGCGTGGCCGTCAGATGACTGTTGGCCAGTGCTGCCTTCTGCTGCGACAGCTCGGCCTCGCTGGCTCTGCCGTTGTCGACAAAAGCCTGCAGGCGCACCACCTGTGCAGAGTCGATGCTGATCTGCCGCTGGGCCACGTCGCTGATTTCCATGTTGTAGAGAATCTGCACGTAGGCCTGTGCCACCTGCATCGAGATATCGTTCTTCGCCTTCTCCAGGTCTTTCGTCGCAGCCTCCAGGTTCAGCCGGTTCAGCTTGATCTGGTTGGGAATCTGGAAGCCCGTGAAGAGAGGCACGCTCGTACCCAGTGAGAAAGAGGTCGACGAGGTGTTGGTGTTCGTATAGGTGTTCTGAGCCGTCAGTCCGCGACCGAAGGAGAAGTTCTGGCTTGCCGATCCGTTGAGGTCGGGCAAGCGGGAGTTGCGCGACGTTGAGAGCTGCAGCTCGCGCTGTTTCTGCACGTTCTCCTGCTGCTTGATGCTGATGTTATGCTCAATGGCATAGTCGATGCACTGGCGCAGCGACCAAGGTTGCTGGGCGTGGGCAGTGAGGGTGATGAGGGCTGCTGCGGCACAGCAGCATGCAATGCGTTGCTTCATAGTGGCTTAATTCTTCTTAGGTTCTTCTGCTATAACTTGCGGACCGCGCACCTTGTCCTTGGTCGTCAGTCCTTTCTTGATCTCGATGTTCACGCCATCGCTCAGTCCCGTCACCACAGGGGTGCGCTCGTACTGTTTCTCCTGACCCTGGCCCTTCACGACATAGACAAAGGTGGAGTCGCCGCTGAACTCGATGGCACTCTCGGGCACGCTGAGCACCTTCGACACCTCTTCGAGCACGATTTCGGCATTGGCAGAGTAGCCCGAACGGATCTTCCCGCCATCGGAAGGCACCGACACGGCGGCCTTGATCTCAAACTGGTTGGCACCGTTGCTCTCCGTGGCCTTCGGCGAGATGTACTCCAGCGAGGCATCGAACTTCAGGTCCTGCAGGGCACCGATGGTGATTTTCATCGGTATGCCAATCGTCAGCTGGCCCACCTCCGTCTCATCGATATTGCCACGGAAGATGAGGTCCTTCATGTTGGCAACGGTAGCGATGGTCGTTCCATCGTTGAAGGTGTTCGAATTGATCACCGAGTTGCCCACCTTCACAGGGATATCGAGGATGACGCCGCTGATGGTAGAGCGGATGAGCGTGCTCGACGCCTTGGCGTTCGACTTGCTCACGCCGTCGCGCACCACCTCCAGTGCATCGACGGCAGCAGCCTTCTCCTGCTGCGCCTGCCGCAACTGCTGGCGTGCCTTTTCGTACTCATCGTCGCTGACAAGCTTCTGGTCGTGCAGGTTCTCCTCACGCTTGAAGTCGACCTGCGCCTGCTGCAGGTTGATGTCGGCCAGGCGCACGCGGCTCTCGGCACTGGAGAGCTGTCCCATGTCGGGAATGACCTTCACCTTGGCGATGACCTCGCCAGACTGCACAAACTGTCCGGGCTCTTTCATCAGCTCGGCAATGATGCCGCTGATTTGCGGTTTCACGCTCACTTCGTTGCGGGGTTCAATCTTTCCCGTAATGATGGTGGTCTTCTTGAGGTCCTTCTGCTCGGGCGTGAACTCCGAATAGACAATCTCCTGGGGCTGGCTCTTCTGCCAGAGGAACACGAAGGTTCCGATGAAAATCAGCGCGATAATCAGCGCAATGATCAGTTTTGAATAGCGTTTCATTGTTATTTCGTTTTTTTTGATGCTTCAAGTTTTCAATGTTTCTACCTTATTCGTCGCGCATGGCATCGACAGGTTTGATGCTCATGGCACGGGCGGCAGGGGCAAGGCCGGCCAGCACACCCATGATGCTCACGGCCAGGGCGGCAGAGATGGCCGTCCAGAAGCCTACCTGGAAGTGGGTGGTGAGAATGCCATCCTCGGTATTGGCCATTTCGAGCATCTGCAGGATGCCGACGGCAAAGAGGATGCCGCTCATGCCCGCAACCAGGGTGAGCACGATACTTTCAGAGATAATCTGCGAGAGGATCATGCGGGGCGTGGCACCGATGGCACGACGGATGCCTATCTCGGTGGTGCGCTCGCGCACGGTGACCATCATGATGTTGCTCACGCCGATGGCACCGGCCAGCAACGTGCCGAGGCCCACGAGCCAGATGAGGAAGTTGACCCCTCGGAAGAGCGAGTCGAGCAGCTGGAAGAGCACCTCGGTATTGAACACCGTCGCTCCCTGCTCGTCGGTCGGGTCCACGTAATGGGCACGGGCCACGGTCTCGCGGATGCGGTCGGTGATGGTCGACATGACCACGCCGGGCTTGCCCGTGACGGCAATCATGTGCACCTGCGTACCAAAGTTATAGGCCTGCTGCATCTGCGAGAAGGGCAGGCTGACGCCCGTTCCCGGCGACCCGTTGAAGTTGACGCCCTCGCCCGCATTGAAGTCGACGCCCACCACCTGATAGTAGGTGGAGTCGATGCGGATGCTCTTGCCACAGGGGTCGCCGCCATCCTTGAAGAGCTCCTGATAGACCTTCTTCTCGATGACGCACACCTTGCGGCGATACTTGATGTCCATATCGTTGATGTAGCGGCCATAGCGCATGCGGGGGTTCTGGATGGCCTGGTAGGAGGGTTCTATGCCCGACACACTGATGGATGTCTTGCGGTCGCCATAATAGGCCAGCGAGCTGTTGCCGAAAATCATGGGCGACACCACGTCGAGCTCAGGCACGCGGTTCTTGAGCCGCTCCACGTCCTTGTAGTCCATGTTCCAGCGGCGTCCCTTGCGGAAGCCCTTGTAGGGTTTCGTCGTGGGCTGTGCCCAGAGCATGGCGCTGTTGGTGGCGAAGCCTTCGAAGTTCTGGTTGAGCATCTCCTTCATGCCCTGTCCGCCGCCTATCAGGGCAACGAGCATGAAGACGCCCCAGAACACGCCGAAGCCGGTGAGGAACGAGCGCGACTTGTTGCGCGTCAGCGTGTCGAGCACTTCTTTATAGGAATCGATATCTATTCGCATGTTCGTTCAATATTTCAGGGTTCATAGTCAATCGGCACGGAGCGCCTCGATGGGACGGATGCGGCTGGCCTTGAAGGCAGGGATGAGTCCGGCAATGGTGCCGGCGATAATCATGACCATCGTGGCTTCGATGCATACGTCGAGACCTACGGTGGGGTCGACGAACATGGTGGCCTTGAAGAGGCCCGTGTCGATGGTGTCGTGGCCTAACGTCGCATCCATGTATTCGTTGGCAGCCACGCCCAGCACCATGCCGATATAGCCGAAGAAGGTGGTGATGATGACGCTCTCGATGATGATGAGCTTCAGAATGCTCCACGGCTTGGCGCCGATGGCCTTGCGGATGCCGAACTCATGGGTGCGCTCCTTGACGGTGATGAGCATGATGTTGGAGACGCCCACGATACCGCTGAGCAGGGTGAAGAGGCCGACAATCCAGAGGGCGGTGCGGATGATGCTGATGCCTTTCTGCATCTGCATGTTCTGCGTGAAGCGGTTCCAGAGCCAGATGGCGCTCTCGTCTTCGGGATGGGCCTGGTGGCTGGCATTGATGCGCTGCCGATAGCCTTTCTCAAAGTGCTCGTTGGCCTGCTCCGTGGGCAGTCCGTGGAAGGTGAACTCGATGCGTCCGGCATCGTCGCTGTTGGCTCCGTAGATGCGCTTGATGGCTGAATAAGACGAGAAGATGTCGGCACGGCCGTTCTCCTGTTCCTTGTAGATGCCTACCACCTTGAAGGCCAGGGAGCCTACGTTGACGTGGCGGCCAATCAGCCTGGCCGTCTGCTGCGACTGATCGGCCGTCGACGGCAGGGCGAGGAGCTCCTGGGCCTGCTTGTTGCTGAGCACGAGCACCTTGCGGCTCTCGCGCACGTCGATATCGTTGATGAAACGGCCGTGGAGCATCTCCACCTTGTCTATCTTCGTGTGGTTGGGATAGACGCCGCTGATGTTGCCCGCGAGGTATTGCTGGCCCAGGCTGACGGTGGCAGCGGCGCGATACTGCGCGCCCACCTCGTCGACGTTCTCCTTGAACTCGGTGGCGGTGATGGTGATGTCGCGTTCCTGCAACCGTATCCAGCGGCCTTCCTTCATGCCCTGATAGGCCTTCGAGGTCTCGCCGCCGAAGACCACCATCGAACTGCTGAGGAAGCGCTGGCTCTGCTTCTGCTGGGCGTTGATGAGCCCGTTGCCGGCTCCGAGCAGCACGATGAGCATGAAGATGCCCCATGCCACGGCGAAGCCCGTGAGACTGGTGCGGAGCTTATTGCGCCGCGCCGTCGACCATATTTCGGTGAGTATATCTCGCATAGCCGTTACTTCATGACGCCTCCGATGCCAAACGGACTGGAATGGTGGTCGAGGTTCTCCTCGATCTGTCCGATGACGCCGTCCTTGATGTGTACAATCTTATTGGTCTCGTTGGCCACGCCGCTCTCATGGGTGACGACGACGATGGTCATGCCCTCGTCCTGGTTCAGTCCCTTCAGCAGCTGCATCACCTCTACCGACGTCTTCGAGTCGAGTGCACCCGTAGGCTCGTCGGCCAGGATAATCTGGGGTTTGGTGATGAGCGCACGGGCAATGGCCACGCGCTGCTTCTGTCCGCCCGAGAGCTCGTTGGGATAATGCTCGGCCCAGTCGAGCAGCCCCAGCCGCTCCAGGTACTCGAGTGCCAGCTGGTGGCGCTTCCTGCGCGACACGCCCTGATAGAACAGCGGCAGCTCCACGTTCTCCACGGCGGTCTTGAAGGAGATGAGGTTGAACGACTGGAAGATGAAGCCTATCATGCGGTTGCGATACTCGGCGGCCTTGCGCTCGCTGAGGTTCCTGATGGGAACGCCCGCCAGCTCGTAGATGCCCGAGTCGTAGTTGTCGAGGATGCCCAGGATATTGAGCAGCGTCGACTTGCCCGAGCCCGAGGCGCCCATGATGCTGACGAACTCGCCCTTGGCGATGTCGAGCGAGATGCCCTTCAGCACGTGCAGGGGCTGAGCACCCTGATAGGTCTTGTTGATGTCTTGTAGGTGTATCATTCCTATGGTTTATTGTTTAATTTTTGTCTCTTAGACGTGCAAAGGTATAGTAAAAGTTGCAAACTGGCGACATTTTGTACGTACAATTTGCAACTTTGAGACGAATATGTCTATTTTTTAGACATTCAGGTGCTGATAGGTGCCCACCACATCCTCGATGCCCAACCGCAGGAGGCGCATCTCGCGAAACAGCTCGGGCAGGCGGCGCTTCAGGAAGTCCTCGCGCCGCTCCTTCAGGATTTGCTCGCCGGCGCCAGGGGTGACGAAGTAGCCCAGGCCCCGCTTATTATAAATAATGTTCGCGCGCGCGAGCTCGTCGTAAGCCTTCACCGCCGTGTTGGTGTTCACCTCCAGGAGCACGGCATACTCGCGGACGGAGGGAATGCGGTCGTCGTCCTTATACTTGCCTGCCAGGATCTCGTCGCAGAGCCGGTCGGCCATCTGCAGGAAGATGGCCTTGTCGCTGTTGAAGGTCATAGGTTCACGAATTTATGGGTGACTACCTGCCAGCGACAGAACAGCCGGTAGGCCAGCCAGGTGAAGAGGGCGATGAGGCCGACATTAACGGTAATCTGGATGATACAGCGCAAAGCAAGGGCTTCTCCGGTCGTGAACGGTGTGTCGCGGTAGCCCAGCATATTGGCTATTGCGACGATGCCGGCAAACAGAATGACATGCACGGTAGAGACGGCAATGAAGTGGAACCGCTTGAAGAACACGCCGCCCAACAAGTAGAAGGCGTGGACGGCAATCAAGAAGGTGTACTCTTTGGTGACGCTCAATGGGCTGTCGCCCGTATACGCTCCAGTCGGGAATGTCCGCGTATGGGGGAATATCTTGAAGAAATCGTCTGTGGCCGACTGCACGGGATAGTCTGTCATCCAGAGATAGGCCATGTGAATCACGTCGGCCACGAAGAACGTCAGCAGACCTCCCACTACTGAGAACACCAGCAGGAAAATCCAGCGCGACAGAAACTTTTCTAAGTTCGATGCCGGCAGCATCAACCAGGCTATGCGCTGCTGCTTCTTCTGCTCGCCGCGATAGAGCGTGCAGGCGCTGATGAGGAAGAAGATGTACATGGCTATGGCACTGAAAACACCTACGCTATCACATATGACGTAGACGTAAGTCGCCTTAAGCTCTGGAGTATTTGGATTATAATGATGAAAACCTATGTTATGGGCAAACCAGAAGAAGAACAGATAGAGCAGCACCATGCACAGCGCACCCCACATCATGGCCTTGCGGCCCTCAAAGAAATCGAGCTTCAGCACGCGTCCGAAGCGATGGATATCGAAGTTTTTCATATTTTTCCTTGTGTTACGGCGTTAAACAATAGTTCCAGGTTCAGCGGTGTCTCGGCGTCGCCCTCCTTGCGCCGCGCCACGACGGCATTGCCTTGCAGCGTGGGCTCGGCATAGAGCACGTCGTCCATCTGCTGGGGCGAGCGAAACTCGAAGACGTAGCGGTCGGTGATGTCCTGCACCGAGCTGTCGAGCAGCAGCTCGCGCTGCGAGAGCATCAGGATGTGGTCGAGCAGCGACTCCACGTCGTGCACCTGATGGGTGGAGATCAGCAGCGTGCGCTCCTCGCTCATATTGTTGGCGATGGCCTTGCGGAACTGCGACTTCGAGGGGATGTCGAGACCGTTCGTGGGCTCGTCCATCAGCAGGTACCGGGTGCCGGTGGCGAGGGCGAAGCTCATGAACACTTTCTTCTTCTGCCCCATCGACAGCGCGCCTAGCTGCACGTCGGGCGTCAGCTCGAAGTCGGCCAGACAGCGCTCGAGCACCTCCTGCGAGTAGCGGGGATAGAAGGGGGCGTTGAGCCCGACATACTTAGCCAGCGACATGGCCGGCAGTTCAAACTCCTCGGGCACGAGGAACAGGTCGCTGAGCAACTCGGGTCGACGCAGACAGGTGGCCGTGCCATCGCAGCACACCGTTCCGGCGGCGGGACGCAGCAGTCCGGCGATGAGGTAGAGCAGCGTCGACTTGCCCGTGCCGTTCTTGCCCAGCAGTCCGTAGATGCGGTTCTGCTCCAGCTGCAAACTGAAGTCGTCGAAGACGAGAGCCTGCTGCCCTGCGTACTTGAAACTGATGTTCTTTACGTCAATCATACTTCTTTCTTTTGCGTTTATTGGGTGATAGTATTCGCTTCTTAGGTGTACCACATTAATAGTACACTGCAAAAGTAAGACATTTCAAGCACTTCCGCAAGCTTTTCGCCGTATTTCTTCTGCCTTTAACACAACTTTAACACTTCCACCTATCTCATATATAGCGTGCAAAGGGGCCACCTTTCGCGGACGTTAGTGCCGGAAAGACAGGACGAAGGCGTTACTTCTCCGTATGAAGCAGGGCCTATGTACGATGAAAAGCGTGGGGCTACTCCCTGGTATCGGCCCCCCACATCATCTTTTCGCGCAGGGTGGCGAAGTATTGCTGACCCGCCCGCTTCACCACTCTCACGTTGTAAGGCGCGCGACTGATGCGGATCGTGGTGCCCTCGGGCAGCTTTTCGCTGCAGCCGTCGGTGGCGACGAGGAACGAATGGCTGCGACTGGAGACGGTGAGCTCCAGCACGGCCGAGTCGGGGATGACGATGGGACGCACGTTGAGCGAATGGGGCGCCACGGCCGTCAGCGAGAACACGTTGGTGCCCGGCACGATGATCGGTCCGCCGTTCGAGAGCGAATAGGCCGTAGAGCCCGTCGGCGTCGACACGATCACGCCGTCGGCCTGATAGGTAGTCAGGTACTCGCCGTTGATGGTGGTGCGGATAGAGATCATCGAGGCCGTATCGCGCTTCAGGATAGCCACGTCGTTCAGGGCGTAGGCGCCCGTGCTCACGGCAATCACAGCGCGCTCCTCCACCGAGTAGTCGCCTGCACAAAGGGCGTCGATGCCCTGCGCCACGTCCTTCGGGGCCACGTCGGCCAGGAAGCCCAGCCGCCCCATGTTCACGCCAAGGATAGGCATCTGCTTCGCCCCCACCCTGCCTGCGGCACGCAGGAAGGTACCGTCGCCACCCATCGAGATGGCGAAGTCGGCCTCGAAGTCGCTGCCCGTAAACGTCTCCACGTCGGCTCCTGGGTCGATGAGTTCGGAGCACCGCAGGAAGTCGCAGTACTCGTCGTCGATGAAGATGCGGGCATGATGGCGGTGCAGGCATTCGAGCACCTGGGCGATGGCAGCCGACTTAGCGTGCTGATAGACGTTGCCGAAGAGGGCAAAGCGGAGGGGTGTAGTCATACGTGCAATACTATAGATTGATTATCGACGCTGCAAAGTTACGAAAAAACGAGTAAAGTGCCAAAGGAAAGCTTGCTTTTCTTTGGCACTTCCGAGTGCAAGTAAGTTCGCGACTTTAGGTCGCAAAGTTACGAAAAGTCGAGAGAAGAGCCAAATTTATTTGAGTTTTTCCTGCAGAAATACCGCCATTAAGATTCTTTGACACTTCGAACTCACATATTATACCAAAAAAATTTTCGTGAAAATATCTGTCACTCTGTCACCAAACCGACTTAAATTATTGACGTAGAGCTTGTTGCGAGGTGGCAGATAGGGTGACAGATAGGGTGATAGTATGACATCGGCACTTTTCATGCCAAAAACCATCGATTTTCGCGCAAAAAGCCATCGCTTTTCGTGCTAAAAACCATCGTTTTTCGCGTACGAACCATCAGTTTGTGCGCAAGATACCATCGTTTTGTACGCAAGATACTTAATTATCAATTTCAGGCTATGCGGCATGCATTTGGTCTCATTTTTGGTTAATATTTCTTAATTATTGATTATCTATATATGAAAAACAAACGTTTCTTCGTAACTTTGCAAAGTTATAGCGTAGATGATTATCAACTAACACAAATGTATATGAAAAAGATGACAACTTTTGCAGCCATCGGCCTTTTAGTACTGGCCAGCTGCTCGAAATATGCCAATGTAATGAGAGTCTTCGGTGTTACTTTCGACCCCAATCACGATTGGAGCAGTACCGTTAATGGTCAGGTGAAAATCATCGCCAACTCAACGATCAAAAAGGTACAGGTTCTAGCCTGCGTCAGCGAAATAGGCGAGGAAGGAGAAACAGTTACCTCGATGAGAATCTTGAATGAGGCAGAATTGAACGGTGAGACCACCATCACTCTGTATTATGATGCCCCTAAAGACAATCTCGGTATCTATGTAGCCTTCATCAATGGAAGCAAGCAGTTTTTCAAAAAGGTGGAGGGAAACACAGTTAATATCGCAGACGCTGCGAAAACCAGAGGTGAAGATTGGGAACTGCCAGAAGCACTCGGTCTGACCTTGCCAACTGGAGAATTCACGATTGAAGGCAGTGAAACATCTTATGCTGTCACAAGAAAATGGATTTCCGATGAGAAGCTCTATTACATCAACGACTATGCTTCACAGGCAATGAAAGCCACTGGATATACAGAAGAGTTTACTCGTTTATTTAGGAGTTTGGTATTTTCACACTTCAAAAATGGCAGAAGCTTCAACAACCTTCCTTTGGTAAAGAGTAGCGGTTATTATAATGAAAAAGCATACCCGTTCACAACAGGAAGCAAGCCCATCATCATCTCGCCCGTATATAAGTGTGACCAGGCTACAAAGTGGGGAAATGAAGTCTGGAATTCAGACCTCTACTACTACTATTTCAAAGAAACGGATGAAGGCTATATCGCCGACCCAGTAGCATATATCCAGAGCCTACCCAAATATAAGGCCTTGGCTTTCAAAGACTATTTCGAAGAGACAGAGGATAATGTCATCAGAAAAGATTATTCTTACGCCCTCCTTTATTTCGGTGATAGCACACCTGATGTAGGTACAAAAGGCACCTATAAATTCCCTGCAGGCTATAAGATAGGATTTATGGTTCGTGCAAAGACGAATTCTGAAGGTACAAAGAAACAGGGTGAACTCTATGGTGACGGTCGACTGAACAACAATATTAATAACTGGCCAAACTTTTCCAGTTCCAATCTTGGTACAGATGGACCACGTGTGGCATATCTCTCCTTCAATAACAGAAATTACATGTGTTGGGAGTCCGGTACTGATTCTGATTTCAATGACGTCATCCTAGAAGTCGAGGGTGGTCTTGACATCCCCGAGGTTCCCATTGAACCGGAATACAATACATACACCTACTGCTTTGAGGATACCAAACTGGGCGACTACGACTTGAACGACGTGGTTATTAAGGCAGTCAGAACGAATGAGACAACCGTTACATATTCCATCGTTGCCTGCGGTGCCTATGATGAGATTTATATCATGAATATTAATACGGATTTTAGCAGTAAAGAAGTACATAGTCTCTTCGGAGTAACAGACACCAAGACATTCATTAACACCGAAAAGGGTGGCACAACTTATCCGGCATATACAGTGACTAAGACTGTGGATAAGAATTTCAGCATCGCTGATCCTAATACAGCACCTTATATCAACGATGCGACCAACAATGTAAAGATTGAATTGTCGAAAAGAGGTGAGGATCCTCATGGTATCATGATTCCTAACGACTTCAAGTACCCATTGGAGAGAGTATGCATCAAGAACGCCTATCTGGAATTCAACAACTGGGGA
>CACXYH010000047.1 GCA_902771785.1 uncultured Prevotellaceae bacterium
GGACTCTGCTGCCTGACCAATGGAAGGCCCTATAGTATGCAAGGCGTCAAAGCGGATACGCTTACGAAAAGTGGATAAAAACGGCACTTTCATAGGGTTGAAGTGCCGCTTTAGGTGGGTTTATGCTGCCTTTGGCCAGCAAAAATATGACCGAATATGACCGAAAATGATGGTTTAATTTTGAGCTATACTGCTTACTGTCAACTATTTATGGCTAAAATATGACAGATGACAGAAGTTTTGCAAAATACAAATAAAATTTGTAATTTTGCATAAGTTATGGAGAAAGCATCTACCATAGAGGAACTTATAGCGGCTGTTCTAAGAATTCAATGGCAAGCGCTATGTAAAGATAGAAAGCGACCAGAGGGAGTCTATTTCCTGGGCGACAAGACACAGCCCATAAGTGGTTCTTTTTCATTGTTAGTATTTGTTATTGATATAAATTTGCGACAAAGATATGAAATAATTCTGATGATTGTATCATTTCGTGCCTAGTTTTATGCGCTGAGGCGTCGGCGGGGCACTACCGAGGAAGAATGTTTGGTGATGTCGATAATAATATGTACCTTTGCAGGTGGAAAAAGAAAACACAGAGAGATGAAGATTCAAATCGAGGAGCGAGTGCTCCATTTCAAGCAGCCTGCGGGAACGTCGCGGGGAGTGTATACGGAACGGAAGTCGTGGCTGGTAGAGGCAACCGACGGCGAACGGCGAGGAGTGGGGGAGTGTGCCCCGCTGCCCGACCTCAGCTGCGACGCGCGGCCCGACTATGCCGAGGTGCTGCGCCGCTTCTGCGACGACGTGGAGCGCACAGGACAGCTTGACGTCGAGGCGATGCGCGACTATCCCTCGATGCTCTTCGGACTGGAGACGGCGCTGGGCATGATGGACGGCCACACGTTGTTCGACACGCCCTTCACTCGCGGCGAGGAGGGCATCCCCATCAACGGACTGGTGTGGATGGGCAGCTACGAGGAGATGCTGGCTCGCATGGAGCAGAAGCTGGAGCAGGGTTTCCGTTGCGTGAAGCTGAAGATTGGCGCCATCGACTTTGAGAGCGAGCTGGAGATGGTGAAGAAGATTCGCCAGCGCTTCTCCCACCACGACGTTGAAATACGGCTCGACGCCAACGGGGGCTTCAAGTTTGAGGAAGCCCTCTACAAGCTGGAGCTGCTCTCGCAATACGTGGTTCACAGCATAGAACAGCCCATCCGTCAGGGCCAGTGGGCCAACATGGCCGAGCTTTGTCGCGACGCCCCGCTGCCTATTGCGCTCGACGAGGAACTGATAGGCGTGAACGACCCAGACACGAAGCGTCAGCTGCTGAACATTATCAAGCCTGCCTACATCATCCTGAAGCCCTCGCTGCATGGCGGTATGTCGGGCTGTCGCGAGTGGATAGCTGCGGCTCGCGACATGGGCATCGGCTCGTGGATTACGTCGGCGCTGGAGAGCAACGTGGGGCTGAGCGCCATTGCGCAGTTCTGTAGCGATGTGTACGGTCCCCACATCAGCATGCCTCAAGGCTTGGGCACAGGCCAGCTGTTTACCGACAACATTCCGATGCCGCTCGAGATTCGTGGCGACAAGTTGTGGATGAACGCTCATTAATATATATAATGTACGCGCGAGAGAATGACGCTCGAAGAGTTTCTTAACGACTGGAACAGCCCTTCAGGGCAACTGCTGGTGCATACCAGCGGCTCTACGGGCAAGCCGAAGCCGCTCTGGGTAGAGAAGCGACGCATGGAGGCTTCGGCTCGTATTACCTGCAACTTCCTGGGACTGCACGAGGGCGACTCGGCCCTGCTCTGCATGCCGCTCGACTTTATTGCCGGCAAGATGATGGTGGTGCGTGCGCTGACGTGCGGTCTGCGGCTGCTGAGCATCACGCCCACCAGCCACCCCATGCGCGAGCTCAGCGAGGTGCCGGTCTTTGCCGCGATGGTGCCCATGCAGGTCTATAGTTCGCTGCAGGTGCCCGACGAGCGCGAACGGCTGCGCGCCATCCGCCATCTGATCATAGGCGGCGGAGCCATCGACGAGGCTTTGGCTGCCGAGCTGAAGGACTTTCCGAATGCCGTCTGGAGCACCTATGGCATGACCGAGACGCTCTCGCACATTGCCCTGCGGCGGCTCAACGGCCCTGCGGCCACAGACTGGTACACGCCTTTCGAGGGCGTCAGCGTCTCGCTCAATGAGGAGAGCTGTCTGGTCATCGACGCGCCTGCCGTACACGAAGGCACGCTCGTGACGAACGACATAGCAGAGCTCCGGCCGCTTCGGCCGGAAGGGCCGGCAGACGATGCCACTACAGCAGCCCGCGACGGGCGGAAAACGGGCGCAACCCTCTTCCGCATTCTGGGAAGAAAAGACAACGTGGTGTGCTCGGGCGGCATAAAACTGCAGATAGAGACGCTCGAAGCAAAGCTGCGGCCGCACCTCGCGGCTCCCTTCATGCTGACGAAATGCCGCGACGAGCGGCTGGGCGAGGCGCTGGTCCTGCTGACGGAGCTGGCCGACGCCGAGTCGCTACGCCCGCTTTGCCAACAGGTTCTGGGAAGGTATGAGGTGCCTCGGCACTACCTTCACGTGGCAAAGGTGCCCCTGACGCCTACGGGAAAGCCGGCCCGACGGGATGCTTTCCTGCTTGCATCCAACCTTTTAGCGTAACCTTTCTCATGGTTGACTCCAGTCAACCATATTGCTGACAGGAGTCAACGATATGGCCGACTATAGTCAACTATATGGTTGACTCCAGTCGGCCATACGATTGTCGGCACTCGTCACTTGGATTGGAGTGAGGGAACGGGTGCGAAGGTTAGCCCTCCCGATAGAAGTCGAGGGCTTCTTCAATCTCTTCCTTCGTAGCAGTCTGGTTGATTCGTATGTCGCCCACGCCGCCTAAGAGCGTGAAGTTGATGCGTCCGGCCACGTTCTTCTTGTCGTGGGTCATCAGCTCCAGCAGGGCGGGGTAGTCGTTGCAGGTGATGGGCATGCGGCCGTAGTGGTCGAACACGAAGCCCGCCACCTGGCGCATGAGCGCTGTGGGGAAGCCCGTCTTGGCAACGCTCAGGTAGAGTTCGCACACCAGGCCCCAGGCAACGGCGTAGCCATGCAGCACGGGCTTACGCTGCAAGGCCAGCGACTCGAAGGCGTGGCCTATGGTGTGGCCCAGGTTCAGCGCCTTGCGCAGCCCGTGCTCCTCAGGGTCTTCGAGCACGATGCGCTGTTTCACCTCTACACTCTCGGCCACCATTCGCTTCAGCACGTCGAGGTCGGGTTGCTCCACGTCGAAGGCCAGCAGCTCGCCGAGCATGCTTGTGTTGCCCTCGCCTGTAGGCTGACTGCAGATGAGTCCGTGCTTCAGCATCTCGGCATAGCCTGAAAGCAGGTTCTCGGCGTCCATCGTTTTCAGGAAGACGGTATCGAGGATGACGCTCGAGGCATTGCGGAAGACGCCGATTTCGTTCTTCAGTCCGCCGAAGTTGAAGCCGGTCTTGCCGCCCACGGAGGCGTCGACCATCGAGAGCAGCGTGGTGGGTATATTAATAAGGTGCATGCCTCGCTTGAAGGTAGAAGCCGCAAAACCGCCCAGGTCGGTCACCATTCCGCCGCCCAGATTGACGAGCAGCGAGTGGCGGGTGGCCCCTTTCTGCTGCAGGGCCTGCCACACCTGGACCACGCTTTCCAGGCTTTTGTGCTGGTCGCCAGGCAGGATGACGATGGTCTCGGCCTGCTGCAGACAAGGAAAATCTTTGACTAAGGGCAGGCAGAGCCGTTCTGTTGTCTCGTCGACCAGAAGGAAAATCCTGTCGGGTTTGCACTCGCTGACGGCTTCCGTCAGCGCCTTTTCCAGCTGGTTTGCTATGATAACCTTTTGTTTCTCCATCTTTTTAGCTATTTTCTTTTTGTTTCAGTTGGCGCGGCAAAGGTAATAAAAAAACGCGAAAACAGGGGGCTTTGCTGACAGTTTTTATGTTTTGAACCAAAAACGCAAAGTCTTGAAACGTTTGAGAAAGTCGGATGTTAAGAAAAATTTTACCTTTGCAATGCAGAAACCCCAATTTCTAACAATATTTATACATTCTAATTAATTAGCTTATGAAAAAAGTATTTACCTTAATCGCAGGCATGCTGCTCGTTAGCAGCGGTGCATTTGCACAGACACGATTTACCAACGTCATTACCAATGGTGATTTCGAAGGTGAGGAACTCGACAATTTTGTCATTACTCAGCAGGGCTCTGACGAGCAGATGAAACCTGAAATCGTTGCCGACGAGAAGAAAGAAGGCAACCATTGCGCCAAGGTCGTCAAGCGCAGTCGCGCAGAGGCCGAGGAGCTTGGCGTTGAATGGCAGCGCTACGATACGCAGTTCTTCGTGGTTGTTCCTGAAGACATCTCGCTGTCTGGCAAGATGATGAAAATCTCGATGAAGGTCAGGGCCGATAAGGAGGCACATTGCGGAACCCAGTGCCACAACGCTCCTGGCGGCTATCTGGCCTACAACACTTTCGGCGAGTTCGACTTCACCACCGAGTGGGCCAACTGGACCTGGGAGGGCGACAGCCCCAATTCCGACATGCACTCGATCGCATTCGACCTGGGTGCCTTTGAGGATGCCAACGTCTACTACTTCGACGACGTGAAGATTGAAATTCGCGACCCCAAGCAGGGTAGCGGCGGCTTCACCGGATGGTTTAGCCTGATTAAGAACGGAAACCTGGAGACCGACCAGAACTTCCTTTTCACCTACGGTCAGGAAAGCAATCCTTCCTACACCTTTACCGGCCGTAACGGCATCGATGGCGTAGACCGTCCTGCACAGCGCATCATCGATACTGACGGCAAGCCCGCACTCGTAGTCAACACGATTGGATTCAATGCCGTTCACAAGGAGTATAAGTTCGACGAAGAAGGCAATCCCATCCTCGACGACGAAGGCAACCAGACCTACGACGAGACACCTATTTATATTAAGGAGAACGGCGACACGCTGAAGACTCAGAGCGGCGGCCTGGGCATGGACAACTGGCAGAGCCAGTTCTTCGTAGCCTCGAACCACGTGTTCAAGACCGGCCAGAAGATCAGGTTCAAGATGTCTGCACGCGCCGACCATCCTTGCACCATCGAGTCTCAGATTCACCGCAAGCACCCAGGCGACTACCTGCACTATGAGATGTTTGGCAATCTGGAGCTGACCGAAGAGTGGCAGACCTTCGAGTTCGAGCCTGCTGACGGTATCACCAGCAGCCAGAGCGGCGGCTCAACCATAGCCTTCAACTGCAACGTATACAAGGATACCGACAACCGAATCTATTTCCGCGACTTCGAGTTCTGCATGGACGGTCCTGACGTAACTGACAAGGACCTCATCCTCGGCCAGGAAGATATCTACCTGCCCGTTCCTGACGGAAGCGACCCCGATGCCATTGCAACTGCCAGCATCGACATGACGAAGGGTATGGAAATTCTTGAGACCGAAGACTTCGATGGTCTGATCAGCGCCGCCAACATGCGAATGACTGCCAACGAGGAGGACGACTTCATCGACTCGCCTATTGCAGCTACCGATGGTGCTTACTTCAATGCCAACGGCTTCTATCAGGAGAATGAGGAGGGCTACCTCTTCGACGTCAACGCCGATGAGTCGGCAGATAAGATTGCCAAGTTCGAGGTGTTCAACTTCACGGGCGAGCCTCTGGGCGACAAGACCATCCCCACCAAGTTCGTCTTCCAGGTGAATCCTTGGTACTACCTCTACAACGTGACGTTCGTCGACGCAAGCAAGTACGACGAGGTGATGGGCATCAGCACGCTTAATGCCGAGAAGAAGAACGGCGCCATCTACGACCTCATGGGCCGCAAGGTGACCAAGCCTGCCAAGGGCCTCTACATCATGAACGGAAAGAAGTATTTCCAGAAGTAATGCGCAACGAGTAGACTAACCAAAAGAGGGTGTCGGAAGCATCCGGCACCCTCTTTTTCATTTATCTTTTCATAGACATCATTTAATTTTTTTTCTTCTTCATTAAACTTTTCGAGCAGTCTTCCGTCAGAAGAGTATTAGTGTATAATGGATAATTAAAAAATCATGAGAAGAACTTTAATCTTGATGGCCGTTTCCCTTTTTTCGGCCCTCTCTATTCAGGCACAGCGAACACTCTCAGGAAAAGTAGTCGATGGCGACTTGCAGGAAGCAGTCATTCAGGCTACGGTCGCTCTGCTAAAGACAGACAGCACTATGGTAGCCAATGCAGTAACCAACATGAATGGCCAGTTCTCGCTGACCGCCCCGCGTGATGGAAGCTACATCCTGCGCATCACCTATGTGGGCTACAAAACCCACACGCAGAGCCTGCAGGTGGCTGGAAAGCCGCAGCAGCTGGGCACCATTACCCTCAAGCCCGATGCCATCATGCTGAAGGGCGTCACGGCCACGGCCCACGTGGCCAAAGTGCAGTCGAAGGGCGACACCCTCATCTATAATGCTGACGCCTATCGCACGCCGGAAGGCTCCGTCGTCGAGGAACTTGTGAAGCGCCTGCCGGGTGCCGAAGTCGACGACAGCGGAAACATCAAGATTAATGGTAAGTCTGTATCGAAGATTAAGGTCGACGGCAAAGAGTTCGGCGATGCCCAGACGGCCCTGAAGAACCTGCCCACCAATATCATTGAGCGCATTCGCGCCTACGACGAGAAGAGCGACCTGTCACGCATCACCGGCGTCGACGACGGCAACGAGCAGACCGTGCTCGACTTCGGACTGCGTGCCGGCATGAACCGCGGCACGATGGCCAACGCCGACCTGGCTGCCGGTACGAAGGACCGCTATGCAGCCCGCCTCTTCGGCATGATGATGCGCGGCGACCATCGTCTGATGGGTATGCTCAACGCCAACAACACCAACGA
Source organism: uncultured Prevotellaceae bacterium (assembly GCA_902771785.1). Taxonomy (GTDB): domain Bacteria; phylum Bacteroidota; class Bacteroidia; order Bacteroidales; family Bacteroidaceae; genus Prevotella. The sequence goes on from CACXYH010000047.1 coordinate 6,918, forward strand.
CATGGGCTTCGGCGGTGGCGGCGGCCGTGGCTTCGGCGGCGGTCGTGGCATGGGTGGCGGCGGTCTGAACGCAGCCAAGTCGGGTATGCTCAACTACAACTACGAGAAGACAAACCTCCTCATAGCCCAGGCCAGCGTGAACTGGAACCATCGCGATGGCGACACCTGGTCGCGCCGTTCAAGCGAGAACTTCGTAGGTGGTCAGACCAGCTCGTTCCAGAACTCCGTCAACCAGAGCTACTCGCGCTCGAACAACTGGAGCGCCAGCGGCCGCATTGAGTGGACGCCCGACACGCTGTGGAACATCAGCTTCCGTCCACAACTCAGCTACGGCACCAACGACGGAACGGGCAACAATCTCTCGGCTTCGTTCAACAATGACCCCTATGGCATATTAGATACTCAGATAGGAGCCGCCGTGCTGCAGGAGATTATCTCTAAGAACGGCGGCTATGGTCTCGACTCCATTCTTGTCAACGCTACCAGCAATCGCTCACTTTCCTACGGCGAGAACAAGCGTCTGGGTGGTACCTTGATGATTAACCGCCTGCTCAATGGTCGCGGACGCAACATCACCCTTCAGTTGAGCGGAAACTACAGCAACAACGAGAACCAGCAGCTGTCGAGCAACTATACCAGCCTGTTCAGGGGCACGCAGTCGTTCAATGGCCACACAGGTCTCACCAACTATCAGACCAACCGTTATAACCTGTCGCCGACCACATCGTATGACTACAGCGCACGTGCTACCTATAGCGAGCCTATCGCCTACGCAACGTTCCTGCAGTTCAGCTATACCTTCCAGTATCGCTATAACGAGAGCGACCGTCAGACCTACGACTACTCACAGCCTCGGCCATACGCCATAGATTCTGACCCCACTCATGGCTTCGCACTTAATGACGTTTATCCCAGCTATCGCAACTGGGGCGAGTATTTCAACAGGATCAGCCCAGGCTACAGCCCATCGTATGGCGACCCGTACTACACGAAGGACCAGAGCCGCTACTCGGCTTACAAGAACTTCATTCACACGGGTGAGATCATGCTGCGCTTCATCCGCAATACCTATGACTTCAACGTAGGTGTTCAGATTATTCCGCAGAGTTCAGAGTACACCCAGCGCTACTTGGGTGTCGATACCGTCGTCAACCGTACCGTCACTAACTGGAGCCCGACGGCCAACTTCCGCTGGCGCTTCAACCAGCAGGGCCAGCTGCGCTTCGAATATCGTGGCAGCACCAGCCAGCCTTCCATCGAGCAGCTGCTTGACATCAACGACGATACCAACCCGATGAACAAGACAAGAGGTAACCCCGACCTGAAGCCTTCGTTCACACAGTCGTTCAACCTGCGCTTCAACAACTACATCATGAATCACCAGCGCTTCATCAACGCCAACGCCAACTTCTCGATGACGTCGAACAGCATTGCCAGCATGGTGAAATACGATGCAACGACAGGCGCACGTGAGACGCGTCCTGAAAACATCAACGGCAACTGGAATGCAGGCGGTAACATCATGTGGAGTTCAGCCATCGACTCACTTGGCTACTTCAGCTATAATATTTCGGTGAACGACAACTTTAACCACCGCATCAGCTACCTGTTCCAGAATAACGAGAACGTGCGCAATGTCACCAATACCAACAACTTGGGTGGACGCATTGGCACCAGCTATCGTAACGACTGGCTCGAGGTGGAGCTGAACGGCTCGGCTAACTACCAGCGCACACGTAACGAACTGCAGCCTCAGTCCGACCTCGACACCTGGAACTTTGCCTACGGCTTCAATTCAACGATTACGCTGCCTTGGGGCACGCAGATCGCTACTGACTTGGGTATGAACAGCCGTCGTGGTTTCAACGACGCTTCGATGAACACCAACGAGCTCATCTGGAACGCTCAGATTGCTCAGAGCTTCCTGCAGGGCCGTCCCCTCACCGTATCGCTGCAGTTCTACGATATTCTCGGACAGCAGTCGAACTTCTCGCGAACGATTTCTGACATGGCACGTACTGATAACGAGTACAATGCCATTACCAGCTACGCTATGCTGCATGTCATCTACCGCATCAACCTCTTTGGCACCCGCGAGGCCCGTCGTGGCATGCGTGGCGGCATGGGCATGGGAATGGGCATGGGCGGCTTCGGCGGCGGCAACCGTGGCGGTAATCGCGGCGGCAACCGTGGCGGTGGCTTCGGCGGAGGCGGCTTCGGTGGAGGCGGTTTCGGAGGCGGGCGCTTCTAACCTGTTTCCTCAGGAAATTAAAGGACTATATGGATGGAAGGCAGCACGTTGCTGCCTTCCATCCGTTTTCTTATGTGAAGATTTCTTGCTTCCTCATCTGAGAAAGTAATAGTAAATATATGTTAAATATAGGCTCCACTTTATGTGTTTCGAAAGTTTTTCGTATATTTGCAAACAAAATCAGCTTATGATGAGCTGATAAACCTGCCGTTAACAACAACAATTGTGAAAATGGTATAGCTCTAACCTCTATTATTAAACTAAAACAAAACAAATGAAGAAATTCGTATTTTTGTGGTGTTGTCTGTTCGCCTCTACGGTGTATGCTCAAGATGTCAAGGAAGACACACGCCTTTCAAACATTGACTGGAAAGAAGACACAGCCGAAATCGTAACCATCAGTAGCATCATTAAAGAACAGGAGGCCGTAACCTCCCGCTCTACCCAGAACAGGCACTTCCGTAAAGTGTGGCAGTACAGAAGTTTCGTGAACTTTTCTTATAATAACACGAAACTAACTCCTAAGGAGAACATACCAACAGGCCTTACAGCCGCACAGGGTGCAACATCGGTGCCCGAGTTCAAAAGCGACTGGGGCGTGACGTTTCAGGTAGGACGAACCTATCGCCTGCACAAGAAACCCATTGCCAACACGGCCACGTTTGGCTTCGACTTTATCGGCATTGACCTCAGTTTGAACCATTTCAAGGCAGAAGGTGGTGCCAAGCTCTACAATAGTGATACTTTGTTTACCGTGGGAACGGGAACGAACCGTGATTCCTATTACTACACGCCTTGGCTGCTGGAGAAGTATGAGGCTGACTACGGAATGACCTTTGGCCCGTCGCTGACGCTCGCTCCGTTTAACTACGTCAACAAGGCCGACGGACTTCACTTCCTGAAGTTCCATTTGTATTATCACATTGGCTACCATGCATCAATTGTCTGGATGCAGAACAACGAGAAGGCTGATGTTAATACCGAAAAGAACAGCACGGGCTATAAGACCATGGAGAACAATCTGAAGATGGACTGGGGCCACGGACTTAGCCATACCTTCGGTGTCAACATGTCGTGGAAGAACATCGGTGTCGGCTACGAGCGTCGCAAGCAAACCTTCAAATATCAGTCGATGACAACAGGTGATTTCGGCGATGAGAAGTACAAGTTTGACCTGACCAACAATAGGGTGTACCTCCAGATCAGGTTTGGAAAATAAATACATGACGATTATCATTTAACAATTAAATATAGGAACAGCTATGAAGAAATATATTTTAATGGTTCTGGTAACCATATTGAGTATGCCATCGGCTATGGCACAGACAATCCAGCAGGACGAGGGTAGTTGTGGCGTTGATGCTCATTGGAGCTTTGATGGCTATACGCTCGCAATCACCAATGTCAACAAGAAGGGACAGTATGTGATGATTGACGACTACGATACGAAGAAGAATCTTGCTCCTTGGGTGAAACGCAAGCTGCCTTTCAAGAAGCTCGTCATCGGTCAAGGCATCGTGCGCATTGGTTCGTGTGCCTTTGCTAACTGTACAGAATTGCGCGATGTGGAATTCATGGATCAGTACTTGGTGGAAATCGGGTGGGGTGCTTTCTTGAACTGCGGTCGTCTGCGCACCATGTCGCTGCCTGTGAAGCTGCGCGCCATCGAGACGATTGCATTTGCCAATTGCTCGTCGCTCACTTCTGTGAAGATTCCCGACCAGTGCCGCGTAGGCGACCAAGCTTTTATGTCGTGCTCGAACCTCAACTCTATCGAGGTGGGCCCCACCGCCATCCTTGGACATTATGTGTTTGCCAGCGAGGTGAAAATCGACAATGTGGTGCGTCACTCCCTCTACAATGGCGAAATTCGTCGTATTCCCAGTTATGTGAATGCCAATAACTGCCATGAGTTCGGCTTGGCAAAGGTGCCTGAGCGTACTTTTGCACAGGTAGACTACGACTATCCTACTGCCGATGTCGACTCGGTTATTCCTGTCAGCGATTTCGTTCGTTCAAATACTTACGCATTGATCATCGGCAATCAGAACTATCGTTTTGTTTCTGACGTGCCTTATGCCATCCACGATGCCAGAGTCTTTGGCGAGTATTGCAAGAAGACACTCGGCATTCCTGTCGAGAACGTCCATATTTCCGAGGACGCCACGAAGGCAATGATTCTGGAAGAGGAGCTGGAAGGCTGGCTCCAACAGATTCCCAACCGCCAGGAGAAGAAGCTGTTGGTTTACTATGCTGGTCATGGCGTGCCTGATGTCAAGGATGGAAACAAGGCCTATCTGCTGCCTACCGATGTTCGCGGCACCAGCCCCAGTCGTGGTATCGCTCTTGATAGATTCTACGACAAGCTGAACGACCTTGCCTTCAATCAGACCTCCGTATTCCTCGATGCCTGCTTCAGCGGCGTGAACCGTGATGACGAGGGCGTCGTCGAGGGTGAGCGCGGTGTTGCCGTCAGAGCCAAGGACGAAGCCATCAGCGGTAATGGCTCCATGGTGGTGTTTGCCGCAGCCCAGGGCAATGAGACTGCCCAAGGCTATCCTGAGCAGGGACATGGCCTCTTTACCTATTATCTTATTAAGGAGATTCAGAAGAACGAGTTCGTATCGTTTGGTGAACTGTCCGACAATCTGAAGGAGAACGTCTCTAAGGGTGCCCTTCAGCAGAAGATGCGTAAGGCTCAGACCCCGACCACCAATCCTTCGGGCAGCGTGGCCGACACCTGGCGCTCGTTTAGTTTCTGATCGTTGCGAAAGATGTATTGATTAATTTTATAATATTAGAAGGATATGAAAAAAAGTTTCGTTATTGCACTTGTTGCAATGTTTGTAAGTGGTTCGGTTTATGCTCAGCAAACTCCTGAGACGACCATGCAAAAGATGAAGGATAGAGCTGAGGTGATGAAGGCCAACCGTAAGTCAATGTCGGCCAAAGTTTCTAAGGAAGTGAAGAAACAGGCCAAGCAGATGACGAAAGAAGGCTGGAAGGTAATGCCAGGTCAGCTGCCTCTGGAGCAGCAGCTGGAGCGCTCAGTCCTGTTTATGAACCAGTTCGAGGACGACCTGATTACTCCGAAGTATGTTTGGGGTGATGCTACGTCGCAGGCAGAGTTCTACGATGCAGGTAAGATTCAGGCTTTGGAGCTGGCCCGCCTCAATCTGGCTGGTAGCCTGGAACAGCGCATCACGCAAATCGTTGACAATAACGTTGGCAACGACCAGAAAGCTATGCAGCAGGCAGCCTCGCTGACGAAGACCTTGAAGAAGGCCAAGGGCATCATTTCTACTCGACTCGGACAGACGACACCCGTGGTGGAAGCCTATCGCGAATTGAAGAACGGAAACATTGAGGTCCGCGTCCAGACGTTCTACAGCATGGACAAAGCCCGCGAGATGGTGCGTGAGGGCATTCGCCAGCAGATGGAGCAGGATGGCGAGAAGCTCACACCGGAACTTGAAAAACTGTTAGGCAAATGAAGTGTAAGGCCTTATTAGTTGTATTGACCTTCATACTCACCCTTCCTGTCTGCGCCCAAAAGGTGAAGACAGTGGAGGGTGAGTACACTTACATCATGCCTGGCAATGAGGCGCTGAACGTAGCCCGTACAACCGCTATCGAACGTGCTAAGATTGATGCTCTGGCCAAGGAGTTTGGCACCATCGTGTCTCAGAGTAATACGGTGATGATAAGCAACGAGAATGCCCGTTCCAAGGGTTCATTCTATTCGTTGGGAGGTAGCGAGGTGAAAGGTGAGTGGATAGAAACCCTCAGCGAAAAAACTGAAGAGCGCGTGGAGGATGGCAAGCTGGTGGTCTTTGCTACCGTGAAAGGAAAGGCACGTGAGGTGAACTTTGCCAAGGTGGACATTGACGTGAAGCTGCTCAGAAACGGAAAGAACGAAGATAACGAAGCCGAGGAATTCAAAGACGGCAACCGCTTCTACGTATCCTTCCGTTCTCCTGCGAATGGTTATCTGAACGTCTACCTGCTGGATGCCGAGCGTAATGCTTATCGCATCATGCCTTTCGACGACGAAGAGCTTTGCATTGTGCGCCGTAATCACCGTTATCTCTTCATCGACGACCCTGACAGGGAGCTCTTCCTGACCTGTGCCGGCGAGCAAGAGATTAATCAGGTGTATATTGTTTTCTCGCCTAATAAGTTCTATTCAGGCCTGGATATTGACATTACCGACAATTCAGACCTTGAAGCCTATAAGACTAAAAAGTTCAAGAAAGTAGAGCATCTGCCCTATTTGCCATTCCTGCAGTTTCAGAAATGGCTGGTTGACCTGCGTAAGAAAGACCCCGAGGTGCAGGTTGTGACCAAGTTTATTAAGATTACGAAATGAGGCGTGTTATCGTTGTTTTGATTGCTTACGTAGCAATGGGACTCATGGCATTGGTGGCGCTGAACGTGTCATTCCTGAATCCCGTTTCGCAAGTGGTGAAAGAGTTTACGCTGAGCGATATCTATTATCAGGTGCTTCAAGAGTCGGAGCATACTGATACGAGCCATGTGGTGACGATTGTCGACATGACTGATCTTCCCGGCCGTGGAGCTATTGCCGAGGCATTGGAAGCAGTAAATGCCTGCGAGCCCAAGGTGGTGGGCATCGATGTCGTTTTCGAAGGCCTGAAAGAAGACACCTTGGGCGATATGCGCATCATGGAGGCTGCGATGGCAGATACCAGCCAGGTGTTCTCGTTCAGACTATTGGATAACTCGGAAAATGGTGAAGAGGAAATTCATTCTTTCTTTGCTGATATCGTTCCCATACACGAAGGGTACACCAATTTCGAACGTTCACTCTATGGTGGCATCAAGCGCCAGGTTAGCTGTGGCGATGGTAAGCGTATCTCCTTGGTGGCAGAAGTCGTAAACCTCTATGCCGGAGAGCAATTATTCGATAACTCGAAAAAGAAAATCAATATCAATTTCACGCCGAAGGTGTTCCGCGTCATTCCGCCTGATTCGATTGCCTACTATTCTGACTATATCAAAGACAATGTCGTGCTGTTTGGTGCGACGCATGAATTGTCCGACATGCACTATACGCCGTTAGGACAGATTGCAGGTGTAGAACTGCTGGCTTACTCCATCCAGACATTGTTAGAACAGAGTGACGTGAAAGTTCTCCCTGTCTGGTTGACGGCCATACTGATGTTTTTCGTCTCATGGCTGACGTGGGTAATGCTGCAGTCATTCGTGAAGTGGGCTAAAGGCCGGAAAAACGAGGTGAGCCGTTTCCTCTTTACCACGACCTTCTTGAAAGGTTGGATCTTGTTTATGTGGATGGGCTTCTTCTTGTGGATAGGCTTCCTGCTGTTCAGCTACTTCCATGTCAATGTCAGTTTTGGATGGGCTTTCGCCTCCTTCCCATTCTTGTCAGGTGCCAATGAGTTTTATGACCTTTGTAAGAAGATGTTTAATAAATAAGGAAATCAGATGAAAAGACTTATCATATTATTGTGCGTCTCATGTTGGGCTGTATTGTTGCAGGCTCAGCAGTATTTGGTGTATAGCGTAACGGGACACGTTGATGTGGAGGAAAACGGCAAGAAGCGTGAGGTAAAGCTTCGTGAAAAACTAACTCCGCAGAACGTTCTCGTGTTGGCCTATAAGGCACAGATTGTGTTGCTGGACGAAGCTGCCGGCAAGCAGTACACGCTGCAGCAGCCCGGACGTGCTGTCTTGAAGAGCATGCTGAGCGACCGTCATACGACCGTCATGACGCTGACGGCACAATATTTGGCTTACATGAAAGCACGTCTGAAGGGCCGCGGTGAGCTGACAGCCCATCGGCATAGCGACCCTGCTACGGTTACTCGCGAGGTTGCCGGCATGAAGAAGGATGAGTTTGAAGTGGAGTTCGACGACTTTGAACGTGAGGCCTGGAAGGAGTACGACGAGTTTCGCAGTCAGGCCAACAAGGAATATGCGGAATTCGTAGAGAAAGCTTGGAAATGGTATGGTGCCAAGCCTCCCATTCCAAAGCCAAAAGAGAAGGAAGTGCCGCCCGTGGTGATGCCCAAAGAAGACAGAATGAAGGCCATCGATGGCGTCCCGGTGAAGATTGACGGTCAGGTGCTTCGTCTTCCTACTATTAAGCCCCAACCGGTGCCTGTGGTCCCCATTCATGAGCAGGAAGAAGGCAAAGGGAATGATGAAGAAGAAGAGAAAGTGGAAGAGGAGGTCGAAGATAATACAGGGGTGTCCTATGCTGAGTTCACTTTCTATGGTACTCCTCTTCGCATTCGCTATACCGAGAAAGAAGAGCTGACCTTGAAAGACAGTTCGCCCCGTGCCGTTGCTTCGGCATGGAAGCTGCTTTCAAAGGCCGACTTCGACAATACCATCTTCGATTGTCTGGCCCTTCGTTCACGCCATCAGCTCAGCGACTGGGCCTATCTGATGATGCTCGATTCGATGAGCGTGGCTTGTCATGGCAAGTCCAATGAGGCAACGCTGCTGATGTCGTACCTGTTCTGCCAGTCTGGCTATAAGATGAGAATGGGCGTTTCGGATGGTCGCCTGTGTCTTCTGTATGCCTCCAAGCATCACATCTACAGTCAGCCATATTACGAGATTGACGACGAGCACTTCTTTATCTATGGCTCGCAAATTGAGCATCTCAACATCTGCGAGGCCAGCTATCCGAAGGAACAGCCGCTGTCGCTGCTCATCCCGCAGTCTCAGGTCCTGGCAGAAAACCCTTCGAAGGTTCGCTTGCTAAAGTCGGATGCTTTTCCTGAGATGATTGTAAGAACAACGGTTAACCAGAACCTGATAAAGTTCTGCAACGACTATCCCAGCTCGATGCTCGACAACAACTTCATGACTCGTTGGGCCATGTATGCCAACATGCCTTTCGAGGCAAGTGTACGCGAGAACCTCTTGCCTGCTCTGAAGAAATACATTGAGGGTAAGAGCCAGAAGGAGTCTGTGGAGCGATTGCTGAACTGGGTACAGACGGCATTTGTCTATGAATACGACGACAAGGTGTGGGGAGGCGACCGTGCCTTCTTTGCCGAGGAGACGCTTTACTATCCTTATTGCGACTGTGAAGACCGTTCCATTCTGCTGTCTCGTCTGGTGCGCGACCTGTTGGGCCTCAAGGTCATCTTGGTCTATTATCCGGGCCACCTGGCTATGGCAGTCCATTTCACGGAGGATGTCAAGGGCGATTACATAGAATTAAATAAGGAGCACTATGTGGTTTGTGACCCAACCTACATAGGTGCTCCTGTGGGTAGAACCATGCCGCGAATGAACAATCAGACGGCTACGGTCATTCTGCTTGAGCAGTAAGATTAATTCGCCTTATTCTTTCTCCTCTTTGCGGTCGTCAATATTGTCGCCTTCGGTGGGCTTCAGTTCTTCCTTGAAGTCGCTGATGCCGTTGGCGATGAGAATGTTGTACCACTGCAGCAGTTTCTTGATGTCGCTTACGTGAACTCGTTCACGGTCGAAGCTGGGCAGCACTTTGGCAAAGTATTCACGCAGCTCGTCGCTGCTGGCTTTCTTGTAGTCGATGCTTGCAGCCTTGCCTTCTTCGAGCGTCTTCAGGCTGTCGAGCACGTCCATCAAGGGAATGTCGTCGGTGTCGGTGAACATGGCGATGTCTGCCAGCGAGGTAATGCGGTCGGTAGCGAAGGCAGGCTGACGCTTGTGAGTAGCGTCGAGTGCTTCGACGATGAGATTATTCTTACCACGCGTGATGAGTTTGTAAAGGCCGGGCTTACCGGCGATTGCTAAAATTGTCTGTTGCATTTTTTTTCTTCGTTTATAATAATTGATGGGTGTTTCTTGTATTTGACAGTTTCTGAAGGAGGTCGGCAATCTGGCTGTCTAAGTCTTGACGACCATCGTTGATGATCTCATATTGGGCCAGTTGGCGAACCTTCTCCTGTGGCCATTGGCGTTGCATCCATTCCTGTGCTTTCTCGCGGCTGATGCCGTCGCGCTTCATGATGCGTTCAATGCGCACCTCTTCTGGCGCGGTGACTATCACCACATTGTCTACATACCGGTCGGCGCCAGACTCAAACATGATGGCACTCTCCATCCACACCAGGCCGCTCTCTTCGAAGTCGCGGAACACGGCAGGGTGAACGATGGCGTCAATGGCATGGGCGTTAGCTTCGCTTGAAAGCAGAAAAGTGGCTACGGCAGCTTTGTTCAGTCTGCCGTCTACGTAGGTTTGCGGGCCTATCAGCTTTGTGAGCTGTTCCTTGAGCTGTTCGTCTGTGCGCATCAGTCGCTTGGCGGCATCGTCGCAATCATACACGTTGATGCCCCGCTTGGCAAGTAGTTTGCACACGTAGCTCTTGCCACTCCCTATTCCACCGGCTATTCCTATCTTCATGTCAGTTTTGTTCTTCGATAAGGTAGTCAACCTCTTTCAAGTCGAGTTTGGCTCGCGAAATGCCGTCGGGAACACGTCTCAGGTAGATGTTGCACTTGGGCGAGGGATTGTTCTTCAGCTCATTATAGTCGGCAACTACGTAGAAGTCGTTGGGCGTGAGTGCTCTGAACACGCTGACACCTGTCACGAAATGTACCCTGACCTTCGATGGGAACGTGCGTAGCACTTTCCCTGCAGGCATGTTGATGCCTTGGATGGGTATGCCGTCGATACTTTCTTCGGTCAGCACGTCGGTCATGAATTTCAGGTTGATGCGCTCGGGCACCATTTTCACGCCTTGCATCTTAGCCAGTTGGCAGCTGATGCTCAGTGTGTCGCGGAAACCGACGTAGTTCAGTTGCTCGGTGTACACCATGTTGATGCTGTCGAGCTTCTCCGGGGCAGCATAGATGGTAATGCTGTCGGACGAATAGTCTACGTCGGAGATGAAGTAGAGCTCTTCGGGAATGACGCGCCCGCTCCATCTCACCGGCACAAGCTTCTTTTCTCCATAGTTGAAGTAGAAGTCTATCCGCTCCGGTTTTACGGCCGTGATTTTCGATGAGGCCGAAAGCCTTGCAGCCACCAGTTTCTGGATGTCCTGTGCCGAGATGTTGCCAGTACCGTTGTTATTTGCGTAATTCTTAAAGTTGACGCTGACGCCTCTCAGCTCGTCGCCATAGATGTAGGAAGCCAGCACGATGCCTCTGTCGCGAATCGTGACACGCACGGTGTCGACCTCAGGCGAGGTGAGCACGGCATTCTTGGGTACTCCAGTGATGTGTACGGAAACTCTGAATTCTTTCTCGTAGGTCTCGTTGAGCGTCATCAGTAGCCAGAAGATGCCCGACAGGGCGAGAAAGAAAAGAAAAATCAGAAATTCCCTGTTAGCTCGGCTGAACAGGAAATTACTGATGGAATTGTAGATGTCACGCAGCTTCACTCGTATGCGGATGTTTTTTTACTTCTGCAGCGGAGTGTTTGCCGTGTCCTTGAACACGTAGGCCTTGTCTACGGTGACTACCACGTCACGTGCTATCTTCACGTCGACCGTGTTCTTAGCCAGGTCAATACTCTTCACGGTGCCATAGATGCCTCCGCCTGTCACTACCTGAGTGCCCTCGGTCAGTTCGTTCTGGAACTTCTGTATTTCCTTCTGGCGCTTCTGCTGAGGCTTAATCATAAAGAAATACATGATGGCAAAGATGGCCACCATCATGATAATCATGCTCATGCCGCCGCCACTGGCTCCGGCTTGTGCTGCTAATACAAAGTTTGTCATATCCTTTTTAGTTGTTTTTGTTTGTTGTTTCTATTGTCTTTACTACTTTTTACTGCTTGGCCGGTTCAATGCTCTTCAGCAGTCGGCCGGTCTTCACCAGGTGGCGTGCAATGGCGTCAAGCATGCCGTTGATGTAGCCGGCACTACGCGGGGTGCTGTAGTATTTGGCCAGCTCCACATACTCGTTGATGGTGACGCTTAGCGGAATGCTGGGGAAGGTGAACATCTCGGCAATGGCTATCTGCATGATAATCACGTCCATATAGGCCAGTCGGCTGAAATCCCAGTTGCGCGAAGCCTCGCTCATGTAGTGCTGATATTCGTCGGCGTTCAGGATGGTGGCTCTGAACAGTTTCCGTGCATAGTCCTTTTCCTCTTCCGAGTCGTACTCTGGCAGCAGTTCCTGCTTAGAGCCGTTCTTCTCTTCGAAGCGCTTGATGGTCTTCAGCACGAAGGTATCCACCACGTCCTTGTCGTCGTTCCAGTACAGGCTTTGCTCCTCGAGCAGTGCCTCCAGGTCTTCGTTCTCCTGTATCAGGGTGCGATACAACTTACGCCACAACTCGCGGTCGGCGGCGTAGTTGTCTTCATTATTATTAATATAGTCTTTGTAGGTCTGGCTCTGTTCAATCTGCTCGAACAGTTTTCCCACGAATTCCGGCTCGTCGGTCCATGTGTGCTTCTGCGTCTCGTTGAAGTCGCACAACTGCTTGTTTTCTTCCAACTGCAGCGCAAAGCGGTTGAATGCAAACTTCGTCGAAGGCTCTGGTGTGCCCTCGCGCTTTGCTTTTGCCTGCAAGACCTCCAGTCGCCGACGCGATTCTTTCGTGATGGCCACGATGAGTGCCAGTAGGTGGTTATACAAATCGTAGGCTTTCGATAGGCTGAAGAAAAGTTCTTTTTCTGCCGTCTCAATGTTCTTGTTACCGTTTTGATAGTACGCGTAGGTTAACTGAACAATCTTAATTCTTATGATTTCTCTGTTAATCATCTGAGCTCTCTCTGTTGATTTTTTACTTAGTCTTATTTGTTATCGGATGCAAATATAGGCATTTTTCTCTTATTGTACAAGAAAAACGCGGCCTTTTTGCAAAAAAAGTGCCATTTCATAACTCTTATTTCATATTTTCTTCTTACCTTTGCACCGCTTTTTCGGAAAGCACATGTATAAAGTGTGATGGCGAATTAAGCAAAAAGCAACATTATTAGTTTAACAAACTTAATTTAGAGTAACACAAATGAATGTAATTTCAATCAATGCCCAGAAGCGCGAGGCTACTGGCAAGAAGGCATCGAAGATGCTGCGCAAGGAGGGATTCGTTCCCTGCAATCTGTATGGTGAGGAAAAAGGTGAGAACGGTCTGCCCCAGGCTTTGTCGTTTGCTGCTTCAGCAGCCGAGCTGCGCAAGGTGGTCTACACTCCTCATGTCTATGTGGTCAACATCAACATCGACGGCAAGGAGCACAAGGCTATCATTAAGGAGCTGCAGTTCCACCCCACTACCGATGCTCTGTTGCACGCAGACTTCTTCGAGGTCAACGAGACGAAGCCCATTACTATTGGTATTCCCGTGAAGCTGAATGGTCTGGCTCAGGGTGTGCGCGATGGTGGTAAGCTGAACCTCAGCATCCGTAAGATTGACGTTCGTGCTCCCTACAAGCAGATTCCTGAAATCCTCAACATCGACGTTACTAACCTTGGCCTGGGCAAGGCTATCAAGGTGGGTGAACTGAGCTTCGAGGGTCTCGAGCTGGCTACTCCCGCTCAGGTGGTTGTTTGCTCGGTGAAGGAGACTCGTGCTTCGAAGTCGGCTGCCGCTGCTGCCGCTGCTGAGTAATCGTCAGAGCTATGGACAAGTATCTGATTGTTGGTTTGGGAAATGTCGGCGACGAGTACGACCTGACCCGCCACAATACTGGATTTATGGTATTGGATGCTTTTGCGAAAGCATCCAATATTTCTTTTGCCGACCGCCGCTATGGCTTCGTAGCCGAAACGTCGCTGAAGGGTAGGAAAGTGTTTCTGCTGAAACCGTCGACCTATATGAACCTGAGTGGAAATGCCGTGCGCTATTGGCTCAACAAGGAGAACATCGACCAGCAGCGGCTGCTCGTCGTCAGCGACGATGTGGCGCTGCCGCTGGGTGCTTTCCGCCTGAAAGCCAGCGGCAGCAATGGCGGACACAACGGGCTGGGCCACATTCAGCAGCTTATTGGTCAGCAGTATGCCCGTCTGCGCATGGGCATCGGCAACGACTATCCGCAGGGCGGACAAATCGACTGGGTGCTGGGCCGATATACCGACGACGACCTGAAGACGCTGCAGCCCAGCATCGATACCGCCGTAGAAATCATCAAGAGCTTTGTGCTTGCGGGTATCGACATCACCATGAATCAGTTTAATAAGTTGGGCAAGCGATAGCCGGCAGGCGTCGTGACCTTATACATATTTATATATAATAACCTGTTGGATGAATTAAAATAATGCATACTTAACTTGCCCTATAGGCCTGTGATTGAGAAGATTGATATATTGCAATATAGTGAAGGCGGCCACCT